>DATKDF010000216.1:0-16766 GCA_035512795.1 Vicinamibacterales bacterium
CTACTCGCGCAGAGCGGACAGGAGGCCCACGACCGCCAGCACGAAGACCTGGCGCAGGAGCATCCAGAGCACCTGCCCGGCCCGACCCGGGGGCCAAAGCGTCGCGTCGAGACCGTCGGGCGCCGGTTCCGGTATGATTCGGCCACACACGGACACGCACGGAGAGGCAGGATGCGCACTCAGATCCGATCCCTGAAACCCTGGGCATTTGTCGCCACGCTCGCCGCCGCGGTGGGGACGCTGGCCACGACGGCCTTGACGCAGCAATCCGACGGCGGCTGGTCGTTCATCGGCGGCGACGCCGGCAACCAGCGGTATACCCGGCTCAACCAGATCACGCCGGCCAATTTCGGCAACCTCGAAGTGGGCTGGGAGTGGAACGGCGCCAGTTTCGGCGACGTGCTGGCGCGCCCGATTCCGATCTACGTCGACGGCATGCTCATCACGGTGGCCGGCGATCGCCGCTACGTGGTGGCGATCGACGCCGGCACGGGCGAGACGCTCTGGACGTTCCGCGAGCCCTCCACCTTCCGCTGGGAGTATTCGATGCGGAAGAACCACGGCAAGGGCGTGGCGCACGCGCGGATCGACGGGCGCGACGTCGTCTACGTCATCACGCCGGCGTTCTTCCTCCACGCGCTCGACGCGAAGACGGGCCAGCCGCTCGAGGGCTTCGGCGGCGCGATTCCCCTCGAGGGCTTCCCGACGACCGGCTCGGTCGACCTGCTCCAGGACCTCGGCCATCCCTTCGACCCGGACAAGGGCGTTCCGCTCGAGCGCGGCTACATCACGAGTTCATCGCCGCCCATCGTCGTCAACGGCGTGGTCATCGTCGGCAACTCGGCCGAGCAGGGGTATTACCAGTCGCGCGAGGAGAACGTGCCGGGTGACATCCTCGCCTACGACGCGAAGACCGGGAAGTTCCTGTGGAAGTTCAACGTGATCCCGAAGCCGGGCGAGGTCGGCCACGAGACGTGGGAGAACGACGCGTGGAAGACGACGGGCGACATCTCGTCGTGGGCGCCGCTCGCGGCTGACGCGGCCAACAACCTCGTGTACATCCCGACCAACGGCGCCACGATGGACTTCTACGGCGGCCACCGGCCGGGCGACAACCTGTTCAGTACGAGCCTCATCGCGCTCGACGTCCGCACGGGCCAACGCAAGTGGCACTACCAGCTGGTCCATCACGACATCTGGAACTACGACACCTCGACCGGTCCCGTGCTGATGGACGTCCAGATGAACGGCCGGACGGTGCCGATCATCGCGCAGGCGACCAAGCAGGCATTCCTGTACGTGTTCAACCGCGTGACAGGCGAGCCGATCTGGCCGATCGAAGAGAAGCCGGTTCCCGCGGGGCTCATTCCGGGCGAGAAGCTCTCGCCGACGCAGCCGCATCCGACACGGCCGGCGCCCTACGACATGCAGGGCCTGCCCGAGGACCAGCTCATCGACTTCACGCCGGAACTGCGCGCGCAGGCGCTCCAACTGCTCAACGAACGGTACGTCTGGGGTCCGTTCTTTCAGCCGCCGCTGCACCGGGACAACGACCTCGGCAAGCAGGGCGCGCTCTGGTGTCCGGGCGACGTCGGCGGCACGAACATCGACGGCACGCCGGCGGTCGATCCCGAGGCCGGTATCATCTACGTGCCGTCGCAGAAGGGTTGTTCGTCGCGTCTGATGATCCCCGGCGCCGAGCGCGACAAGCAGGTCGATCAGCCGGCGGGCACGACGCTCGTCGACTGGGCGGCGGCCGGGTCGGTGCGCGGCGGCTCGTCCGTTCAGGGATTGCCGATCTTCAAGCCGCCGTACAGCAAGATCACGGCGATCGACATGAAGACGGGCGAGCATCTCTGGTGGATTCCGATCGGGGAGACGCCGGATCGGTACAGGAACAACCCGGCGCTGAAGGGCATCGACATCGGCAACACGGGCACGGGCCGCCAGGCGGCAATCATCGCGACGCCGTCAATGCTGCTTTACTCCGGTGAGGGGAGCGACGGCACGGCGTACGTGTTCGCGGTGGACAAGAAGACCGGGCGGGAAGTTGGTCGCGTCAAGGCGCCGCGGCCGATCCGCTACGGGATGGTCACCTACATGCACCAGGGCCGGCAGCACATCGTCGTGCAGATGAATGGCGGGCTGGCGGCGCTGCGGCTGAAGCAGTAGCAGGCCGCAGGAATGCGGCTCCCGCGCCGCACGCCGGGCCGGACATCGCGACCGTCGACGTCTCCATGCCTGATGGCCCTCAGCCGCCCCAGCGGACGAGCACGACGTTGGTACGCTCGTCGAGCGTCCGCATGGCGGGCCACGCGCGGGCCGGCGTCGTCGACATCAGGCCGAACTCTTCCCCGACCGCCGGCCGCCACGAACGCAGCGGCTCCTGCTCGTCGTAGTAGAACGCGTCGGCCGCGATGTTCTCGGCCGTGACGTCCTTGCAGGCCTGACCCGGCCGGTACCACTCGGCCGCGCCGCCATACCAGCGGCCGCCGATCTTCGCGATCACCCACTGGTTGCCTTCGACCAGGGTGTTCGGGTCGTTGAAAAAGATCGTCGACGGCCACTGCCCCAGCCGCGTGTGCCAGATGCAGAGGTTGTGCGGGACGGTACTCGTGCCCGTGATCGTCGACGTCTGCGGCCAGGCCCACACGTCGGACGGGCCGAGCACCCAGGTCACGTCGCGCAGATCGATTTCGTCGGCCGACGGCTGAGGCGCCGTCGAGGGCGGCGGTGGCGGCGGCGGCGGTGGTGGCGGGGGCGGGGGTGGCCCCGGCAGACCGGGAATCTTGCCGCGCCTGACGGTCTCGGTGCCGGAAAACGGGCCGGCGCACGTCGTGGCCGACCACTGGAAGCGGACGATGTCGGCCGCTTCGGTCTTGCCGTTCGCGGTGAGCGAGAAGGCGCAGTTGAGCCCGGCCATGTTCACCGTGCCGTTGACGATGATGTTGACCGTCGTGTCATTGACAATCTCGCCGGTCGCGGCGCCCGTGAGCTGTGCAATGCCGAGACAGGTGGCCGCAAACTCCCCGCTCATCCGGTTACCGCTCTGCTCGTTCACCCGCCATTCGAAGTTGCCGCAGTCCGAGGAGGTGGCCGAGGTGACCGACTCCGACGTCCAGGTACCGATGAAGCCGGACCCCGTCGCGGGCGGTGTCGTCGACGGACCGGTAGACGGGCCTGTCGGGTTGCTGCCCTGCTGGAACTCGCAGGCGGCCGTCAGAATTGTCATGAGGACCAGCAGGCTGGCCCGGGCAAGAACTCGCTGCATGTGTGACGCTGGCGAACCGCGTTCGGGCGTGACCTGGCGCGGCCGACCCTCCGGCGTGGACATGTGCGAATTCGATGCCGACGGCAATGCCGGGCATTTCGGCGATCGGGCGCGGCCGGCCCGAACGAACCTGGCGGACGGATTTCAGGAAAGGCAGTCCGGAGATGCGGACCCGGTTCCCGTCAGCGGCCGGCGTCCCGGCGCCAGTTGAGGATGGCGTGCACGGCGTTGGCCTGCTGGGTGTCGCCGAACAGGGAAACGACGAAGCGCTGGCCGTCGGCCGATGGGAGCAGGAAGCGGCCCTTGGCCGATTCGGGCAGGGTGAGCACCTGGCGTTCGGCGCCCACCGGCCGGGCATTGTCGGCGCGCACCTCCACGGAGTACAGATTCCGCCCACGCAGGAAGAACAGCTCACTTCCGGCCGGGTTCCACTCCGGGTCGAGCCCGCCGTCGGCCGAAACGCGCACCTCGCCGCCGCCGGTGGCCGGGCGCAGATAGATCTCGTACTGGCCGCTTTGATCCGACGCGTACGCGACCCAGCGGCCATCGGGCGAATAACGCGCGTCGATCTCGCTGGCGCCGGTCGCGAGAAACGGCTCCGGGTCGCCGCCGTCAGTCCCGACCGGCAGCCGCCAGACGTCGTTGTCGGCGGCACGCGTTCGCTGCAGCGTGGCGCTCTGCACGTATAGCAGCGACTTCGCGTCTGGCGACCAGTCCATCGGCAGCAGGCGCTTGCCCTCGGGCTCGGCGACGAGCAGCCGCGGCGGCTCGCTGCGATCCACCGGCACGACGTACAGGCCCTGCGGTTCGATGCCGTCGCCGAGGCGCGCGATCACCCAGCGGCTGTCGGGCGACCAGACCGGGAAGGTGGCGCGGATGCCGGGCGTGAGGGCGGCGCGCACGTCCCGCTCGAGGTCGTGGATCCAGACCGAGATCGGCGACGTCTCGGTGCCGGCCACCTCGAGAGCCAGCGACAGGCCGTCGGGTGCCAGCCGCGAGTCCGTGTCGTGCGTGCCCTTGCGTGCCGTCGCCATCGTCTCTCCGCCGTTGCGATCGAGCCACGCCAGCGTCTCTCCGGCCTCGGCCACGCGGCCCGCGACGTAGGCGAGCGTGCCGCCGGCCGAGACGTCGAACGCGGGCACGCTGCCATTGAGAAGCGCCAGGCCCTCGACCCGCACGACCGGCGGCGCCACGACGGCGCCCGTGGCGGGATCGAGGCGCGCCGACGCCAGACGACCGCGCTCGTCGACGGCGAGCACCTCGCCGTCGCCGACGTGCAGCGGGTGACGGTAGCTCTTGAGAATCAGCGTCGGCTCGGCGATCGCTGTACCCACAACGACGAGTCCGTCCGAGCCCGTCGGGACGCCCGCAAAGGCAATCCAGCGGCCCGGCGCCAGCTCGGTCGTGGCGATGAGGCGAGAAGCGTCGCCCAGGGAGCCGCGCCACAGTTCCTCGGCGCCGCCGCCGGCCGGGATACGTACGATGCGCGTCTCTTTGAGCCAGGTCGAGGCCTGTACATCGCCGGCGGCGCCGCGGTACAGCGCGTAGATCTGCGTGCCCGCTTCGAACGTCGCCTCGACGAGCGGCGAGGAGCCGTCGATGCCCACGCTCAGCACTTCGATGCCACGGGCGAAATACAGACGTGTGCCTGTGACATCAAAGGTCAGCGCGGGTGCCCCCTGCGTGTCCGGCAGCAGGCGCCAGGCCATGTCGCCGAGGCTACGCAGGCGGATGCCGGTCGGCGGCGCCGATTCGGCCACCTGCGTGCCGTCGGGCGAAATGGCCAGCGCGTCGATGCCGAGTGCGACCGAGTCGGGCGCGAGCAGGACGCGTGCCTCCGCCGGCGGGGAAGGCGTGCCGCGCACGAGCCATCCGGCCACGAGCCCGGCGAGGAGCAGCGCGGCCGCCACGGGCACCGCCGTGCGCCACGACAGGCCGGCCGCGTCGGCCGTCGCCGCGCGCGGCCGGTCGCCGAGCGCCGCCTGCAGTTCCAGCCGCACGTCGCCGACGTCGCGCGTCCGCAGTTTGGGATCCTTCTGCAGCATCCGCTCGAGCAGCGCCTGGAGGCGCGCCGGCAGCGGCGGAAGTGCGGCGAAGTCCACCGGCTCCTTGAGGATGCCCGCCAGCACATCCGAGATGGTCTCGCCCTCGAAGGCCTTGCGCCCGGTGAGCATCTCGTAGAGCACGCAGCCGAGCGCCCAGATGTCGGCGCGCTTGTCCACGGCTTTGCCGCGCGCCTGCTCCGGACTCATGTAGGCGGCCGTGCCGAGAATCATCCCGGTCCGGGTGGCAGGCACGGTTGGCGAGGCCGACAGCTCCAGCGAGCCGCTCGTGCCGTCGGCATCGAACGCTTTGGCCAACCCGAAGTCGAGCACCTTGACGTCGCCGTCGTTGGTCAGGTGCACGTTCGCCGGTTTGAGGTCGCGATGCACGATGCCGCGCTCGTGCGCCGCCTCGAGACCGGATGCGATCCCAGCGGCGATCTCGGTGGCCTCGCGCCACGGCAGTGGCCCGGCGGCCACCCGCTCGTGCAGCGACTGGCCCTCGACCAGTTCCATGACCAGGAAGGCGATGTGCCGCCGGACGCCCCCGTCGTCAATGTCCGCGCCGCCGAACCCGTACACGGCGGCGACGTTCGGATGGCTGAGCGATGCCAGGAGCTGCGCTTCGCGCTCGAGTCGCGCCAGCCGCTCGGCATCGGCCGACAGTTCCGGCGGCAGGACCTTGATGGCCACGTGCCGGCGCAGGCGCGTGTCTTCGGCCCGGTAGACCGCGCCCATGCCGCCCTGGCCGATCTTGTCGATGATCTCGTAGTGCTCGAGTCGTGTGCCTGCCTGCATCCTGTACTCCGAACAGGCGGCATGGTAGCCCGAATCGCGTGATCAGGCGCAGACGACGCCGGGGGTCTTCCGGGAAGGCGCCCCAGCCACCGTTCACGGGCGCCGGTTGACATCATGATGTCTGGTTCGTAGCATCATGATGTGCGCACGACACTGACTCTCGAACCGGACGTGGCCGCCAAGCTGCGATCCCGGGCCCGAAAGACAGGGCGCCCGTTCAAGGACGTGGTGAACGACGCGTTGCGCCTCGGCCTGCAGTCGGACGCCGGCAGAGGGCGGCGGACGGCGTTCGCGGTGAAGACACGCGACCTGGGTCGCCTCGCACCGGGCCTGAATGTCGACAACGTGGGCGACCTGCTCGAACGTCTCGAGGGGCCGCTCCATCGATGATCCTGGTCGACGCCAACCTCCTGATCCACGCCTACAACCCGCGGTCCGCTGACCACGCCGCCGCCCGCGCGTGGCTCGAGCGCGCGCTGTCGCGCAGAACGCCCATTCGGCTCGCGTGGATCACGCTCTGGGCGTTTCTCAGGATCACGACGCACCCGCGGGTCTTTGAGTATCCATTTTCGATCGACGAGGCCGGCGCGATCATTGACTCGTGGCTGGCGCACCCGGCCGTGAGCATCCTGGAACCGGGCGATCGGCACTGGTCGGTCCTGCGAGATCTGGCCGGGCACACGCAGGCCGTCGGGCCGTTGATGATGGATGCCGTCCTGGCCGCGCTGGCCTTCGAGCACGGGGCAACCCTCGCGACGACCGATCGCGATTTCGCCAGGTTTCCAGACCTCCGCTGGGAGAATCCGCTCGCGGGCTGAAGATCGAGGATGTAGTTCACGTCCGCGAGATCGCCCTGCGCCACGACCCGGCACAGAAAGTCATCCTCGCGCTCGAGCACCCGTGGAGATCCGGATTCAGAAGTCATCGGCGCCCGGCTGACGTCGCCGGGCTCGCTTCCGGCCGACGAAGACCGCGACGTGTGCCACGACCGCGGTCAGGACCACCACCGACGTCGTCCCGAGCGCGATGCCGACAAACGCCACGGCCACCATGTCCCCGCCGACCGGCACCCATCCGGCGAGCATCGGCACGTAGACGACGCCGGCAGCGGCACAGAGCGCGATGGCCGTCCATCGGCCGATGGCCGGCAGCGGCCGGGCCCGCGTCGGGAGCCAGAGAGACGCCGCCACCAGGTACGGCATCGCCTGCCCCAGGAGCACGGCCGGCTGAAGCAGGTAGCCCTCGAGGCCTCGCGCGAACGCAAGCTGAACGGGCGTCCCGATGGCGAGGATCAGTCCGGCTACGAGCCAGCCGAGCGTCTGGCGCGCCGCGCTCGTGGGCGCGCCGCCAATCCATCGCGGCACGGCCGCACGAAAGCGGGTCCAGGCCTCGCCATGCGTGCGCTCGAGGAAGGACTCCTCGTGCACGATCACGCGCACGTGAAAGACGATGGCGACGATGACGGCGTAGAGCATCAATCCAGGCGACCGGTAGCCAACCGCCCAGCCGAGGAGGACGAGCACGACCGCGACGTACATCGGATTGCGCGACACACGATAGGGACCTGAGACGACCAGCGTGCGGGGCGGATCCCACGGCGCGAGCGTGCCGCCGCCGTCGCGGTAGACCGCCGTTACGCACCAGACGAGGAGCACGACGCCGGGCGTGAGCGGCAGGAAGCCGGCCGGGTCAAACGACCGGGCCCAGGGTGGCGCGTCGAGGAGCAGCGCCGGCACGACGAACGCCACCACCCCCGGAAGCAGCAGAAACGCCAGCAGCGCGCGGGCGAGCATCCCACAAGTGCCTGGGCGCCGCCGATCAGCGCACCCGCTCGAACCGCACGTCGCGCGTCCGGCCGTTGGCCAGGTAGAAGCCGATCACGCGCCCGTTGCGGTCGCGCTCGAACGCGACGGTGAACGGGCCGCCCGTAAACCGATCCGCCTCGCCGGGCCGCAGCCGGAACTGGTCGAGCCGGCGGTGCCGGACGACGAGCGCGTCGTCCTCGATCGTCAGCGTGTAGAACGTCTCGACCTCTTCGCTGAAGTAGCGGCCGACGAAGGCTTCGAGCTCGTCCGCCGTCGGCCTCCACGGCGCCGGAGCCGCCTCCTCGAGCCGCGTGCCGTGCCGCCGGCCGTTCTGCACGAGCGTGAGCCCGGTCACCTTGCCGTCGGCATTCCGCTCGAACTCCACCGACGCCTCCACCTGGAGCAGCCGGAACGTCGTCGGCGAGGTCGGCACGATCTGGAACCGTGGCTGGCCGGTCGCCTGCGCGTAGAACGTGCTGCCGTCGCGCGAAAACGTGAGGATGAACGTGGGCGCCTCATCGAGCGCATACCGGCCCACGAACGGATCGAACGCCTGCGGGTCGAAGCTGGCGGGATCGAACGTACCGCCGGTGGCGGCGCTGGCGTCGGCGGGCGGCTTCATCGCGTCGGCGAAGTACGCTTCGGCGAGATCGAAGGCCACGTTCGCGGTGAACGTCGCGTCGTTGCTCTGGACGGTCAGCCCGGCGTTGATGTCCGGGTAGTAGACGACCATCGAGCGATGGGCGGCGTCGGCGCCCCCGTGGTGCACGCGCTTCAGTCCGCGCTGCTCGTCGATGAAGAGCCCGTAGCCGTAGCCCGTGGACTTGCCGTCCGCGAGGGTGAACGGCGTCATCATCTCCGTGAACATCCCGGCGGTACCGACGCGCGGGCTCGCGTAGTTCTGGACCCAGCGCTGCAGGTCTTCGACCGACGCGTAGATGCCCCCGGCGCCGACGGCCCCGGCCAGGTCGCCGGTCTGCTGGTAGCCGTCGTCGGCCATCCGGTAGCCCTCGGAGCTCTCCGGCACGATGTGCTCGCGGCTCGGCCGGACCATCGACCGGGTCATGTCCAGCGGCTCGAAGATGTTCTTCCGGACGAACTCATGGAACGGCTCGCCCGACGTCCGTTCGACGATCACGGCGGCCAGGCCGAAGGCGGTGTTGTTGTAGTTGAACTCGGCGCCCGGCGCGTTCTGCAGCGCCGGCTGGCGTTTCACGATGTCGATGATTTCCCGCCGATCGATCCAGTCGCCGTGGTCGAGCCGCCGGCCGGACATGAGGAGCAGGTTGAGGAACTCGCGCAGGCCCGACGTGTGCGTCAGGAGATGCCGGACGGTGATCGTCTGATCGAACGCCGGCAGCTCCGGGATGTGCTTCCGGACGTCATCGCCGAGCGACAGCGCGCCGCGCTGGGCCAGCAACATGATGGCCGCGGCCGTGAACTGCTTCGACGTCGAGCCGATGTTCGTCCGCGTGCTGGTGGTGAACGGGACCCCGTGCACCAGGCTGGCCATGCCGTAGGCGGCTGAATACAGGGTTCGGCCGTCGCGCCACACCTGGACGGCCGCGCCGGGCCGGTCGTTGCCGGCGTAGGGCGACAGCAGCTGGTCGGTGAGCTTGCGTGGGTCCTTTTCGAGGGGCTCGAGGCGGAGCAGCGTGATCGCGTAGTCGCCCGTGGCCTTTTCGAACGGCGCTACCTCGATCTGATAGGTGCCGGCCTGCCGGAGGCGGCGGCTGAAGCGCTCCGGACCGCGCGACGGGCCGTTGAACCGGCCGACGGGCGTGCCCTTCGGGTCCAGAATCCGGACGACGACGTTGACCGAGATCTGGTTGACCTCGCCAGACAGGAAGGTGTCCTCGCCAGCCGCGATCGTGTAGCGCACGGGCGTCGCGCCCTCGGCGAAGTTGCCGGCGACCGCGCGGCCTCTTTCGAGCGCGACACCGGACGTTTGCGCCAGGGCGGGCCGGGCGAGCAGGCCGGCGGCAGCGACGAGGACCGACAGCGACAGGTACGACAGGCGACGGGTCATAAACGGCTCCTTGAGAGAGGCCATTATCCGCCAGCCACGGCATCCGCTCCGCGACCATCGTCCGCGCATCGAACCCGAACATGTGGGGTGCGGAACTCGCCCCAGCCCACGAAGTGGGCATCGCTCGTCAGGTTGCCGGCCGCTTCGGTTTCACCGATGAGCCGGCGCAGGATCGTCCAGTGCTCGTCGCCGGGGTGCAGGACGGTCGTCAGCGGCTGGCTCAGCCAGGCGTCGACCGTCTCGAGTGCCTCGCGCGGTGCGTCCTCGTTGGATGCGTACAGCAGCAGGTTGAGATCGACGATCTTCATCGGGTCACCGGCTCATCGACAGTTTTCGAAGCATCTCCTCGTCTTCGAGCCGCGCGGCCAGTTGCAGGGCCTTGTCGAGGGAGGAGTTGGGGGGCACGCCCATGTTGAAGGTTGTCCGGACAAGAGCATCTTTTAGCATCATCCATAGTGATGCTTGAGCATCATAACCTGTTGGCAGAAGTTGCCCCCGCGCGCCGACGGCGAGTCGCCATTCAGGGCAGGCCGTGATGGTGGAAGATCGTGCCGATGTCGTCGAGCGAGAACTTGTTCAGTTCGACGACTCTGGCGTCGCCGCGAAAGGCCGGTGGCAGGATGCCCCGGGCCTCGTCCCTGTCGGCCGCCTCTACCAGAAGCCACGCTTTGTGCTCTCCGTCCAGGCAGCCCCAGTCGGCGTTGGTCAGAAAGTGCGAGCCGGTCTTGAGGAACGTCTCGACAACACGCGCGCAACCGCCGACGTCGCCCGCGTGCGGCACTTCGATCAGAAATCTCGGCACTGGCGTGAACCCTCCCGCGTGACCCGTCCCCGTCCGGGTTGCCGCCGGGGACCCGCTACACCGTAACACGTGACGGGTGACGACCTCCTGCGCGCTCAGTCCCGCAGCCGGCACGAAGCTGTCTCACAGAAAAGCGGGTGTCGTCGGCGGAAACTCGGTACGAGGTTGAATCAGCGGAGCATCGCCGTCGTGCTGCCGACCCGGTCGGCGTCGTAATCGTAGACGACGACCTTGACCATGCGCGGAACCGACGACATGGGCACGTCGATCTGAAACGTGAGGCGCTCCTGCTTCAAGCGCGCGAACGACTCCGGCGTCAGACGCAGGTCGACGGTCGTCCACTTTTCGCCGAGCAGCCGCTCGTGCCCGTCACCGCAGAAGGCCGCGACTTCGAGCGACGCGACGTGCCGGCCGCCCTCGTCGCGGAACCGCACGTCGGTCGCGTCGAGGCTGACCGTGATCGCCACGAGGTTGCGCCTGCGATCCGGCTCCACCTTCGACACTTCGAGCGTGATGTCCGGCACGTCCCGCGCGAGACCACCGGCCGCGGCGATGCGCGTGTAGGTCAGGAACTGACGCCGGTCGATCGGCACGAGCTGGTCGCGGGCGTAGTACCCGCTCCGCGCGACGACCCGCGCGCCGGGGCGCGAGACCTTGACTTCGATCTTCCGGAACCGGCCGTCCCAGTCCTGGTTGGCCGGCTGATAGCCAAGCAGGTAGCCGGAACGCGTCAGGTGATCGACCCGCGTCAGCCCCTGGGAGGCCGGCCGGAAGATCGAGGCCACGCCACCGGTCGCCTCAGCCAGATCGCGAAGTACCTGTGCCATGAACAGGGGCATGCGGGCGGTCTGATAGCCTTCCATCCGGACTCCGTCGGAGATCGACCGCAGCGGACCGCCGCCTGAAGCGCGGGCGTCGGACGGCGGCAGCCCCGAACCGGTGATTCCGCCGGTCTGAATGACGCTGATACCGACGCGCGAGTCGGCCGCCATGGCGCCAAGTCCGGTGGGCCCACCGGGCAGAAACAGCCCGTTCTCGGTCAGGAACAGCACGTGCTTCTCGCCTTCGAGATAGCGCAGGTACGTCACCGCGCTGTAGAGACGCGACAGATCCAGGAGCGTCTGACTGCTTTGCTCGACAAACTCGACGAACGACAGGTCACCCGCTGCCGGCGTGTCGCCCGACAGGTACCTGTCGGCCGACTCGGGCGCCGCCAACAGACTCATCAGGTCGTTCCGCATGAGGTCGCCTGCGACCTGACGTTGCGCGCTCGCGACCGACGGCACGTCCGAGAAGGGGTCGGGCAGGACCGTCCTCGACCCCACGTCGAAGATGTCGTCGATTCGCTGCTGGATGCCCGGCGGCGGCGTCACGACGCCGAAGAGGCCGGCGAGCGAACGTTCCTCCTCGCGGTACCAGGTCTCGATCTTCTCGTGGTCACGCTTGAAACGCTCGAGGACGCCGAGAAGCCTCGCGCGATCGGTCGTGAATCCCGTCGCCCGGTTCCAGGCCATGATCGCGACCTGGTCCTGCGGCAGGAGCTGCTCCTTGACGAACGTGATGATGCCGTCAACGCCGCGCGCCGGATACTGCAGCCGCCCGCGGCCGAGCAGAATCAGGAAGATGCGCTGCTGCTGCGGCAGGAGCGTGGGTCCCGACGCCTGCCGGAACGCCGGGCCCGGTCCCGCGGCCGGCTCCTGTGGCGTCAACGCCTGATGCGAGAAGTGGGTGATGGTCTGGGGGCGGCCGTCCTCGAGGACGGTGAACTCGTCCTGCCGCAAGCCGGTGATGGGCCGGCCGCGCGAATCGACCACGTGCACGTCGATGGGCACAAGGACGACCCGACTCCGAAACGCGGGGACCTGAGGCGACTGACCGGACTGCGCGGTGATGACCGACGTGAGCGTGATCGAGACGAGACCGATGAGCGCCGCGCTGCGAGCTGGAGCTGACATGACGACCCCCGGGCACAGGCGTGAGCAAGATCAAGGCCAGCGCCCTTGCCCAGGGAATTTCGACAATCGCGCCGGCCACTGTCACCCGCGGCAGACAGGAGGGTCACCCTGCGAAAAGACCCCCGGCGTCTTCACCGCCCGCCGGCCATCAGGCGCTGGCGGGCCTTGTCGACGTCCCGGTGGAAGACGAAAAGCCGGTCGCGGTCGGCGTCCGGGTCCTCGAAGTTGAACGTCTGGCCCCCGCGGATCTTCACGCGCAGGTTGTTCTGGAGGTAGTCCACCTCGAACGTCTCGACGCCGGTGAGTGACACAGAGAACGCGTGGTCGCGGGTGTCGGTGGTGTAGACGAGACCCTTCGGCGTGGCCGACAGCGTGCCCCGGCAGGACCCGAGCCGGTGCTTGTGCACGACGACGACCGAAGCCTCGAGGCGAATCTCCCTGAAGCTCACCGAAATCTCGCGCTCACCGGGCGCGACCTCGACCGTCTCGGAAATCGCCTCGTAGCCCGTTGCCGAGAGCAGCAGCGTGTACGTGCCGGGCGCGAGGTCGGCGGCCATGACGGGCGCCGCGCCGAGGAACCTGCGATCGATGAAGACGCTCGTGTCGGGTACGTCGCTCACGATCCGGAGTGTGCCGGTGGTTGGAGCCACGGGAACAGGTGGGGCCGGCTCGCCGGGCGCGGCGGCCGGCCGGCGCGGTGCGGCCGGCTCCGGTTCGGGCACCGGCTCGGCCCCCGCGGGCGGGGTCGCCGTGGCCGCCGGTGCGTCGGCTACCGGTTCGGGCGGCGCGGTCCGCCCGACGACAAGCACGAGCAGGCCGATGGCCGCGACTACGGCGACACCGGCACCGGAAATGACGAGGATTCGACCAGACACGACTGACTGTTGATCATATCGCGCGTCGCCAGGCGAGCCGGGAGGCACGGGGACTTGACTCTGGAGTCGACTCCAGATTCGATACTCCCCGGGGCTGACCGCCCCCTGAATGACCGTGGCCCCCACCCGCACCTACCGCATCGGAGAGCTGGCCGCCCGGACGGGCCTGTCGGCCGACACGTTGCGCTACTACGAGCGTGCCGGCCTGATCGACGCCCCGGCCCGGACGAGCGGCGGGTTCCGTCTGTACGACGAGCACGACGCCGCGCGGCTCACGTTCATCAGACGCGCGCAGGCCGTCGGTTTCTCGCTCGACGACATCCGAGACCTGCTTCAGGCCGACGTCTCAGGCGACGTACGCTGTCGCCAGGTTCGCACCCTCATCACGACGCGGCTGTCCAAGGTCGACGAGCGCCTCGCAGAACTTCGGGCGTTCCGCCGCTCTCTCATCGAAGCGCGCAGGCGCTGCGACGAAGCGCTTCGCGATCATGGGGATCTGCCGCGCTGCCCGGTCGTCGACGAAGGGCCGATCCCCTTCCGGCGGCAACCAGCCGCGACTCTCAAACGGAAGCGAACCGGATGACAATCGAGTTGTACTACTTCGACGGGTGCCCGTCGTACCCACAGGCGCTCGACAACCTCATTGCCGCCCTTGCGCTCGAGCGGCTGCCGGCCGAGGTCGAGATGATTCGCGTGCGCGGGACGACCGATGCCGAAGCCAAGTGCTTTCCCGGCTCTCCGACCATCCGCATCAACGGCGAAGACATCGATGTTGCGCCGGCCGACGGCCGGGGGTTCGTGTACGGTTGCCGCATGTATGAAGAGGACGGCCGCCGCGCCGGGTGGCCGTCGGTCGATCGCATTCGCCAGGCGATTCAACGCGAACGCACAGGCGCCTGACGGTCAGCTGCGAAGCGCCGCGACCGCACCCGCGCGCGTCGCGCCGTGGAAGCCGCGCGCCGCCACGTTGGGTGCGACCGATCAGCCCGCGTCGCCCCCGGCCTTGCTCACCGTCGCGAGGCGACCTGTCCGGCAAAAATCCGGTAGGCGCTGAAGGGACGGAGCGGGCGCAGCCACTCGATGGCCCGCTCGGCGGCGGCGCCGGCCTTCGTGTTGGCGACGACGGGCGGCAGGGCGCCGTACAGCTCCGTCCGGAGGCGGGCGAACCCCTGCCGCTCGAGCGCCGGGAAGATCACCGACGGACGCATCAACGGAATGGAGGGCTCGCCGCTCCACGACATGCCCCGGGTGAACGTCACCTGCAGGTAGACGAGCGGGTTGAACGCGTTCGGCTCGCAGAATGCGATGCGGCCCTCGTCGCCGAGCACCGCGCGGGCGCCGGCGAACGTGTCATCGAAACCGCGAAGATGGTGCAGGAAGAAGAAGCCGACGACGGCGTCGAAGCGGCTCGAGACGAGGGTCGGAATGTCTTCGGCGCGGCCCGCAACCGCCGTCAACCGGTCGGCACCCGGCAGTTCTGCGCGCAGGCGCTCGATGAGATAGGGCGACAGATCGAGTGCGGTGACCTCGAAGCCCCGGTCGAGCAGCATCCGCGTGAAGCGGCCCATGCCGCAGCCGATCTCGAGCACGCGGGCGCCCGACCGCAGCCCAAGCGGGTCGATCGTCTTCGCGAAGTGTCGCCGGACACACGGGGTCTCGCCAAGCGCGATGCGCCCGGTCCGGCCGTCGCCGGTAAAGTACTCGCGCTGATACTGAATGGTTTCGGGCGTCGCTTTCATCGTTGTTCCCTGAATCGGTACCACGTGCACGGTCCGACGTCTGCACCGCGATCGAATGTGGCGTCAACCAATGCCGCCAGGTCGACGAGGACCAGCCGATCCTGTCGTCGTCGATCGACGCACACCTGCCGGATCCGGCCGTCGGCCAGCCGATCGGCAAGCCATGTTACTCCGGTTGCACCGAGCGAGGTGGTGGCCGGAATGTCGAACGGCGTGGCGTTGGGCACGCCGCTCGCCAGGTGCCAGAAGCCGGCCTCGAGACTCAGGATGAACACGGGTTGCCCGGCCGCCTCCCGGGCGATTCGGCCGGCGGCCTCCTCGAGGTCTGCCGCCGTGGCCGGCGCGATGAGGGGACCGCGAAAGTGCGTCAGCCGGGACGGCTCACGACCCTCGCCGAGGAGCGCCCCGGCCGGGTGAAGCGCGACGACCAGTCCGATTGCGATGATCGCCAGGCTGGTGACGGTTGCGGCGCGACCGGTGCGCCGTCGCGCGGGCGTCGTCGAGATCGCCCTGGCCCGCGACGCCAACGCGGCCAGCGCGACCGCGTGCAGCGGCACCGCATGTGCCATGTGAAACCGATCCCACCGCGGCAGGGCGGTCAGCGTGGCGAGCACGGCAAACAGGACGATGATCCAGGTGCGAGTGTCGAGCGAGCGCGCACGCACGGCCGCGAGGGCCAGAACGGCCAGCGGCAGGATCAGGACGACGCCGTGGAGCGCTGTGCCGAGACTCGGGCCCGAGATCGGTGCGGCGAGAGCCGCCAGCCAGCCGCGGAGGCTTTCAGCGAACGAGACGCCGCCGAGCGTCAGATACCCGCCCTTGCCCGCAAACCCGTAGTCCCAAAGAGCCGGCAACCCGCCGGACCAGGCGACTGGTACCAGCACGAGGCCGGCGGCACCGGCGAAGCCGACGAGGACTGCTGACGCGCCCGCTCTGGACGCCGGCCGGCCTCCGGCGACCCATGCGAGCCCGACCGCAGCCAGCGCGAGCAGGCCGACGTTCTGCTTGGCGGCAACCGAGAGCCCGGCCAGCCCTCCAGCGACCAGCCAGCGCGGCGGCGAGCAACAGCGCCGTGGCCATCGGCGTGTAGGGCGGGTTGCCGTACGGCCGGCCCCAGACGAACGTCGCGGCCAGGACCGCCATGGCCCCGAGCGACGACGCGCCGGCCCGTCGCGCGAGGCACATCGCCAGCACGGCCGTGACGGCGAAACAGGCGTTGGTCACGATCTTGACAGCTAGAATTTCGATACCGACCAGGTGACTGACGGCGAGCGTCACGTAGGCCGACAGCGGCGTCGTGCCGAGGAACACGTCGCGATACAGCACGTCACCGTGTCGAAGCCGGGCGATCACCTGGAGAAACCAGCTTTCGTCCACCAGGCCGAAGCCGTCGGTGACACTGCGCGCAAGCGCCAGCGCACAGACGACGACGCCGGCCGCCGTCGCGCGC
>DATKDF010000217.1:0-9258 GCA_035512795.1 Vicinamibacterales bacterium
TTCGCGTCGGAACGGATCGGGCGTGGCGCGTCGTCTGGGCGGGGCACCCGGGCGTGTCGGGATCCTGAACTCAGAACCGGCGTCGCGCGGGACGCAGGCGCGCGACCGGGACCTCGGCCGTGAACGCACCGCCGTTGCGGCCGGGCCGGACGGCGTCGACGGTGGCTGTCGATCCGATGCGCGCGCTGGCGACCAGATTCTGCAGGTGGCCCGGGTCGCGCACGGCCTCGCCGTTGAAGCGCACGATGATGTCGTTCGGCAGCAGGCCGGCGCGATACGCCGGGTCACTCCGGTACATCTGGAAGATCCGGGCGCCCCGCGCCTCCGGCAGCCCGACGATGCGCGCCGTCTCGGCGTCGACGAGGCGATAGCTGAGGTTGCCAATCGAGCCGCGGACGATCTCACCGGTGCGGATGAGCTGGTCCATGACATTGCGCGCCATGTTGGCCGGAATGGCGAAGCCGATGCCCTGGTAGCCGCCCGTCTCGCTGTAGATCAGCGTGTTGATGCCGACCAGCTCGCCTCGGCTGTTGATGAGCGCGCCGCCCGAGTTGCCGGGGTTGATGGCCGCATCGGTCTGGATGAACCCGCGCGGGCTCATCGGATCCTCGCGGTTGACGGCCGACACGATGCCGAGCGTGACCGTCTGCGAAAACGAGAACGGGTTGCCGATGGCCAGCACCCACTCGGCCACCCGCACCTGCGACGAGTCGGCCCAGGGCAGCGGCTGCAGGCCGGTCGCGTCGACCTTGACCACCGCCAAGTCGGTCCAGTCGTCGGTACCGACGATCCGGGCCGGCAGCTCGCGATTGTCGGCAAACGTCACGCGAATCTCGTCGGCCGCGTTGCCGATGACGTGGCTGTTGGTGAGCACGTAGCCGTCGGCCGACACCACCACGCCCGACCCCAGGCTCGTCTGGGGCTGGACGGCGTCGGTACCGTAGTAGCGCTGGAAGAAGGGGTCGATCTGCACGTAGCGCGTCGACGAGATGTTGACCGACGCGCCGATCGCCCGCTCGGCGATGTCCGAGAGGTTCGGCAACGCACCAGTCGCCTGCGCGATCGCCGCCGCCGGCGACGCGGCCGGGCGCCCGTCACCGGTCGTGGCCGGCGCCTGGCTCTCGGCCCGGCCGGCGATGATGAACCCGGTGAGAAATCCCGCAATCGGCAACAGGAGGACGAGGGCGACGAGTGTCTTTCTCATGGCGGACGATGTCAGGCGATGTCGATCTGGCGATGGAGCGCCTCGGCCTTCGGGACGACGACGGTGAGGACGCCGTCGGACAGGTCGGCCGAGACGCGTTCGGCATCGACCGGGGTGTTGAACTGGAAGGCGCGGGCGAAGGCGCCGTAGCCACGCTCGAACTGCAGGTAGCGATCCGGGCAGGTGGGCTGGTTGCGTCGCTGACCGTGCACGCGCAGGGTGTGGTCCTGCACTTCGATCGTCACGTCGTCGCGGCGCAGGCCCGGCAGCTCCATCGAGAGCACGTACCGATCCGCGAACTCGGCGAGGTCGACCGCCGGCATCCAGCCCGGCGTGCAGCGTCCGAACAGGTTCTCGAGGCGCTCCTGCATGGCCAGCAGGTCGCGCGTCGGGTCCCAGGCCATAGTCCTGATAGTAGCGCCGAACGGTCGCTGGCGGAAAACCCCGGCCGCCGGGCCGCTCGTCGGGCCGGGCCGGGCGGGCCTGGACTACAATCGACGGATCAGCACCGAAGGATGAGCCGAGACCGATGAGTTCCATACAAGCGACGCGACTGCGCAAGGGCATGCTGGTGAAGATGGGCGAGGAGCTTTGCCGGATCCTGGAGATCCACCATCTCACCCCGGGCAACAAACGCGGCCACGTGCTGTGCAAACTGCGCGACATCCGGTCGGGGCGCCTGCTCGACCACAAGTTCCGGTCGGAAGACACGGCCGAGCGCGCCATCCTGGACGAGCGCGAAATGCAGTTTCTCTACCGCGATGGCGACCTCTTCCACTTCATGGACACGTCCACCTACGAACAGGTGCACCTGTCGCTCGAGGTGCTCGGCGACAACGCCCTGTACCTGCTGCCGGAGTCGACGATTCACGTCGAGTTCTACGAGACCGAGCCGGTGGGCATCCACCTGCCGTTGACCGTGGACCTGCGTGTGGCCGACACGGTGCCCGGCATCAAGGGCGCCACGGCCTCGGCGCAGGTCAAGCCGGCCACGCTCGAAACGGGTCTGGTCGTCTCCGTGCCGGCCTTCGTCAGCACCGATGACAAGGTGAGGATCAACACGGAGACGGGGGAGTACCTGTCCAGGGCGTAACGGAGGAAACAGCGCGTGAGGGGCTTGGGCACGCCGGCCGTCAGCGTCCGAACACCGCCTGCAGCAGCCCGCGTCCTCCGGCCGCCATGGGATCGCCGAGCCAGTCGGGCGGGGTGAGCCAGACGAAGGCCAGGATCGCGATGACCCAGAGGTCGTAGGGGAGCGTGGCGCGTTCCTCGGTCCAGTAGAACGCGCGGACGAAGAGGCCGGTGACGCCCGTCGTGCGCGGTTGCGGGCGGTTGTTCAGGGCGAGGTAGGTGTACTGAATCCGGTTGATGACGGTGACGATCGACAGCACGCCGATGACCCACATGACGGCGGCCATGCGGTTGGTGAAGGCGCCGATCATGAAGAGTACGATGCGCTCGGGCCGCTCCATGAAGCCCACCTTGCACTTCGGGATGAGCGACTCGGCCCGCGCGCGCGTGTAGCTGGTCATCGTCGCGAAGACCATGGCGACCGAGGTGATGAGCACGTAGTCGGTGCGGCCGAGCGAGGCGTAGAGGGCGATGAGCCCCACCGAGAGCGCCAGGTCCGAGAACCGATCGATCACCGAATCCCAGAACCCGCCGAACAGACTCATCTGGCCGGTCTCGGTGGCGACCTTGCCGTCGATGAAGTCGAACATGCTGGCGCCGATCATGATCACGCCCGCGGTGATGAACTCGCCCTGCGCGAGCGCCCAGCCGGCCGCGCCGGCGATGAGCACGCCGATGAACGTGAGAAGATTCGGATGGATCCGAAGTCTGACGCACACGGCGATGATCAGCCGGAGCGGAATGTGAACCGCCTTGCCGATGGCACCCGTGAAAGTCACAAGCAGGTCGGAGTCCAGGGCCGGTCGGCCCGGGAAACTGCCGGATAGTAGCGCATGGCGATTCACGATCTCAAGGGCTCGATGGCGCGGTTGCCCGCCCAGCCGGGGGTGTACCTCTTCCTCGATCGGGCCGGCGAGACGCTGTACGTCGGCAAGGCACGTGTCCTGTGCGAGCGCGTCCGGTCGTACCTCGGGGCCGCCGGCACGAGTCCCCGCATCGACGCGCTGCTTCGCGATGCGGCCGGCCTCGACACGATCGTCACCGACTCGGTCGTCGAAGCCCTGGCCCTCGAAAACCGGCTGATCAAGCAGCGGAACCCCCGCTACAACGTTCTGCTCCGCGACGACAAGACGTACCCCTACCTGCAGCTCACGACGACGGAGCCGGCGCCGCGCGTGCTCGTCGCCCGCCGGATTGAACGCGACGGCACCGTCTACGCCGGGCCGTTCATGCCGGCCGCCGTAGCGCGCCGGACCATGGCGCTCACGCACCGGCTGTTCGGGATCCGGTCGTGCAACGAGATCATCGATGGCCGGCGCGACCGCCCGTGCCTCGAATACGACATCAAGCGATGCCTGGCGCCCTGCGTCGCCTCGATCTGCACGCTCGACGAGTACGGCCGCGCCGTCGAGCAGGCGCGGCTCCTGCTCGAGGGCCGCCAGGGCGAACTGACCGGCCAGCTCCGGCGCGAGATGGCCGAGGCGGCCGCCACCGAGCGGTACGAGCGCGCCGCGCACCTGCGCGACGCCATCCGCACGATCGAGACCCTGCAGTCGCAGCAGAACAAGCTCGACACGCCGGCCCTGGGCGATCGCGACGCCTTCGGCCTCGCCCTGGGACCGGCCGGGTCGGTCGTGACGGTCTTTCTCATCCGGCGGGGCCGCGTGGTCGATCGGCTCGAGTTTGCCGCGGCGGCCGCGGCCCCTCCACCTGTCCACCCGACGGCCGATCCGTCACACGCCGGAACATCCGGGGCCGCCGAGAGCGCCGAAGTGCTCGACGCGGCCATCCGCGAGGTGTACCGGGACCGGCAACCGCCGCCAGAGGTCCTCCTGCCGGCGCCGCTGGCCGACGATGACCAGGCGGCACTGGTCGCGTGGCTCAGGGCGCAGGCCGGCCGGCGCGTGGCGCTGGTCCAGCCGCACCGCGGCGCGCGGCGGGGCCTGCTCGAGCTGGCGACGCGCAACGCGGCGCTGGCCTACCAGACGCACTTCTCGGACCGCGCCACGGCGGCCTACGCCGCCCTCGAGGCGCTTCGCGGGGTGCTGGCCCTCCCGGCGCTGCCACGTCGCATCGACGCGTTCGACATCTCGACGCTCCAGGGCCGCGAGACGGTCGCGTCGATGGTCGTCTCGGTCGACGGGCGCCTGCGCAAGTCCGAGTACCGCAAGTTCCGCATCCGGGGGCCCGAAGCCGCCCGGGACGATTTTGCCGCCATGCGCGAGGTCGTGCGGCGTCGCTACCAGCGCGTGCTCGACCAGGGCGGACCGTTTCCGGACCTGATCCTGATTGACGGCGGCAAGGGCCAGCTCGGCGCGGCCTACGGCGCCCTGCACGACGTCGGGCTCGATCGGCTGATCGCCATCGGCCTGGCGAAGGAGGAGGAGACGATCGTCACCCGCGATCGGGCCGACGGCCTCCGCCTGCCGCGCGACTCGCCCGCGTTGCGCCTGCTCCAGCGGCTCCGCGACGAAGCGCACCGCTTTGCCGTGACGTTTCACCGCCGAGCACGGACGAAGCGCACGCTGCACTCGGCGCTCGACGACATCGACGGCATCGGTCCGCGCCGCCGCCAGCAGCTGCTCTCCGCGTTCGGGTCGGTTGCCGGCGTCCGCCGCGCAAGCCGGGCGGAGCTGGTCGAGGTCGTCGGCAACCGGGCGGCCGACAGGGTGCTCGAGTTCTTCGTCGGGACGACAGGGACCACGGGGACGCGGTAGTCGGATCGCGCCCTCCTCGTCAATCAGCCGCTCAGGCCGTGATATCGTCGCTGGCGCTTTGTCGGTCGAGATTCTGCTCCCGTTTTTCGCGATCCTGGTCATGTCGCTCTCGTTTCACGAGGCGGCGCACGCGTGGGCGGCCAACCGGCTGGGCGATCCGACGGCGCGGCAGCTCGGCCGCCTGACGCTCAATCCGATTCCGCACATCGATCCGATTGGCACCGTCGTGTTCCCGCTGATGCTGGCCTGGTCGGGGCTTCCGATCTTCGGCTGGGCGAAACCGGTGCCGGTCAACGGCCGCAACCTCCGGGCGCCGCGGCGTGACTTCGCGATGGTCGCGCTGGCCGGGCCGGTCAGCAACGTCCTGCTCGCGTTCATCGCGTCGACCCTGCTGTCGGTCGTGTTCGGCTCGCGCGGCGCGGTCGGCATCACGTCGGTGGACGGGTTCCTGACGTGGGTCGTGCAGCTCAACCTGCTGCTGGCCGTCTTCAACATGATCCCGGTACCGCCGCTCGACGGCGGTAACGTGCTGGCTGGCTTCGTACCGGAATCGGTCGCGCGGATGATCGATGCGCTCCGGCCGTGGGGCTTCCTGATCCTGATGGGGCTGCTCGTCACCGGCGCGCTCTGGCAGTTTGTCGGCCCCATCTACAGTGTCCTGCTGAGGCTCTTCCTGTGACGCCGCAACGCCGTGTCGTGTCAGGCATGCGGCCGACCGGGCGGCTGCATCTCGGCCACCTCGTCGGCGCGCTCGACAACTGGGTCCAGCTCCAGGCCGAGTACGACTGCTTCTATTTCGTCGCCGACTGGCACGCGCTCACGAGCCACTACGCCGACACGGGCGCCCTGGTCACCGACGCGCTCGACAATGTCGCCGACTGGATCGGCGCCGGCATCGACCCGGAGCGGAGCACGATCTTCGTCCAGTCGATGGTGCCCGAGCACGCCGAGCTCTACCTGCTGCTGCAGATGGTCACGCCCGTGCCGTGGCTCGAACGCGTGCCGACCTACAAGGAACAGATCGACCAGATGGCCGACCGCGATCTGTCGAGCATCGGGTTCCTCGGGTATCCCCTGCTGCAGACGGCCGACGTCATCATCTATGACGCCGACTACGTGCCGGTGGGCGAGGACCAGGTGCCGCACCTCGAGCTGTCGCGCGAGGTCGTCCGCCGCTTCCACCGCTTCTTCGGCGAGGTCTTCGTCGAGCCGCAGCCGCTCTTGACGGCGACGCCGCGGCTGCCCGGGCTCGACAACCGCAAGATGAGCAAGAGCTACGGCAACACCATCGACCTCGCCGACAGTCCCGAGGACGTCGTCAAGAAGATCCGGCAGATGTACACCGACCCCAAGCGGGTACGCGCCGACATCCCCGGGACGGTCGAGGGCAACCCGGTGTTCGTCTATCACGACGCCTTCAATCCCGACCGGGCCGAGGTGGACGATCTGAAGGAGCGGTACCGGGCCGGCACGGTGGGGGACGTCGAGGTGAAAACGAAGCTGGCCGCCGCGGTCAATGCCCGGCTGGCGCCCATCCGCGCGCGGCGCGCCGCGGCCCTGGCCCGGCCGGGCTACCTCAGGGACCTGTTCGAAGCCGGCTCGGCGCGGGCGCGCGATCTGGCGCAGACGACCATGGCCCGCGTGCGCACGGCCGTGAACCTGCGATACTAGGGCGGCCCTCGTGCCGCCCAAGCCCATGGAAGACCCGCAGCAGCTCGAATTCGACTCGGTCCTCGGCGACTATCCCGTCCGCCTGCAGAACTTCGAGGGCCCGCTCGACCTCCTGCTGCACCTGATCCGCAAGCACGAGCTCGACATCTACGACATCCCGATTGCCCTCATCACCCAGCAGTACCTCGACTACCTGGACCTGATGCAGGAACTCGATCTCGACGTGGCGGGCGAGTTCCTCGTCATGGCCGCCACGCTCATCCACATCAAGTCGCGCACGCTGCTGCCGCGGCCGGATCCGTCGCAGGACGATCCGGAGGAGGATCCGCGCGAGGCGCTCGTCCGGCGCCTGCTCGAGCACCAGCGCTTCAAGGCGGCGGCCGAGCTGCTGCACGAGCGCGAGATCCAGCGCGAGGCCCAGTGGACGCGGCCCGACGGACGCGTGGCCGCGATCGTCGGCCAGGCGCCCGAGCCCGAGGTCGAGGTGGACCTGTTCAGCCTGATGGCCGCCTTCCGGCAGGTGCTCGAACGCGCGCGGCATCGGCCCCACGTCGTGCTGCCCGCCGAGCAGATCTCGATCGAGACGCGCATCGAACAACTGATGGCGCGGCTTTCGGAGACCGAGGCGTGCGGATTCGAGGACCTGTTTGCCGACGTGCAGACGCGGAGCGGGCTGGTCGTCACGTTCCTCTCCCTGCTGGAGATGGTCCGTCTCAGGCTCGTCCGCGTCTTCCAGCAGGGGAACTTCGGGCCGATCCGCGTCTATCGCCGCGCGGCGGCCACGCCGCCAGGGACGTCAGGACATGAGTGATCTCAAACCCGTCATCGAGGCGCTCCTCTTCGCCTCGCCCGAACCGATCAGCCTCAAGGCACTCGGCAAGCTGCTCGACACCGAACCGACCGAGGACGTCGAGGCCGCGCTGGCCGCGCTCCGCCGGGACTACGACCGCCCGGGAGGGCTCCAGATCGTGGAGGTCGCCGGCGGCTTCCAGATCGTGACCCGGCCCGAGCTCCATGAATGGGTGCGCCGCCTGTTTCACGAACGGACGACGCAGAAGCTGTCGGTGGCGGCGCTCGAGACCCTCGCCGTCGTCGCCTACCGGCAGCCCGTCACCGCGCCCGAGATTGCCGAGATCCGCGGCGTCAACACGGTCGGCGTGCTCGGGACCCTCGCCGAGCGGCGGCTCGTGAAGGTCGTCGGCCGCAAGCCGGTCGTCGGCCGGCCGTTCCTCTACGGCACGACGCGAGAGTTTCTCGAGCGCTTCGGTCTGAACGACCTGTCGGATCTCCCGAAGGTCGAGGACGTCTCGGAACTGCTCGGCTTCGAACTGCCCGAGATGGCCACCGCCCCGGCTCCGCAGACGGCGCTGCCGTTCGACGGGGACACGACCGGGGGCGAGTCGGTCCATTGAAGCTGACGTGGAACCCGGACGGATTCGCCTCAACAAGCACCTGTCACAGACCGGCACGGCGTCCCGCCGCACGGCCGACGAGCTGATCCGCCAGGGCCGCGTCACGGTCAACGGCCGCGTGGTCACCGAGCTCGGCACCCGGATCGATCCGGCCACCGACCAGGTCAAGGTCGACGCGCGCCGCGTCCGGACAGCCGACGCGCGGCGCTATCTGCTGCTCAACAAGCCGCGCGGCGTCGTCAGCACGCGGTCCGATCCCCAGCGGCGAACGACCATCGTCGACGTGCTCGCCCGCGCCGGGATCACCGGCTACTTCTATCCCGTGGGGCGGCTGGATTTCGACACCGAGGGACTGCTGCTCGTGACCAACGATGGCGAGTTTGCCGAGGTCGTCGCCCACCCGCGGCACGGGGTCGAGCGCACCTACGAGGCCCAGGTGGCCGGCGTGCCCGACACGCGCGATCTCGATCGGCTTCGACGCGGCGTACTCATCGACGGTCGCCGCACGCGACCGGCCGATGTCCGGCTGCTGCGCGTCGTGCGCACCCGCCAGGGCGACGAGGCCGTGCTCTCCATCACGATCCACGAAGGGCGCAACCGGCAGGTGCGCCACATGTGTGACGCGATTGCCCATCCGGTCGAGCGGCTCCGGCGGACGCGGATCGGGCCGGTGGAAGACCGGCGTCTGCGTCCCGGCCAGGTCCGCGACCTCCGGCCGCAGGAAGTGCGGGCCCTCGTCGGCGAGGACCGGGCCGCGCCGTCGACGCGCCGGCGACGCCGAACATCGGCAGTATGATGAGCGACGTGACGCCGGCGCTCGTGATCGCGATTGATGGGCCGTCGGGTGCCGGCAAGGGCACCGTGGCGCGCGCGCTCGCCGACGCCCTGGGCTTCCGGCACGTCGACACCGGCGCGATGTACCGCGCCGTCGCATGGAAGGCGCGCCAGGCCGACGTGCCGATCGACGACGAAGACGCCGTCGCGGCGCTGGCCCGGGCGGCCGTCTTCGACCTGGACGGCCACGTCCGGATCGACGGCGACGACGTCACGGCGGCGATTCGGACGCCGGAAATGGATGCCGCGGCGGCCGTCGTCGCCCGTCATCAGGCCGTGCGCCACGTAC
>DATKDF010000218.1:0-4176 GCA_035512795.1 Vicinamibacterales bacterium
ATCAGTCTGGCGGCGCCGGCAAATTCCTGGAGCATCGCGTCGTAGACGTGGTCGGTCGACATCGCTCGCCTCCGCGCATCGGCGGTCGCCATCACGCCGGGCGCGATCTGCGAGCCTATCCGGGTGGGTACAGCAGCGTCAACTGCCGGGCTCGCGCCCGGCCGGGAGAATCGCGCTACACTGCGCGGCATCAACAGAGGAGCACGTGGCGATGCGCAGATGGACCGAGGTCGTGGCGGCGGGGGCTCTCTTGGCAGCGGTCGGCTGTGGATCGTCGGGGGGGCCGGTCCCGGATCTCGTGCTGGTCAACGGCCGGGTGTACACCGTCGAGACGGCCGAGCCCTGGGCCGAAGCCGTCGCGGTGACGGGCGAGCGGATTACGGCCGTCGGGTCGACCACCGCCGTGCGCGCGCTTGCCGGGCCGTCGACCCGCGTCATCGATCTGGATGGCGCGTTCGTCTCCCCGGGGTTCAACGACGGTCACGTTCATGTCGACTCGACGGGCGCGCTGCTCACGGGGGCGAATCTGCTCGATGTCCACGTTGCCGACACGTTCCGCCAGCGCATCCAGGACGCGACGGCGCGTCTGCCGGCTGGCAGTTGGATCACGCGCGGGGACTGGGGTGCGTACGAGCAGTGGGGCGCCGGGTCGGCCGGGGCGACGGGCACGCCGGGCGCGACCTCGGCCCGCGGACCCTTCATGCCCGATCGCCAGATGGTCGACGACGTCACGCCGGAGCATCCGGTCTTCGTCAACCGGTTCGATCGATCGGTGTACTTCGCCAACGGCCTGGCGCTGAAGCTGGCGGGCGTCGTCGACGACGTGCGCAACCCCGCCGGCGGCGAGTTCGTACGCGACGCCGCGGGCCGTCTCACCGGCGTGCTCCGCGGCACGGCGGTCGACGTCGTCCGCCGCGCCGTGGCGCCCGTGTCGTTCGACCAGCGCCTGGCCCAGGTCCGCGCCGTGCTGCAGGAGGCGCGCGAGGCCGGCGTGACGACCATTCAGGATCTGACGAATGGACCGCAACTCCGCGCGTACCAGCATCTGTACCACCAGGGTGACCTGACCGTGCGGATCATGCTGCGGCCGACGCTCGATCAGGCGCCGCGGCTCGAGGCCCTCGGCATCACGCGCGGCTTCGGCAACCACTGGCTGAAGTACATCGGCTACAAGGCGTGGGTCGACGGCATCATGGGCGGAAGTTCGGCCATGTTCTTCCGGCCGTACGACCACGATCCCGCCAACAAGGGCCTGCTTCGGCCGATCATGTCGCCCGAGAGCCGGCCGGGCTTCGCCGCGGCGATGACCGAAGGGCAGCACTACACCGAGATCCCGCCAGGCAATCTGGAGCAGTTGCTGACCGTGGCCGTCCGCACGGGCGTCACCCCGCACATTCACGCCATCGGCGACAAGGGCAACCGCATCATCCTCGACATCTTCGAGCGCGTGCTGACCGAAGAAGGGCTCGTCGGCACGGACCATCGCTGGCGCGTGATTCACGCGCAGGTCGTCAAGGACGAAGACATTCCCCGGTTTGGCAGGCTCGGTCTCGTAGCCGAGATCAACCCGTACCACGTGTCGGACGACATGCGCTGGATGGAGGAACGGATCGGCGCCGAGCGCTCGACGGGCGCGTATGCCTTCCGCAAGCTCGAGGACGCCGGCGCCGTCCTCGTCTTCGGCAGCGACAGCCCGGGCACCAATGCCGCGCGATATTTCCTCAATCCGGTCTACGGCCTCTACGCCGCCGTGTCACGCCAGACGCTGACGGGCGAGCCGGCCGGAGGCTGGTTTCCCGACCAGCGGTTGACCATCGCGGAAGCGATCGAGGCGGCGACGAAGAACCCGGCGTGGGCGTCGTTCGAGGAAGACCTCAAGGGCACGATTACGGTCGGCAAACTGGCCGACCTCGCCGTGTTCGACACCAACCTCGTGGAGGTCGGACAGCAGGAACCGGCGCGGCTGCTCGAGGCGCAGGTGCTCTACACGATCGTGGGCGGCCGCGTCGTCTACGAGCGCTAGCGGCGCGCCCATGCCGCAGTCGGCGGTCTTTGACGTCATCGTCGCCGGTGTCGGGGCGATGGGCGCGGCCGACCATCTGGCCCGGCGCGGGCTCCGCGTCCTGGCACTCGAACGGCACACGATCGGACACGCGTTCGGCTCGTCGCACGGCCTCACCCGGATCATCCGGTTCGCCTGCTTCGAACATCCCGCGTACGTTCCGCTCGTGCGCCGCGCGTTCACACTCTGGCGCGAACTCGAAGCGGCGGTGGGCGAGCGGCTTCTGCACGCCACCGGCGGCCTCGACGCCGGGGCCGGGGACAGCGCCGTGTTCGGCGGGTCCCTCGCGGCATGCCTGGCGCGTGCCAGACTCGGTCGTCGCCGTCCATCAGCCCGATGCCGGCTTCCTGCTGGCCGAGCGCGCGGTGGCCGCGTACGTGCGGCGTGCGCGGGCGGCCGGCGCCGTCATCACGACGGGCGAGTCGGTGCTCGACTGGACCCCGACGGCTGGCGTCGTGCGCGTGCGCACCGACCGAGCGTCCTATGAGGCCGGCCAGCTCGTTCTGGCGGCTGGCGCCTGGATGGGCCGGCTCATGCCGAGGCTCGCCGGTCACCTCGAACCCGAGCGACAGGTCCTGGGGTGGTTCGGGCTCGCGAGGCGGGATCTGTTCACGCCGGCCGCGTTCCCCATCTTCGTCCTCGACGCGCCGGAGGGCCTCTTTTACGGTTTCCCCGAGTTCGGCGTGCCGGGACTGAAGCTCGGCAAGTACCACCACCGCAGTGAGCGCGTCGATCCCGACGCCGTCGACCGGACGTGCGGGCCGGACGATGAGCAGGTGCTGCGGGAAGCCGTCGCGCGGTATTTCCCGGACGCCAACGGTCCGCTCCTCGATTCCACGGTGTGCCTGTTCACCAACACGTCCGACGGGCATTTCATCCTTGGTCGGCATCCCGAGGCGCCCGAGGTGCTCGTCGTCTCGCCGTGTTCGGGCCACGGGTTCAAGTTCTCGAGCGTGATCGGCGAAATTGTCGCCGATCTCGTCGAGCGGGGCGGGACCGCACACGACATCTCGCTGTTCCGGCTGTCACGGCTCGAATCCCCGGGCTGATTGGCATCCGGGAGACTCTGCGGCGGTGGGTCGTGCAGATCTGAGCACTCCGCCCACCCTGTATAATTCAGGGGCCATGAAGGCTCCGACGGGCACAGTACCCGAGACGAATAAGGCCGCCTGGGAGCGCGACGTCCTCGAGCCGTCGCTCCGGAAGGCGCCTGAGCGGCCGGCGTCGTTCACGACCATCTCCGGACGTCCGATCGAGCGGCTGTATACGAGCGACGACATCGCCGGCCTCGACTACGCGCGCGACCTCGGCGACCCGGGCGCGTTCCCGTACACCCGCGGCATTCACGAGTCGGGCTACCGCGGCAAGCTCTGGACGATGAGGCAGTTCGCCGGGTTCGGCACGCCCGAGGAGACCAACCAGCGCTACAAGGAACTGCTCGCCGCCGGGGGCACAGGCCTCAGCGTGGCCTTCGACCTGCCGACGCTCATGGGCCGTGACCCGGACCATCCGCTCTCGCTCGGCGAGGTCGGCAAATGCGGCGTCTCGATCGTCTCGCTCGCCGACATGGAACGCCTCTTCGACGGCATCGCGCTCGGCGACATCACGACGTCGATGACGATCAACTCGCCGGCGCCGATGATCTTCGCCATGTACCTGGTCGTCGCCGAGCAGCAGGGCGCCGACTGGAAGACGATGTCGGGGACGATCCAGAACGACATCCTGAAGGAGTTCATCGCCCAGAAGGAGTACATCTTCCCGCCGCGCCCCTCGATGCGGCTCATCACCGACATCTTCGGCTTCTGCGCGAAGGAAGTGCCGAAGTGGAACACGATCTCGGTGAGTGGTTACCACATCCGCGAAGCCGGGTCGACGGCGCTTCAGGAACTGGCGTTCACGCTGCGTGACGGCATCGAGTACGTCCAGTGGGGGGTCGATGCCGGTCTCGACGTCGACGACTTCGTGCCCCGCATCTCGTTCTTCTTCAACGCGCACAGCGACTTCTTCGAGGAGATCGCCAAGTACCGCGCGGCCCGGAAGATCTGGGCGCGGGTGATGCGCGAGCGGTTTGGCGCGACGAGCGAGCGGTCGTTGAAGCTCCGCTTCCATTCGCA
>DATKDF010000219.1:0-5457 GCA_035512795.1 Vicinamibacterales bacterium
TGAGCCGGACGCCGAGCTACCTGGGGCCCGTGAAAGACGGGCGTTCGCTGCCCCGTGACCCGTTCGACCCGGACGCGCCGCCGCAATCGGCGGGACTCCCGATGATTCTCGGCAACACACACGACGAAACGCGGACGCTCATGGGCCGTGGTGATCCATCGATCTTCGACCTCTCCTGGGACACCTTGCAGCCGACGCTCGAGGCCAGCTCGCCGTTCATGGGATCGCTCGACCGGGGTGAGGTCATCGCCGCCTATCGCCGCTGGTACCCGCAGTACTCGCCTGCAGACGTCTTCTTTGCCTCGACGACCGCCTCGCGATCGTGGCGAGGCCAGGTCATCGAAGCGGACCGGCGGGCCGTGCAGGCGGGGGCACGGGATCGCACCTGGGTGTTTCAGCTCGACTGGCAAAGCCCGGTCGACGGCGGCCGCTGGGGGGCGCATCATGGCCTGGACGTACCACTCATCTTCGACAACGTGCCGCACGCGCCGCACCTCGTGGGCACGGGCGCCGAGGCCCAGCCGATGGCCGAGCAGATGAGCGACACGCTCCTGGCCTTTGCCCGAATGGGCCGGCCCGACCACCGGGGGATCCCGGCCTGGCCGACCTACGATCTCGATCGCCGGCCGACACTCATCTTCGATCGAACGGCCCGCGTGGCCGACGATCCGCGCGGCGACGAGCGCCGTCTGTTCAGCGGGGTGCCGTATGTTCAGCCCGGGACGTAGCTGCTTCGCCGTTGCCGCGGTCGCCGCCACGAGCCTCGCGGTCGCCGGGCGATCGCCGTCGCCCCAGGCTGACCGCCAGCACATCCTCGCCGCCATGAAACGCGCGACGACCTTCATGGTGGAGGACGTCGCGACAAACGGCGGGTACGTCTGGTCCTACCTTCCGGACCGGTCGCGTCGCTGGGGCGAGCTCGAGGCGCGCGAGACGATGATCTGGATTCAGCCGCCCGGCACCCCGACGATGGGCCACATCTATCTGGACGCCTATCACGCCACCGGCGACACGTACTACTATGCCGCGGCCGAACAGGTCGCCGGCGCGCTCATCTGGAGCCAGCACCCGTCCGGCGGGTGGAACTACGTCGCCGACTTCGCTGGCGACCGATCGCTTCGCGACTGGTACGACACGGTGGGCCGCAACGCCTGGCGGCTCGAGGAGTTCCAGCACCACTGGGGCAATGCGACGTTCGACGACGCCGGCACGGCCGAGGCGTCGAAGTTCCTGCTCCGGCTCTATGTGGAGAAGCGCGATCCGAAGTACCGACCCGCACTCGATCGCGCCATTGCGTTCGTGCTCGACAGCCAGTACCCGATCGGCGCCTGGCCGCAGCGCTTCCCGCTCCGGAACGAGTTCTCGCACCACGGCAAGCCGGACTACACCTCGTACCTCACCTTCAACGACGATGTCGCGGCCGAGAACATCGACTTCCTGCTCAAGTGCTATCAGGCGCTCGGGGATCCTCGAGTGGTCGATCCCATCATCCGGGCGATGAACGCGTTCCTCGTGACGCAGCAGGGTGCACCGCAGCCCGGCTGGGCCCTGCAGTACACGCCGGACCTCCGGCCAGTCGGTGCGCGTACCTACGAGCCCGATGCGCTCGTGACCCATACGACAGCGGCCAACCTGGACCTGCTGATCGACTTCTACCGCCTGACCGGTGAGACGAAGTTCCTCGCCCGCATCCCGGAGGCGCTCGCCTGGCTCGAGGCCCTCGCCCTGCCGCCCGGCCTGGCGCCGCCGGGCCGGACGCACCCGACATTCATCGAGCTCGGAACCAATCGCCCCCTCTACGTCCACCGCGAGGGCTCGAACGTCGTCAACGGCCGCTACTTCGTGGACGACAACCCGAAGAACACGATCGGCCACTACAGCGCGTTCCGCGCCGTCGATCTGGCCGGTCTGCGGAAGCGGCTGGCCGACGTGACGACATCGCCGGCCGCGGAACTGGCGAAGCGATCGCCGCTCCGGCCGGGCGCTGGTCTTCTGCCCCTGCCGAAGTACTTCGTGGTCGACGGCGCTGTGACCACCCCCGTGACGACGGTCCTCAGCAGTCTCAACGACCAGGGCTACTGGCCGGCGCCCCTCGGCTACAACAGCCATCCGTTCACCCGGCAGGGATCGCCGGCGGTTGCGCCGGGCGATTTCTCGCGGACGCACGTCGGCGATGAGACCGACACGTCCCCCTTTCCGGATCCGGATCTGACCGGCATCTCTGTGGCGGCCTTCGTCCGCAACATGAGTGTGCTGATTCGCGCGCTCGACGGTTCGCGCGGACGATGACCCGTGCGCTGGTGGCGGGGCTCGTGGCTGCGTCCAGTTTCGCGGCCGGCTCGACTGCCGTACCGGGCGCCGGTAGCGGACGTCCGACCCCGGTTGTCTGGCATCTCGACAGCCTGACGCGTGTCGGCGGCCACCCGGTCGAGACGATCGGCGCGCCGCGCGTCGTCCGGACGCCCGGTGGGCCGGTCGTGGCGTTCGATGGCGCACACGATGGGCTGTTCATCGACGCGAACCCGCTCGAAGGACTGGTGCGGTTCACGGTTGAGGTCATCTTTCAGCCGGCGCCGGACGGCCCGGAGGAGCAGCGGTTCCTTCATTTCGAAGAGGCCGGGACGGGCAACCGGGCGCTGATCGAACTCCGCATGACGACGTCGGCCGGGTGGAGCCTCGACACGTACCTTCACCACGGCCGGGTCGGCCTCACCCTGCTCGATCGTGCGAGGGCGCATCCGGCGGGTCGGTGGCACGTCGCCGCCCTCACCTTCGACGGCCGGACGATGTCGCACTTCGTCAACAGGCGGCTCGAGGGCCAGGGCGACCTCGAGTTCAAACCGCTCGCGGCCGGCCGGACATCGATCGGCGTCCGCCAGAATCGCGTGTCCCACTTCAAGGGCTGCATCCGGCTCATCCGCATCACGCCGGACGTGCTCGCGCCCGCATCGATGCTGGAGCCCCGGTGACACGGATCGGCATCGCACTTTCACTCGCTCTCGTGGCCGGCGGCTGCACGACAGGCTCGCCACGGTCGACCGTGCAGGATGCGGCCGCCGCCGAGCTGACCTGGGCCCGCGGCGTCGAGGGCCAGCGGAAAGCCGACCTGGGCAACGGGCTCTATCTGAATCCGATCATGCCGGGAGACCATCCCGATCCGTCGATTCTGAAGGACGGCAGCGACTACTACATGACGTTCTCGTCGTTCGACGCGTATCCGGGCCTCGTCATCTGGCACTCACGGGATCTGGTCAACTGGCAGCCCGTGGGGCCAACGCTCTTCCGCAACGTCGGGGCTGTCTGGGCGCCCGATCTCGTGAAGCACGGCAGCCGCTACTACATCTACTTCCCCGGCGTCGGGCCGTATCGATCGAACTACGTCATCTGGGCCGACGACATCCGTGGCCCGTGGAGCGAGCCCATCGACCTGAAGATCGGCCGGATCGATCCCGGCCACGCCGTCGGACCGGACGGCCGACGGTATCTGTTCCTCAGCGCCGGCTTCGTCGTGCCGCTCTCCGACGACGGATTGTCGGTGACGGGCGAGCCGAGCAAGGTGTACGACGGCTGGCGCTATCCGGACGAATGGATCGTGGAAGGCTTCGCCCAGGAAGGACCGAAGATTCTGAAGCGGGGCGACTACTACCATATGGTGCTCGCCGAGGGCGGCACAGCGGGTCCGCCGACCGGCCACATGATCGTCTCGGCCCGGTCGACGTCGATCGACGGGCCGTGGGAGAACTCGCCCTACAACCCCATCATCCGGACCGAATCGCCACGCGAGCGCTGGTGGTCGAAGGGCCACGGCACGCTCGTCGAAGGGCCCGACAGCCGCTGGTACGTCGTCTATCACGCGTACGAGAACGGTTACTACACGCTGGGCCGGCAGACGCTGCTCGAGCCGATCGAGTGGACCGACGACGGCTGGTTCCGGACGGCAGGTCTGGATCCGGCCGAACCGATGCCGATGCCGGCAGGCGGTGAGGCCGTGCCGCATGGCGTCGCGTTTTCGGACGACTTCACCGTGAACCGGATGGGCACGCAGTGGAACTTCTATAAGGGCACGGTGACCGATCGCGACCGGTACCGCTATGAGGACGGCAGCCTGATCCTGAAAGCGCGCGGCACATCGCCTGCCGACGCGTCCCCGCTGTCGTTCGTGAGCGGAGACCGCGCGTACGAGATCGAGGTGGAGATCGACCGCGATCCCGGCGCGACCGCGGGTCTGCTGCTGTTCTACAGCAGCCGCCTGTATGCCGGTCTCGGATTCTCGTCCACGAACTTCTTCATGCACAGCTACGGCCTGGATCGGCCCCAGGGGAAGCCGGCCGAGGTGGATCGGCGGCTGTTCATCCGGATCCGGAACGACCATCACATCGTGACGATGTGGCACAGCCTCGACGGCGAAACGTGGACGAAATACGACCGCGGCATGGAGCTGTCCGGCTACCACCACAACGTCGCGTACGAGTTCCTCAGCTTGCGGCCGGCGCTGTACGCCGCGGGAACGGGTGACGTGCGGTTCAGGAGGTTCAGGTATCGGGCGTTGCCGTAGGCGTGAGTCCGAAGGCCGGGCCCGGTTCCGTTCGGGCCGGGCACTCAGAGCCCGACCAGTTCCTGAACCACCGCGGGACGCTCGGAGGGTCGCCGTTCGTCGTGCATCAGGCGCGCGTGGTCGAGCACGTCGGCGGCATGCCGGCAGAGGGTGCCGAGCAGCGACAAGTCGACGTCAGCGTAGATCGACGCGCGGCGCTGGACGAGCAGCAGTACGCCCCAGCCGGGCGCCGATTGCGCGATGGGAATGGCGGCGACGACTTCGCCGGCGAGGCACTGGTCGAGCGGTCTCTCGCATTCGTCTGGGGCGCCGACCACGGGACTCGTGCCGTTCTGCGCGACGCCCACGAGGCCCACTTGCGGCGTCACGCGCAGCCCTTCCCAGGCCGGTTCGGTGGTCGCGTAGATCGTGAGCTCCGACCGGCCCAGCAGCACCAACGTTGCGGCCGCCGTGACGGCGCGCGTCGCGGCCAGGTTCAGGTCGTCGGCAATGGCGTCCTCGCGCGCGTCGGGCGCACGCTCGGCGGTCCGTCGCAGCAAGCGGGTGAATTCGCGTTCCTGCCACGCACGGACGAGGCGTCGCGGCGGCGCGAGGCCCAGGTAGTAGCCGGCCGCCGTCCCGAGCACCAGCGGCAGCGAAAACACGGGCAGGAGCCTCGCGCCGAACGACCAGCCCATCCCTTCGGCGAGCACGATCAGCGTCGCCAGCGCCGTCCCGGCGCCGGCCAGCCAGAGCCGCAGACGTGTGATGCCGGCCCGGCGCTGCGCTTCGGTGAAGAGGGCCCAGCCGACGTAGCCCTGCACGCCGCCGAAGTAGAGCCCGAGCGCGACGAGGAACGCGGGCGGCCGCGGGTAAGGCAGCACGATCTGCGCCACGAGTCCCAGAGCCGCGCCGCCGGCCAC
>DATKDF010000220.1:0-26831 GCA_035512795.1 Vicinamibacterales bacterium
GGTCAGCGCCGGGGCCTGAATCTCGGTATCGGGCAGATTCATGCCCTTGCGCGCCTCGATCGTCCCGCCGCCGACGACGCGCGTCCGCACGTAGTCGGCGCCCGCCTCGAGCACGTGCAGCTCGACGCGGCCGTCGTTGACGAGCACCCGATGGCCGGCCTGCACGGACGTGAAGAGCGCGGCAAAACTGCAGGACAGCCGGCCCGGCGTGCCCGGAAACTCGCCGCGCTCGATCACGAGCTCATCGCCCGGCGCCACGACGAAGGGCGCGCCGAGGGGCCCCAGCCGGATCTTCGGTCCGCCGAGATCCTGCAGCACGGCCACGGAGCGCCCGGCGGCGGCCGCCACGGCCCGCACCCGCGCACACACCTCGCGATGGCTCGCGGCTGTGCCGTGCGAGAAGTTCAGCCGGAAGGCGTCGCTGCCGGCGGCGAGCAGCGCCGCGATGGCCTCGTGACTGTCCGAGCTGGGTCCGAGTGTCGACAGGATGCGTGTCCGGCGCATGATCCGACATTGGAGCGTACAATCTCTCCGTGCGGCGCACAACCAACCGCCGCGCCCGGAGGCCCCATGAGTGAACGTCGTGCTCGTCGTCCGCACCTGCGACGCGCAGTAGACGAAGTGGAGGCGCTGTGACGACCGACAAGCTGCCGCTGGTCGTCGCGCTCGCGGCGCTCGCCGTGGCAGGCGGAACGTGGTTCACGCTGTCGCGTGACGTGCGCGATCTGCGGCGGACCCAGCAGGTGCTCGCCGACGATCTGGCCGAAGCCCGCGGTGTGGCCACGATCGACGTGGCCGGCGCGCCGGCGCGCGGCGCGGCCGACGCGGTCGTCACCCTCGTCGAGTTCTCCGACTACGAGTGCCCCTACTGCATCCGGTATACCCGCGAGATCCTGCCGGAGGTGGACCGGGCGTACGTGGCCAACGGCCGGATCCGCTACGTGTTCAAGGACTTCCCCATTGACCAGCTGCACCCGGAGGCGATCCGCGCGCACGAGGCCGGCCAGTGCGCGGCCGAGCAGGGCCGCTTCTGGGAGGTCCACTACCGGCTGTTCAGCGCCGCCGGTACGCATACGCCCGCTGGCCTCGAAGCGGTCGCCACTGAGGCGGGTCTCGACCTGACGGCCTGGCGCGAATGCGTCGCGAGCGGCCGGACGCGCGAGGCCATCCGCGCGTCGGCGTCGGAAGCCGCCGCGCTCGGCGCGTCGGGCACACCCGTCTTCTTCGTTGGCCTTCGCGACATCGAGTCCGACCGGGTCCGGCTCGTGCGCGCCATCACCGGCGCGCAGCCGTTCGAGGTGTTTCAACAGACGCTCGACGCGGTCCTCGCGCAGGTCGACTGACCGGCCGCGGCCAGGTGGGGTATCATCGTCATCACCTTCATCGGCCTGCTGGGTTTCGGCGGCGGGGCGGCCCTGGGCTCGACGGGCACCGACGCGGGCATCGGCGCCGCCCTCGGCGCGTTCCTGATGACCATCGTGACGATCGTCGTCGTCACGATCGCCTATGAGGTGACGCTGACCGCCCTGAAGGGCCAGACGGTGGGCAAGATGGCGATGGGGATCCGCATCGCCCGTGCCGACAACGGCGACCTGCCGGGCTGGGGCAAGGCGATCATGCGGTGGGCACTGCCCGACGATCGCCGGCAGGGCTGGCACGACAAGGCCGCCGCCACGATCGTGTTGAACTGAGACCGGCCCGGCGGAACCCGACCATGGGCCGAGGAGAAAACTCATGATGCAGCGAGTGACGGTGGCAGTCGTGGTGATGGCCGTGGGCGCCTGGGGATGGGCGGCTCACGCGGAGGCTCAGACCAACTTCTCAGGGACCTGGGTGCAGGCCTCGAGCGGGGGCGGAGCGGCAGGGGGAATGGGGGGCGGCGGGCGCGGACGTGGCATGGGCATGGGCGGCGCCTTCGGCGAGCGCGTCGTCGTCACGCAGGACGCGACGACGCTGAAGGCCACGAACACCCAGCCCGACGGCACCTCGACGACGTTCACGTACCTCCTCGACGGGTCGGAGAGCCGCAACTCGGTGCCCGGCCGGCAGGGCGGCGAACCGATCATCCTGGTGTCGAAGGCGACCTGGGCCGGCGACAAGCTGTCGATCGCGACGACGATCAATCTGGCGTTCGGCGGCAACGCGATGACCTTTCAGATGACCGACGTGCTGTCGCTGGACGGCGACACCCTGACGGTTCAGTCGACGCGCAGCGGCATGCGCGGCGGCGAGCCGACGGTGACGGTCAGCACGTACAAGAAGGCGCAGTGATCGATTCAGTCAGTGCGTTGCCAACGAGGCCAGCACCTCGTGGACAAACGCGCACTGATCCCACACGTCCGGCCACCGCGTGCGCCCGAGCCGCACGATGACGACGTCCTGCGACGGCACGATTGTGACGAACTGGGCTTCGTGGCCGGCTGCGTGAAACGTGCCAGCCGGCAGCCGGCAGCCCGATCCCGCGTACTCGTCTGGTACGTCCAGCCAGACGTGCGCGCCGTAGCGGCCAGCCGGATCCGACGGCGCCGGCGTCGTCGTGTACTTCACCCAGCCATCGGGTAAAACCCGCTCGTCGCCCACGACGCCGTCAGTCAGGTACAGCAGGCCGAACCGCGCCCAGTCGCGCGCGGTGGCGTACATGAACGACGACCCGACGAACGTACCCGTGGCGTCGGTCTCCATCGTCGCGCTGGTCATGCCGATACGATCGAACAGCGCCTCCCGCGGAAACCGCCAGTACGCGTCGTCATCCTGCAGGGCGTGTCGAATGATGCGGGCGATGACGTTCGTGGTGCCGCTGGAGTACTGCCATGTCGAGCCGGGCGCGCCCGCGAGCGGCTGGCGCACAGCGAAGCCGGAAGCGTCGCCGGTGGCGAACAGCATCTGCATGATGTCGGACCGCGGGCTGGCCATGCCCTCGTCGAAGCGAAGGCCGCTCGACATGCGCAACAGATGATCGAGCGTGATGGCGGCGCGCGGATCGCCCATGCTCTGCCACTCGGGCATGGGCAGGCGCACGTCGAGCGCGAGCCGCCCCTCGCCCACCAGGATGCCGGAGAGCGCGCCCGTCACGCTCTTGGTCATCGACCAGCCGGCGAGCGGCGTGTCGGCCGTGAGGCCGTCGGCATACCGCTCAGCCACGATCCGTCCGCGATGGACGACGACGATTGCCTGCGTGCGGCGAGGGCGTTGCGGATCGGGCTCCGCAAACGCGCGACCGACCGCGGCGCTCAACCCATCAGGCACAGGGCCGGCAGCCGGGAGCAGGCTGGACAGCCCGCGGCTCGGTCGAGACGCGCCGGTCGGTGCCGGCGGCACCAGGCCGTCCAGGGCCAGCGCGCACCCGAGCCCGTCCCGGAAAGTGGCGAGGCGGCTCAGCAGCCGGAGCGCGCTCACCTCCACCGTCCGCGACGCCGGATCCACGGACGTGTTCAGGTATCGAAGAAGCCACAGGTCGTCGCGCTCGAGGTCCGCCCGCACGTCGGCTACGCTGCGGCCCGACACGAACACGCCCGAGCAGAGCGCCTTGGCCTTGAACGCGACGCCGATTGCGACGACCGGCGCGACCAGCCATCCAGCCAGGACGAGAACGCCGGCGACAGCGACGACGGCGACGCGCGCGCGCGTGGCCCGAGCTATCGCGATCCTCCGAGGCCGAAGAACAGCGCGAGGAATCCGTACAACGACACCACCAGGCCGTTGAGCACGAGTCCCGTGGCGCCGATGAGCCACACACGGCGCCTGAGCGCAAGGATACTGACCACAAGCCCGGCCGATGCGACGGCGACGACGAGCCACACGTCCAGCAGGGATCTGGATGAAGCGAGGTCGAGATGGCCGGACTCGCGGAGCCATGCCGCCGCGGGCCCGAGCAGGGCTGCGCCGCAGGCACCGATCCGGAACGCGCGCGTCGCTGGCGCAGTCACTGACGCCTGATCAGGGCACGATGGCGATGACGACGCCGACGTGTCTGATGCGCATGCTCACTCCCTTCCGTGTTCGCTCGTCTGCCCGGACGTCACCCGCGACGCCCCGACGATGACGAGCACGGCACCGGCCATGATGGCCACATCGGCCACGTTGAAGATGCCGGTGCGGATCGGTCCCACGCCGACGTTCAGGAAATCGACCACGCTCCCGCGGGCGACCCGATCGATCCAGTTCGACGCGCCACCCGCGACGAAGAGCGTGACCCCGACAAGCGCCCAGCCGTGCCACCGCTGGCGGATGGCGACCCCGACCAGACCGAGCAGCAGGGCCCCGCTGCCGACCGTGAAGAGCGCCCGGCGCACCGTCGGCGGAAGGCTCGCGCCGAGGCTGAGGAAGCCCCCGGTGTTTTCCACATAGACGACGCGGATCGTGTCACCCCAATACGACCGCTCGGGGCCACCGGCAATCGTCTGCATGGCGACGTGCTTGGTCACCCGATCGCACCCGATCGTCGCGACGACAATGAAGGCGAGCAGGACGATGGTCGATGCGCGGGTCATGATCGGTCAGAGGTTACCGGAAATGCCACCTCGAAGTACTGGCAGACGACGGCCATGTCCTCGGTGGGAGCCAGCCCTGCGCGGGCGAGTTCACGGGCGTAGTAGGCCCGATGTGTACGACGCCAGTACTCCAGCGAGAGGTCGCCTTCCCCTTCGAGCCTGGCGTGCTCGGCCGAAACGTCCCCAAACGGGACCGTCCGCACGGCCGTCGTCCGAATCACACAGCACGCCACGCCGCGCCCGTCGGTGACGATATCGAGGTCGGTGGGCTGCGGCGGGGCCAGTCCCTGCGATTCGAAGAACCACCGCGAGGGTGCAGTGGCGCGCTTGCGACCCGCCAGCACGAGCGCTGCACACAGATCGGCGTCTGCCTCGTTGTCGCAGAAGTGCCAGACCGGCGGCAGGGGCGTCGATGCCGGCCGGCCCGCGTGCGCCAGATAGTCGGCCCAGAGCCGCCCGACGGACGGGTGGGGTTCGTTCCGCCTGCGGCTTCGGCGACGCAGCACGACGAAGTAGATCGCGCCGTTGATAACCACGACGAAGCCGCCGAGCAGCCACTGCAGCGGGCGTGAGAGCGCAGCCGGGTAGACCACCGGCACCACGTAGCGTTCGATGAAGCTCGACGTGTAGACCGCTTCGCCGCTGGCCGCGCGAAGCCAGTTCTCGAGCGGCGTGAGCGGACAGCCCCAGCCCGCGAACTCGATCCACGCTCCCCAGATGGCCGCCGGCAGGTGCACCCAGGCCAGGCGGGGCCAGCGAATGACGAGCAGGCCCCCGAGGACGACGAACAGGATGAACGCGAAGTGAATGACGACCGTCGCGTCGGCGAGCATCCCTGAGACCATCGCGCGAGTGTACCGCGGCGCCGCGTGCGGTAGACTGAGCCGTCGTGACCGTGCACTTCACGCTCATCAGCTCGAACCGGCACCACCGATGGCCAGCCGGTCGGAATGTGGCGTCCCGTTGGTGCCGTCAGGGTTCAGCACCCGGCGCCATACGGCCCTACGGGCGAATCGTGACGCTCCGGATGACGGGCGGGGTGAGCGGCCGGCTCCTGCCGCCGTCCGATCCCATGGTCGTCGGCGTGCCGGCGATCGCGTCCACCACGTCCATGCCACTCGTGACTCTTCCGAACATCACGTAGTTCGGGGGCAGCGGATAGTTGTCGTGCATGATGAAGAACTGGCTGCCGTTCGTGTTCGGACCGGCGTTGGCCATGGCGACGAGCCCACGCACGTAGCCGCCGCGATAGAGCGGCGACTGCGGATCGATCTCGTCGGCGAACGGCGCGCCCCACGCGCTTTCGCCGCCCGTGCCGTCGCCGGCCGGATCGCCGCCCTGGATCATGAAGCCCTCGACAATGCGATGAAACGTCAGGCCGTCGTAGTAGCCGTGCTCGGCCAGCAGCCGGAAGTTCTCGACGGCCCTCGGCGCATCGGTCGGCAGTAACTCGACTTCGATCGGCCCCTTGTCCGTGTCGATGACCGCGTGCAGGCCGCCAGAGCTCTTCGCGCCCGCGGGAACCTTCGGATTACCGGGCGACGAGCCGCAGCCGGCCAGCCACACGAGGGCAAGACACAGCACGAGAACCGACCGGACGGATCCGGCGCCACGGGGTATGAGGCGATGGACAATCACGACAATGAGGATAGGCGATCGGGCCGGTCCGGTGTGCTTCGAAGCGTGCCTGATGGCCCGCGCAAGGCAAACTCGAGCTGCGGCAACACGCGTTCGGGTGCCTGGGGCATCGGTGCCGGCACCGCGCCGACCCGGCGCGCCCCAAGCCGCTGGTAGAACGCCTCCGCGAACGGATCGAACAGCACCGTGACCCTGACGGCCCCGCCGTCGGCGGCCGCCTCGAGTGCGCAGAACCCCACCGGCGCTTCGGCGATGACGGCCACGAAGCCCGGATGCGCGCCCAGGTACTCAGCCGTCAACGTGAGATCGGGCCGCCAGAGTTCCATCCACTCGACGGGGTACCCCCAGTGCGACTTCGCTCGAAACGCCAGGTCAGAGAGCGCGTCGGCGTCGCCCGGATGCGCGTTGCGGATCTCAATGTCCATCGTCACTCGCTAGTGTCCTGCACGATCGTCGACCGCCAGCCGGTGTCAGGTCCTCGGCGCCAGGACGAGGCGCTCGCTCGGACGCCCGCCCGTCAGCCACCGCCAGGCGACGACGGCCGTCGCCAGCCAGAGCAGCAGCGCGGCCGGCCACAGCTGCGTGTTGTACGTCCCGGTCGCCACGCCATCAGTCTCCCCATCGTACGCGAGGAGGTCGCCCGACTGGCAGTCCAGCTCGCGGTTTGACAGGTCCCATAGGCATAGATAAGCTAGGCCTACCTGCACAAGCACGATATGCCTTCGGGCGCCCTCGTCCTCCTGATCCTGCGCGTGCTTCGCTCCGGGCCTCTGCATGGTTACGCGATCGCGCAGCGGATCCACACCCTGTCGTCGGATGCGCTCCGCGTGGAGGAGGGGTCGCTCTACCCGGCCCTCCAGAAGATCCTGCTCAAAGGCTGGGTCACCGCGGCCTGGGGCACGTCGGAGACACACCGCAAGGTCCGCTTCTACACGCTCACACGAAACGGCATGAAGCAGCTCGAAGCGGAGGCGGCGCAATACGACCGGCAGACCAGGGCCATCCAGACCATCCTGCGGTCCGCGTGAAGGGACAACGCTCTTGAGAGAACTCCTGCGCCGCATCCACTACCTGCTCAATCGCCGGCGCTTCGACGATGAGTTGAAGGAGGAGATGGCCTTTCACCGCGAAATGGCTGACACGCACGGGGGCGTGCCGCTGGGCGATGCGCTGCGCCTGCGCGAGGACTCCCGCGAAGCCTGGGGTGTCATGTGGCTCGACCGTTTCGGCCAGGATCTGCGGTACGCGTTCCAGGCGATGCGGAGGTCGCCCGGATTCACCGCGGCCGCGGTCCTCGTGCTCGCCGTCGGCATCGGCGCCACGGTCGCGGCGTTCTCTGCGTTCAATATGGCGGCGCTGCGTCCGCTGCCCGTCCGCGATCCCGAGACCATCCTGCGGTTTCAGCGGCACGCCCCAGGTCGAACCTCGACCGAGGTGCCCTACCGGGCGGTCGCGTTCTATCGCGAACACGCACGCACTCTCTCGGCCGTCCTCGCGCAGACCGCGTCGAGTCTGAGCCTGAAGGGCGCCGAGCGGTCACCGAGCACTTTCTTCGTCACCGCGAACTTCTTCGACGAACTGGGCGCCCGACCGGGGCATGGGAGGCTCTTCACTGCTGATGACGCGCGGCCTGATGCGCCGCCTGCGGTCGTCCTCGGGCATGGCTTCTGGGCCAGCCATTTCGGATCGGACCCGTCCGTGGTGGGCACGTCCGCGCACCTGAACGGCAAGGCCGTCACCATCATCGGCGTCGTCGCTCGCGAGTTCTCAGGTCTGGCCGGCGACGCCCCGGCCTTCTGGGCGCTCGTCGAGCACCACGGATACTTTGTGCACGGGAGCCGGCTGCTCACCGACTTCTCGAGCGGGGTCACGATGTGGGGCCGCCTCGGCCCGGGAGCGTCGCCGCAGATGGCCGAGGCCGAACTGGCGGCCCTCGCCGCCGAACTCCGGCGGCAGCATCCCGGGGACATCTGGGAAGACGAGCGCCTGCTCGGCGAACCCGGCGGCTACGCGCCGCTCACCGGGGCAACGTCGATGTTCGCCCTCGTCGGAGCCCTGGTTCTGCTCATCCTCGCCGTCGCGTGCGGGAATCTCGGCAGCCTGCTGCTCGCGCGTGGCGCGTCACGCCGGCGGGAGATGGCCCTGCGTAGTGCCATCGGCGCGGGAACCGGCCGGCTCATCCGCCAGTTGTTCACGGAGAGTCTCGTCCTGGCCGTGATGGGCTGCCTCGGAGGCCTTGCGCTCGGCTCGCTCGTGCTCAAGGGCATCATGGTCTCGACCGAAGCGCCACCGTGGCTCGATCCCACGCCCGACTGGCGCGTGGTGACGTTCGCCATCGCGATGGGCTTCCTTTCTTCGGTCCTCTTCGGACTGGCGCCCGCCCTTCAGATCGCGCGTCAAAAGCAGAAGAAGACCGTCGGCCGGACCATGCTGATTGGCGTGCAGGTCGCGTCAAGCTGCGTCCTGCTCATTGTCGCCGGCCTTCTCGTGCGGGCGGCCGAACGCGCCGCCTCGACCGACCCGGGCTTCGAGTACGAGCACGTGATCGTGGTCGAGCCCTCGCTTTCCGAGCATGGCTACACGGCGGCCCGGGCCCGCACCTACATTCAGGACCTGAGTGCACGGCTGCGAGGCATCGCGGGGGTCGAAGACCTCAGTCTCACCTCGACGCCTCCACTCGGTGACCGGAGGATGACGTCGCCCCGCCAACTCGACGGGCGGGCGCTCGATGTCTACATCCATCAGGTCGATCCTCAGTACCTCACCACGATGAAGATTCCGCTGCTCCGCGGCCGGAACCTGATTGAGGGTGACGATCGCGGTGTTGTGGTGAGCGAGTCGCTCGCCCGGAGGAACTGGCCGGACCGCGATCCCCTGGGGCAGCCGTTCAAGACAGGCAACGAGGCGCTCACGGTGGTCGGCATCGCGGGTAACGCGCGGTCACTGGCGCTCGGGGATCCGGACGCGGTGGAGCTCTATCGGCTGGCCCGCGAGCGCGACCTCACGGAAATGACCGTGGTCGCGCGGACATCCGGTCCGACCGAGGCGCTGGCCCCCGCATTCTCGGCTGCCGCGAACGGCATCGACCCGAATCTCAGGCCGCGCGTGCACCTCTTGAAAGACCAGTTTCACCAGAACGTCCGCGAGATCGAGCGCGGCGCCCTCGCGGTCAGCGTGCTCGGCGTGATCGCTCTGGCCGTGGCCTGTCTGGGCGTGCTGGGTCTCGTGGCCTACTCGGTGGCGCAACACACGAAGGAGATCGGCATCCGCATGGCCCTGGGCGCCAGGCCCGGTCACATCCTGGCGAGTCTCTCCAGTCAGTTCCGGGGAACGATCATCGGGGGCCTGGTCCTGGGCGTTCTGGGAGCCGCCGGGCTGGCCCAGCTGTTGCGGCGGGAACTGTACGGCCTGAGCACGATCGATCCGATCGCCTACATCAGCGCCATCATCCTGTTCCTTATCGCGGTCGGCCTCGCCGCGCTCTGGCCGGCCAGGCGCGCGCTGCGCGTCGATCCGCTTGTCGCCCTTCGCTGCGATTGACGATCGAGCCCTGTTGCTGCTCGTCCGCATCGCCGGCTGGCCCGATTCCTGAACTACTTGTACATCGAACCCAGGACTGCGCCGGCGTCCGCGTCTTCAAGGACGGGCGTCGTCTCGAGAGGCAGGAACTCTGACCACTCGGCGATCCAGGCGTAGAGCGCCTTGGCGTCCGTCGTTTCGACCACGGCGCAGCCCTTGCCGCTCATGCCGTGCCAACGGCCGAGAAGCGTCACGCCCGCGGGAGGCAGACCGCCGGCCTCGAGAAATCGCGCGACCGCCGGGCGAAATGTTGATGCCGGAAGAGACCACTGAACAAGGAACTTCATGTCTTTGAATCCTCCTGGCCGGCAGTATACAGCCAATGGATGGGAGCTACGGGCGCCCGCGGGCCTTCACGCCACTCGCGGATCCACGAGCGCCTTCGGCAGCGTGAGCGCCTCGGCCTCGGCCAGCGCCTCGTTGAGCTGGCCGAGGCCGAACGTCTTCGCCCCGATCTCGTGCCACGGCACTTCGTGCCCGTAGCGCTCCAGCAGACGCAGTGCTCGCAGAAAGTGCCCGACCTCGCTGCCCCAGCACCCGCGAATGTCGAGGTGCTTGCGGTTGATGTCCTCGTGCGCGTTGATGGTGCTGTCGCCGGCGTTCGTGTAATGGCCGGCAATCACGTACGCGCCGCCGTTACGCGCCAGGCGCACGCCCTCCTCGAACGCGCGCGCGCTGCCGGCGGCTTCGACGACGACGTCCGCGCCGAGCCCGCCGGTGAACGACAGCACCCACTCGCGCCGCTCCTCCGGCGTCGTCCCCTGGAGCGGAATGGCGTGGTCGGCGCCCATGCGCCTGGCCAGTTCGAGCCGGCTGGCTGGCGCGCCGATGATGATGACCTGTCCGGCGCCGGCCCGCCGCGCGAGCGCCGCCGTGCTCATCCCGACGGCACCGGCGCCCTGCACGACCACCGTGTCGCCCATCGCGATCCGCGCGCGCTCGATGATGTGGACCGAAGTCAGCAGCCCGCAGCCGCCGCCGATGTACGCCTCGAAGCTCACCGCATCGGGCAGCTTCGCGACGATGACCCCAGGCTCGAGATAGACCTTCTGGCTCCACCCGCCGAAAAGCCCTTCGGATGCCGGATCGGTGATCCCGTAGACGCGCCGCGACGGACACCGCGTCGGCGTCCGGTGCGCCGTGCACGCGAGGCACCGGCCGCACGTCCGGTGCACGTCGAAGAACGCGACCCGATCGCCCTCGGCGAGCGGCCGGCCCTCGACGTCCACGAGCGACCCGCGCACCTTGTCGAGCGTGCCGGTCGTCACGTGCCCGGGAATGATCGGATACGGCACGCCCGACAAGCGGCCGTGCCACAGGTGGACGTCGGTGCCACACACTTCCGAGAACGCCGTCAGCAGCAGCGCGCCGCCCGCCGGCAGATCGGGTTCGGGAAACTCTCGAATCTCCACCGGCACGCGTGGCGCCGGCATGACGGCCGCAAGAATCATGGTGTCAAGATACCAAGACACCGTGGCTCCGGGTGAGCCTTTGGGCCCCGGACGCAGCCCGTTATAGTGCTGCGATGAACATCGTCGAAGCCGCCGAGTCGCTGCGGGCAGGCCGCCTCTCCTCCCGCGCACTCATCGAGGCGGCGCTCACGGCCCACAGCATCCACGGACCGCACACCAACGCGTTCATCCGCCTCGACGCCGACCGTGCGCGCGCCCGGGCCGACGCGGCCGACGTCGAGCTCCGGGCCGGCCGCGACCGCGGGCCGCTCCACGGCATTCCGATTTCGCTCAAGGATCTCATCGACGAAGCCGGCTTCATCACGACCGCGGCCTCGCGCGTGCTCGAAGCCAACCTGGCCACGACCGACGCCACCATCGTCACGCGGCTCCGCGAGGCTGGCGCCATCAGCATCGGCAAGACGAACCTGCACGAGTTCGCGCTCGGCACGACCTCCGACGACTCGGCCTACGGCCCGGTCCGGCATCCGGGGGACACGGGCCGGCTGGCCGGCGGCTCGAGCGGCGGATCGGCGGCGGCCGTGGCCACCGGCATGGGCCTCGCCTCGATCGGCACCGACACGGGCGGCTCGATCCGCATCCCGGCCGCCTGCTGCGGCGTCGTGGGCCTGAAGCCCTCGACCGGCGACGTGCCGCTCGACGGCATCGTCCCGCTCAGCTCGACGCTGGATCATGCCGGCCCGCTCGCGACGACCGTGCAGGACGCGGCCTGGCTCTGGGCCGTGCTGGCGGGCCGGACGCCCGATCTGGTCGAGCCGGTCTCGCTCGCCGGCCTCCGGTTGACGCGGCTCGTCGGCTACTTCGAGGAGCTCGTGATGCCCGAGGTGCGCGAGCCGTACGAAGCCGCCCTCGCGAAGCTCTCGGACGAGGGCGCCGTCGTCACCTCGCTCGACCTTCCTCTGACGGACGGCATCGCACAGGCGTACCTGGACATCGTCCTGCCCGAGGCGGCGCACTGGCACGCGCTCTACCTCGACACGCGCGCCGACCGCTACTCGCCGATCGTCGGGCCGCGCATCCGAAGCGGACGGGAGGTCACCTCGTCGGCCACGGCCGCCGCGCGCGCGTTTCTCCGCGCGCTCCGCGGCGTCGTCGACCAGGCGCTGGCGACGGCCGACGCGCTCGTCCTGCCGACGCTGCCCATCGTCGCGCCACCGGTCGGCGCCACCGACATCGCCACGCCGGGCACAGGCCAGCCGGTGCCCGTCCGAATGGCCATGCTCCGGCACACCCAGCCGTTCAGCATGACGGGCCACCCGGCGATCAGCCTGCCAATCGCGACGACGCGGCTGCCGGTCGGGCTCCAGATCGTCGGGCCGTGGCGGCAGACGGCCCGGCTCTTGGCGATCGCCGCCGCTTCGGAGAAGATCGTCGGGCCGGCGCCGGATGCCGGCCGGAGGTGAGTGTGGTCAAGCACGTGTCGGTGACCGAAGCGCGTGAGTTGCAGGAGCAGGGACACGTGTACGTCGATGTCCGCTCATCCGAGGAGTACGCCTTCGGGCATCCGGAAGGCGCATTCAACGTGCCGCTGCTCGATCGCGATCCGGTCACCGGACAGATGGCACCCAATCCCGACTTCGTGCGGGTCATGCAGGCCGCGTTTCCGCCGGAGACGAAGCTCCTCATCGGCTGCCAGGTGGGCGGCCGGTCGTCGCGGGCGGCGCACATGCTCGCAAGCTTCGGTTTTGGCGACGTCAGCAACGTGCGCGGCGGGTTCGGCGGCATGCGCGACCAGATGAGTGGGCGCGTCGTCGACCCCGGCTGGCACGAAAGCGGGCTGCCGGTCGAGGAGGGCCAGCCCGCCCAGCGGCGCTACGAGACACTCGTCGAGAAGGCCGACGGACCGGCGTGATCGGCCGGGCGTTCGACCGATGGGAGCGGAGCCTCGCATCGGTCGATACCAATCGCGTCGCCCGCCCGTTCGAATGGGGCCTCGACTGGGTTGCGCTCGGGCCTGACGACGAGGCGCCACTCGCCAGGCTCACGGGCTGGGCCGACGCGACGGTTCGCGCAAGCGACGCGTTCTTCAGGGAAACGGCCGACCCGGGATTCGACCGGCAGGGCGAGTCCGTGCGCTTCGCCAGCGCGCTCCAGACGCCCTATCCCGAGAACAACACCGTCACGATTCGCGTCTTCGAGCCGGCGCCGAAGGACGCGGCGGGCAAGCCCCGCCGCGCCGTGGTCGTGCTGCCGCAGTGGAACGCCGACCGCGAAGGGCACGTCGGTCTCTGCCGGCTCTTCGCGAAGTTCGGCCTGACGGCCGCGCGCCTGAGCCTGCCCTACCACGACGAACGCCGCCCGCCGGCGCTCGAACGGTCCGAATACATCGTCAGCTCGAACGTCGGACGGACGCTCCACGCCAACCGGCAGGCCGTGCTCGACGCGCGCCGCGCCGTCGACTGGCTCGAGGCGCAGGGCTACGAGCGCATCGGCATCATGGGCACGAGCCTCGGCTCGTGCCTCGCGATGCTGACGATGGCGCACGACCCGCGCATCGTGGCCGGCGCGTTCAACCACGTGTCGCCGTACTTTGCCGACGTCGTCTGGCGCGGCATCTCGACCTCACACGTCCGCGACGGCCTCGAGGGCCACGTCACGCTCGACGAGATTCGCGCCTGCTGGATGCCGATCAGCCCGTGGCCATTCATCGACCGCATCAAGGGCCGGCCGGCGCTGCTCGTCTACGCGCTCTGGGACCTGACGTTTCCGGTCGATCTGTCGCGGATGTTCATCGCCGAGTTCCGGCGCCGCGGCGTCCCGCACGAGACCGCCATCCTGCCGTGCGGCCACTACACGACCGGCAGGGCGCCCTTCAAGTTCCTGGATGGCTACTACCTCACCAGGTTCCTGGCAACAAGACTCTGAATCGAAACGTACGTTGGGCGCCCTGCAACTAGTGGACCGTACGGTCGATTTGTACAGTAGTCACGCGATTCGCCGCGAAGGATCCGCGTAGGCCCAGCGGAAGGGCTTGGCGGTTTTGTTGTAATGCCGGATATAGCGCATCAACTTGCGACGCAGGTCGGTCACCGAGGTGAAGATCCCGCGGGCGATGACATCGCGCTCGATCTTCGAGAACCAGAGTTCCACCTGGTTCAGCCACGAGGAGTAGGTCGGGGTGTAGTGCAGGTGGACCGTCGGGTGCGCGGCGAGGAAGGTGCGCACCTGCTGGGTCTTATGGGCCGACAAGTTGTCCACGATGATGTGGATCTGGCGGGTGCGCGGCTGCGACGCCGTGACCGCCTGTAGGAACGTGACGAACTCGGCGCTCGTGTGGCGCGCGACCGCGCTGCCGAGCACTTCGCCCGTGTGCGTGTTCAGGGCCGCGTACAGCGACAGGGTCCCATGCTGGTAGTACTCGAACCCATGGCGCTCAGCGCGTCCGGGCGACAACGGCAGCAAGGGGTCGATCCGGTCCAAGGCCTGGATGGCGGTCTTTTCGTCGACGCAGAACACGACGGCGTGCTGCGGCGGGTCGAGATACAACCCAATCACATCGGCGGCCTTGGTCTCGAACTCCGGGTCGGTCGATCGCATGTAGCGCTCGAGGCGATGCGGCTGCAACCCGGCGGCGCGCCACGCGCGAGCGACGATCGTGTGTTGAACGCCGAGTTTGCGGCCCAACGATCGCGTCGACCAGTGTGTGGCGCCGTGCGGCGGGGCGCGGCGCGTCCACGCGAGAATGCGGGCTTGCAGGCTCGGGGTCAACACGGTCGGCTTGGAGCCCCGGTGCCGGGCGGTGAGTCCGGCGATGCCGTCCATCTCGAATCGCCGTTTCCACAAGGCGATCGTCCGCGAACTGCAGCCGGTCTTGGCGGTGATCGCCGTGTAGCTGTGGCCGTCGGCCAGCAGCAGCACGACCCGCGCCCGCCGTGCCGCGTCTGCGCGGCCTCGGCGGGATCGTTCGCGCGCTTCCAACGCCGCCCGTTGCTCCTGCGTGACTGTGAGTCCCGTCGATGGCATGCGCCATCGTACGCTTTACACGTCGTCAGTACAAGCCACTAGAGATATTTGAACAGACCGCGGAGCGCATCGAGGAGCACGGCGCCGATGGCCTGGACGAACGGGGTCGGGTCGCCGTCCTTCAGGCCATCAGCGGCGTCGGCGAGGGTGATCGGATCGGCGAGCAGCAACCAGATGGTGGCCCCCGCGACGGTCGCCGCCAGCAGGCCACTCATGGCCATCAGGCTCAAGCTCCATCGCGCGATGCTCATCGTGGACCAGTCTAGCACCGCCATTTGGGGACCAGATGACAGACACCGGTCGGGTGTGGAAGTTTCAGACCTCGAGCACGATCTTGCCGAATTGACTGCCCGACTCGAGGCGCGCGTGCGCCTGACCGGCTTCGGACAGTGGCAGCGTCCGGTCGATGACCGGCCGGACGTGGCCGGCAAAGAACAGCTCGGCCACCCGCAGGAGCTCGGCCTTGGTCCCCATGTAGGACCCGAGGAGCGACAACTGCCGTGCGAACAGGTGCCGCAGGTCGAGGGCCGCGTGGTGCCCCGACGTGGCCCCGCAGATCACGAGCCGGCCGCCCCGGGCGAGGCAGCGGACGCTCCGGTCCCACGTAGCGCCCCCGACGTGTTCGACGACGATGTCGACGCCCGCCCTGTTGGTGACGGCCCGCACCCTGGCCACAACGTCCTCGGCGTAGTGATCGATCACCTCGTCGGCGCCGAGGGCCTTGGCCTGCGCAAGCTTGGCCTGGCCGCCCGCCGTCGCGATGACCCGCGCGCCGAACCGCCGCGCAATCTGCACGGCCGCCTGCCCCACACCACTCCCGGCCGCGACAACCAGCACGGTGTCGCGTTCGGTGAGCGTCGCGCGCGTCAGAAGCATGTGCCATGCGGTCAGAAACGTCAGCGGAAATGCCGCTGCCGAGACGAAGTCGACATGATCCGGCAGCCGAATCACGTTGGCCGCCGGCACGGCCACTCGTTCCGCGTAGCCACCGGGCGACTGGTACCCTAATACGTCGTAGCGGCCACAACGGTTATCGAGACCGGCCAGACACCACCGGCACTGCCCGCACGATAACCCCGGCTGCAGCATGACCCGGGTCCCCACGGCGAGGCCCTCGACGCCCTCCCCGACCTCGACGATCTCCCCCGCCACATCGGCCCCGGAGATGTGCGGCATCGGGATCGTGACGCGCTCGATTCCACGCCGCTGCCAGAGGTCGAGATGATTGAGCGCGCACGCCCGCACCCGGACGACCACGCCGCCGGGCGCAACCGCCGGATCGGGCGCGTCTTCATAGGTCAGGACGTCCGGACCACCGTGCGCGTGAAATCGGACTGCTTGCATCCTCGGGACACTAGAACTCCGGCGTCACGACACTCACCGGCCGCCCGAGCCCTTCGAGCAGCGGCCGTTGGGCAGGATCACCGACGACGACAATGACGGCCTCGTCGGGCCGGATGTGCTCCACGGCGAGCCGCTCGACGTCGGCCGGACCAACGGCCTCGACCGAGGGCACGAACCGATCGAACGTGCGGTCGTCCAGATCGTAGGTGGCCAACTGAACGGCCGCGCGTGCGTACTGCGAGGCGGTCTCGAAATTGCGCACGTAGCCTCGCGAGAGCGACGCCCGGGCCCGCTCGAGTTCGGCGTCGACGACGCTGCCCGGCCGGCGAATTTCGGCGAACTCGCGCAGGATCTCGGACACGGCCTCGGCCGTCCGGTCCGACTGGACGCTGGCGTCGCAGACGAAGCTGCCGCCCGCGCGCCGGAACCCGAACGACGTACGGGCGCCGTAGGTCAGGCCCTTCGCCTCGCGCAGGTTCCGGTTGATCCGGCTCGTGAACTGCCCGCCCAGGATCGCGTCGAGAACGAGCAGGCCGTGGAAGTCGTCCACCTTGCGCGGCGGGCCGATGTGCCCCACGCGGACCTCGGACTGGGCGGCACCGGGCCGTGCGACGAACAGCACGGCCGGCTCGCCGGCCGACCGCAATTCCGGTACGGCGAATGGCTGAGAGCCCGGCGCCCGCCAGCCGCCGAACGTCCCGGCGGCCATGTCGAAGGCAGCCGAGGCGCGCACGTCGCCGGCAATGACCAGCGTCGCCGCAGCCGGGCCGACCGACTCGGTCCAGAACGCCCGCGCATCGTCGGCGCGCATGGCTCCGAGTGCGCGCGACGTCCCGAGCGTGCCATGTCCGTAGGGATGACCGCTGAACATCGCCCCGACCAGCGTCCGATCCGCGGCCATTCCGGCCGATCGGCTCCGCTGCTGGAGCTGGTGGCTGCGCAGTTCGATCACGCGCCGGAAGTCCGCTTCGTAGAGGTGCGGCCGCGCCACGACATCGGCAAGGAGCGCCAGCGCCTCGCCGAAGACGCGCGCCAGCGACGAAAAGCTGAGCCACGAGACGTCGGGCCCGACTTCGGAGACCAACTCGGTGCCGAGATCGCCGAACGCACCAGCCAGTTCAATGGCCTTGCGCGAGCCGGCGCCTTCGTCGAGCAGGTCCACGGCCGCGCCTGCCAGGCCCGGGAGGTGGACCGGATCGGCGGCCGACCCGCGATCGACGAGCAGGACGGCGGTCGCCGTGGGCACACGCACCTGTTCGATGACCCACACGCGCAGCCCGTTGTCGAGCGTCCGCCGGGCAATGTCCGGAAAGCGGACGGCGGTGGGCGGGCCAACCGGCGGGGCCGTTCGGGTCATCAGACCGCGCCCCGGACCGGCTCCGAGTCGGTCAGCGCCAGGCCGGGGCGGCCGGTCGGGACCACCGACAGCGCCACGCGCGGCGTCCCGGCCAGCCATCGTCCGGTCGCATCGGCCAACGCGCCGGCGTCGGCGCGGAGGTAGCGCGCCAGGTCGGCGTCGAACCAGTCGGGCCGCCCGCGATGGATGTTGTAGGCGTTCAATTGATCGGCCTTGCCCCCGAACCCGCCGAGCGTCTCGAGCCGCCGGGTGAACGCCGCTTCGGCGTGCACGCGGCCGCGCTGGACTTCTTCGGGCGTCGGTCCCTCTTCGGCGAAGAGGCGGATCTCGTCGTGGACGATCGCGGCGATCTCGTCGAGCGTGTGGCCCGGCGCGGCGCTGGCCACGACCTGGAACACGCCGGTCAGTTCGCGCGACGACTGCGTCGCGCCGAGTTCGGCGGCGATGCGCTCGTCGTGAATCAGGCGCTTGTAGAGCCGGGAACTGCGCCCGTTGCCGAGGATGTCGGCCACCAGATCCAGTTCGGCATCGCCGGCCGTGAAGAGCGCGGCCGACGGCCAGGCCAGGTAGATGCGCGAGAGTTCCACGCGATCCTCCTGCACGAGCTGTACCGGTGTGCTGCGGGCCGCCGGCGCCACGATGGCGTCGACGGGCGGGCCGGCCGGAATCGCCCCGAAGTGCGTCTCGATCTCGGCGAGCACGGCGTCGGTCCTGACATCACCGGCCACGGCGAGCGACGCGTTGCCGGGATGGTAGAACTGCTTGAAAAAGGCGTGGACGTCGTCGAGCGTCGCCGCGCGCAGGTCGTCCGGGTCGCCAATCGTGGGCCAGTGGTACGGATGATCGGGCGGATAGAGCGCGGCCGAAATGTGAAACTGGGCCAGCCCGTACGGCCGGTTCTCGTAGTTCTGGCGCCGCTCGTTGAGGACGACGTCGCGCTGGGTCTGGAAGCGCGCTTCGGTCACGGCCGGCAGCAGCCAGCCCATGCGGTCGGATTCCATCCACAAGGCGAGGCTCGCGGCGCTTGTCGGCACCACTTCCCAGTAGTTGGTCCGGTCGCTGCTCGTCGAGCCATTCAAGGACGCCCCCACTTCCTGCAGCGGCTCGAAGAACCCGCGGAGCTGATGGGCCGACCCCTCGAACATCAGATGCTCGAACAGGTGCGCAAAGCCCGTGCGGCCCGGCCGCTCGTTCTTGGACCCGACGTGGTACCAGACGTTGACCGCGACGAGCGGGGCGTGATGGTCCTCGTGGACGATCACGTCGAGCCCGTTGTCGAGCGTGCGGGTGGTGACGGCAATGGACATGGCCGGGCGACGCGTCCTTCGCGCCGGATCAGTTGACGGGCTCGAGCGGGATCGCGCGGCGCGAGAACGAGGCGATCGACACCTGCTGGGCCACGCGCTCGGCCGCCGAGACGAGCGCCTGGGCCGCCGCCGAGTCCGCCTCGTGCAGGACGATCGGCACGCCCGCATCGCTGCCCCGGCGCACGGGCTCGTAGAGCGGTACCGCGCCGAGAAACGGCACCTGCAGTTCCGTCGCCAGCCGCTCACCGCCGCCCTTGCCGAACAGATCCGTTTCCCGGCTGCATCCCGGGCAGAGAAACCAGCTCATGTTCTCGATGAGCCCGAGTGTCGGAATATTCAGCTTGCGATACATCATGATCGCGCGACGCGTGTCGGCGAGCGCCACCGACTGCGGGGTCGTCACGAGCACGGCACCGGTCACCGGCACGGTCTGACTCAGGCTGAGCGCCACGTCGCCCGTCCCGGGCGGCATGTCCACGATGAGGTAGTCGATCTCGCCCCACTTCACGTCACGGACGAACTGCTGGATGGCCCCGTGCAGCATCGGTCCGCGCCAGATCACCGGCGCGTCGTCCTGCGTGAGGAAGCCCATCGACACCACCTTGAGCCCGTACCGCTCGGCCGGCACGATCTTCTGGCCGTCGGTCTCGAGTTGCGTGCGAAGCCCCAGCATGATGGGCACGTTCGGCCCGTACATGTCGCCGTCGAGCAGCGCCACCCGGCTGCCGCGCGCGGCGAGCGCCACGGCCAGATTGACCGAGATGGTCGTCTTGCCGACGCCGCCCTTGCCGGCACCGACCGCGATGATGTTCCGGACGCCCTCGACCGGCACGCGTCCCGCCTCGGGCCGCGCCGCCGACCGGACACTGGCCGTCATCTCGATCGCGACGTCGGACACCCCGGCCAGCGCCGACACGGCGGCCTGCGCCTGATCCCGCATCAGGTCCTTCATCGGACAGGCCGGCGTGGTCAGCTCGATGGTGAAGCCGACGCGCCCGCCGTCAATCGCCAGATTCTTCACGAATCCGAGCGCCACGATGTCCTTGTGCAGATCGGGATCCTGCACCGCCCGGAGCGCACTGAGCACGTCGGATTCTGAAACTGCCATGTCCCGATTGTATGCTGCGAACCGGAACGAGGGGAACGCGGAACGTCCGGATCAGGCGCGCGATCGGAAGAACGCCGCCTGCATGCGTTCGACGATCGACGTCATGTCCGGAAAATCGATGGCGATGTCGACGCGCTCGGGCACACCGAGGGTGTCGAACGCGCCGGGCGCGTCGCGGCCATTCGGGCGATGCTCGGCTTCGAGGAGATCGTTCAGCGGCCGGGCGGCGTGCCGGGCACAGGCAGCCTTGATGTCGCGCGCGGCCGCGTCAGGTGCAACGCCCAGAATCTCGAAGTAGTCGTGCACGGCGCGCCACCACGACTGGGCCGGCGGTCAGCGAGCGCCGAGCGTGCCGAGCAGATCGCGACGGGTTGTCGCGTCGAGCCCGTCCAGATCGACCGTCGCGTCGCACTCGTCGCAGAGGATCTCGACAAGGGCCGGGCGCCCCTCTTCCTGGGGCGGCTGGAACTGACCATCAGACACCCGCAACAACTGCATCTGTAGCGTCTTGGCCAGAAAGTTCTCGGAATTGCCGCAATTCGGACACGTCAATGGCAACTGTTTCACTCCGTGGCACCCGAACCGCCGGGTCCACAGGGAGTGTATCTCACTCAAACGACCCGAGGGTACACGATCTTGACTTGGACCCCGGAGCTGCCCAATGCGGTCCCGAATGCCTCCGCATATCGCCGGGCCTGCTCCTCGTGGCCCGGCCGCGGGGCGCCCGTTTTCAGTTCCAGAATCGTCACGCCTCCATCCGGACGCCGCACGACGCAGTCGATCACACCCCGGACGATCGTGGCCGGGTCGTCGCGCCGCACCCAGGAAACGGGAACCTCGTAGCTGGCCTCGCCCTGGGACAGGGTCGCCCGCAGATCCTCGTGGTCTCGGAGCCGCACATACAGATCGGTCGCCGCCGCGACCAGGGCCGCCGGATTGTCCTCGTCCACCAGATCGAGATCCGACAGCATGCCGGCCGCGATGCTCGCGACGACCGACGGGTCGCGGTCCGAATCGATCCGGCGCTGAAACAGGCGGTGGACCAGCGTGCCGACGAGGCGTCGCCCCGGGTCGCGCTCGCCGACCTGTCCGGTGGGCGGTGCCTGACCGGACGTCCCGAGCGTCGCCGCCGCGACGCGGCGGTCGGCCGGCACCAGTGCCGCGACGTCAACTGCGGTCTGCGGCGCCGCGGCAGGCGCCGGCACCACGATCGGCGCGTCGGCCGGATCGCGGGCCACACGGAAGTCGAACGAGCCGTCGCCCGTCTGCCACGCGACCTCGTCGTCGCCGCTGCCGGCGCGCGCGAACGCGTCGGCCAGACCCGCCGGCAGCAGCGCGGCGAGGCTTCGATTCCGGCGTCCGAGTCGTCCCTTCGAATCCAGTTCGGCCGCCAGGTACAGGCGATCGCGGGCGCGGGTCACCGCGACGTACAGCAGACGGCGAAGCTCTTCCTGCTCGCGTTGATCCTCGAGGTCGGTGCCGGCCGTCCGGTCGAAGGCCACTTCCGGCTCGCCGTCCACGCTCCGGTCGATGACCGACACCGGCGGCCGGCCCCGGCCGGGCGTCTGCAGGTTGACGACGAACACGATCGGGAACTCGAGGCCCTTGGCGGCATGAATCGTCATGAGGTTCACGCAGCCGACGGCGCCGACGATGGCGTTCGACTCGTCGCCGGCACGGAGCGTGTCGAAGTACGTGGCGATCCGGTCGAGTGTTGCGTAGCCCCGACTCTCGACCCGGCGCACGAGCAGGCGCACCTTCTTGATGTTCTCGCGTGCCTGGTCGAGGCGCCGGCCCTGCAGTTCCTGGATGTAGGCCGCATCGGCCAGCACGCGGTCGACCAATTCGCTCGGCGGCAGGCGGGCGGCCAGGCCGATCCAGCGTGCCGCGCTCGCGCGGGTCCGGTCGAGCAGGGCGCGATCGAGATCGTCGAGCGGCAGGTCGTCCAACCGAAGATCCGGATCGGTCACCGCCCGGGCGATGGCGGGTGCGAGCGTCACCAGCCCCTCGTCCGACAGTCGGACCAGCCGCGATCGCAGCAACTCGGCCGCCCGCAGATCGGAGTCGGGCCGGGCCAGGAAGCGGACGAGGGCCTGAAGGTCCTGCACTTCGGGTGCGTCGAAGAAGCCCAGCCCTTTGTAGACGTACGTCCGGATGCCGCGCGCCTCGAGCGCGTCCTCGAAGAACTGATGGCCGGCCCGCGCCCGGAACAGGATCGCCACGTCGTCGGGCCGGGCCTCCCGCACGCCGTCGCGGTCCCGGACCGTCGCCGTCGTGAGCAGGTGCCCGACCTCGGCCGCCACGGCCCGGGCGCACGCGTCCATCGACGACTCGGCCACCAGTCCGACGACGGGCTGGCCGTCGCGCCGCGCACCGGGACCGGCCGGGGGCACCGGAAAGTGATCTGTCTCGTCGTACCGGAATCGCTCGTCGAAGTCGGACACGAGCGCCACGTCGCGCGACAGCGCGTTGACGAACGCCAGCAGTTCCGGCACCGCCCGGAAGCTGTGCGAGATGGCGTGGCGGACCGGTCGATCGGGCCGGAGGGCCGCGATCTTCCGCGCCGCCTCATCGAGCAGCCGTACTTCGGCGTGGCGGAACCGGTAGATCGACTGCTTGCGGTCGCCGACGATGAAGATCGAGGTCGGGGCGTCGGCGACGCCTTCGCCCTCGCCCCACGCGTCAATGAGCAGCTCGATGAGCCGCCACTGCAACCGGCTCGTGTCCTGGAACTCGTCGACGAGCACATGATGGTAGCGCGCCTGCAGCTTGAGCCGGCTGCGCGCGAACTCCTCCTGCCGCTCGAGCAGTGCCACGGCCGCGTGAAGCATCGCGGCAAAGTCCATGAGGGCGTGATCGGCGAGCAACCGTTCGTAGATGCCGCACGCGATGACGAGCACCCGGTGGAGTCCGCGGGCGAGCAGGCCGTTGACGTCGGTCTCGAGCTGGTCGAGCACCTGCCGGAACGCCGGCGCGAGCGAGGCGACCGCGGCGCCGTGACGCTTGCGGGCAGCCGGCGTGGCAAAGGCGTCCTCGCCGAACGACGCCAGCTTCTTGCGTGGCTCACGGGCCTTGGTGAGGACGTGCCGCTCGAGGCGGTGCCGGAACACCTGGACGCGAGCCGGGTCGGCCTCGGCGAGCTCCTCCAGATTCGACAGGTCCTCGAAGAGCCAGCGGAACTCCGGGGCTCCGTGCGGGCCGTCGTCGAGCAGGGCGACACAGTCGGGCGAGGTAGCCAGCAGGTCGGCCACACGCTTGACGAACGCCGCCGCCGCCTCGCGCGCCGTGGCCGGCCCTCGCAGCCGCTTGACAAACGTGGCCACGCCGGAACGCGCCAGATGGCGCCGATCGATGAGCGTCGCCAGTGTCTCGCGGAGGATGGGCGCCTTGACCCGCGTGAGCAGCAGCCGCACGTTCTCGTCGTCGGCGAGCACACCCCGGATGGCGCGAAACGTCAGGTCGAGCGCTTCGTCGGTAAACCGTGCCATCTCGGTTTCGTCGGCGATCTCGACTGCCGGGTCCATACCGGCCTCGAGCGGGAACTCGCGGAGGAGGCCGAAGCAGAACGCGTCGATGGTCGAGATCTGGATGTCGGGCAACCGCGTCTGGAGCGTGCGCCAGCGGTCGGGCGCGAGCCGGCCGGCTTCGGCCTGCCGGCCGAGCTCGGCCAGGACACGCTCGCGCATCTCGGCCGCGGCCTTGCGCGTGAAGGTGACGGCCAGGATGTGGCGCGGGTCGACGCCAAGCGAGGCGAGCCGCACGTACCGGTCCACCAGGACACGCGTCTTGCCCGTGCCGGCCGACGCCTCGAGCACGATGTGGTGGGCCGGATCCACGGCAAAGGCGCGGGCTGCGCTGTCGGGCGGTTCGGCCGACCGGGACTCGTCAAAGAGACTCGGCTGCTTCATGGCTCTCCACCCGGTACTCCTTGCGGCAGACGCCCGCCACCGCGCATCGTGCGCAGTCGCCGGGGTTGCGGGGACGCGGCGGGAACTCTCCCGCCTCGATGCTGCGCACCGCGCCGACAAACCGCTGCACGGCCGCATCGATGGCCGGGTCGACCGTGCCCGACTTCGTGTTGCCCAGCCGGCCCTCCAGGTGCCGGTCGTCGCCGAAGGCCAGATACATGGCCGCCGAAACAGCGTGAGGCCGGCCGTCCCCGGCCTCGAGCACCTGTCGCGCGGCATGCGCGTACACACCGATCTGCACCGAGGCATCCAGATCGGGCAGCTTGCCGAGCTTGTAGTCGATGACGCGGAGCGACCCGTCGGCAAACACATCGATGCGGTCGGCCTTGCCGCGGATGTCGATGACCGTCTGCTTGAAGCCGAAGAGTTCCGGGAAGGTGAACGGGCCCTCGAGCCGCTCCTCGATGAGCCGGCCGACGATGTCGCCGCCCGCGTCCGATTCGAGTTCGAAGACGCGCTCGGCCAGTCCCCGCGCCACGATCGATCCCAGCAGCCGTGTCTCCTCGAGTGCGCGGTCGGCCGCCGGAAGCTTTGCAAGCGCCTCCCGCGCGAGGGCCGCGAAGCGGGCGAGCGCGTCGGGCAGCGTCGCCGGCGTGATGGCGCCGTGCCCGGCTGCCTGCCACGCCCGATAGAAGCGCTCGAACAAGTCGTGCACGAGCGTGCCGCGCTCGATGGGCGTCAGCCCGGCCGGGTCGTCGCGTTCCTCGGGCAGGTCGAGGACGTTCTCGGCGAAGTACTTGAAGGGACAGTCAATGTACCGATCGACGCGGCTCACCCGGTACGGCCCGCCGGGACGCGCCCGGATCGCACCGGCATACCGCGGATCGGCCAGCGGCGGCCGACGCCGGCGGAGCGCGAGCCACGCGGCCGGTTCGGCATCGAGCGAGCCGCCCGGGCCGGCGCCAGCCGCAATCAGTTCATCCGGGAAGATCGGGCGGCCGGTCTGAATCGGCTCAACCCGCGCCGGCAGCCCGCGGGCCAGTTCGACCATGGGCGAGGCGGCGACGAGCGCGTCACCTTCGAGTTCGAACCCATGGAGGGTCGTCGATGTCGCGGCCAGCCCGAGCAGGTCGCGAAAGGCCGCCTGCTGGTCGCGCGTGTGATCGGCGTCCTGCGGCCAGCCCAGCGCGTTGAGGAGGCCGCTCGTGTAGAACACGTTCCGGCGTAGTCGCTCCGGCCAGTCTGTTTCGACCAGGCCGACCAGGTGTACGTGCGCGAACTGGCCGAACCGGGCGGCCACCGCGTCGACCAGGTGCACGCCCTCGTGCCCGCGGCGTGGCGCAAACGTCTGTCCCTCGACGACGTGATGGATCGCCGAGGTGAGCGCGTCGGCTTCGCGCGGCTCGTCGTCGTGGGCCGCGTAGGCGGCCGCCAGGCCATCGAGGGCCGCGAGCACGGCTGCCCGGGCGCGCAGGTGCCGGTCGCGCCACTCGTCGTCGTCGGGCGCGGGACGTTCGTGACGGCGCAGGAACGCGGACAGGCAAGCAACCTGCGCCGAGGCCGGGGCGTGGCGGCTGAAACCGGCCAGGTCGGCGGCCACACCGGCCGCGGCGCAAGCCGCCCGGGCCGCGCCGGCGCGTGCCAGCCGGCGGCGGTCAGCGCGCGCGCCGAAGAACGCATCGACCTCCCCGGCGAACGAATCGGCCACGCCGGTCGCACGCCGCTCGAGCAGCACCGCGTCGAGCGCCGAGACGTCGCCGAGCGCCACCGCTTCGCCGTCCACCTCGAACCGGAGCAGGGGCGAACGCAGCAGCGCCACGGCGGCGTCCCGAACACCGCCCGTCCGGGCGCACGCCAGGACCAGGTCGAGCAGGGCGGCGTACGGTTCGCTCGCGAGCGGCAGCGCGTCGAACGCCTGATACGGCACGCGCGCGTCGACCAGTACCTGCCGGGCGAGGTAGAGATACGGCAGGGGGCGTTGAAAGACGACCGCCACCGATTCGGTCAGGCGTCCGTCCGTCGCACGTGCGCGAATCGCGCGCGCGACGTCGCGCAGCTCTTCCTCGCGGTCGCGGCTCACGAACATCGCCGGGCTGTCCGGCCCGTCGGCCGGCCGGACAAGCACCGGCGCCGACGCGTGAGCGACGTGCCTCACTTCCTCGATGCCGGGCAGTTCCCGTTCGATGCGCTCGCGGAACCCGGCGTCGTGCGTCTCGTCGGTGACAACCACGTCGATCCGCTGGACCCCGGGCAGCCGGCCGAGCAGGTCGAAATCGGCCGGCCAGAGACCGCGCGGGTCCGACGGCCGATCCGTGACGGCCACCACGACGTGGTCGAAAGGCACCGGTTCGGTCCGCTCGAGGAGCCGCGCGCGCAGCTGGTGCTCGTCAATGGCCCCGGCCTCGTTCACCAGCCGCTCGTAGGCCAGCCAGGTGAAGCCCAGGAAGCACGTCTGTCGGATGAGCGACTCGCTGCCGCGGTCGGTGCCGCGCTCGACGCGCAGCTGGTCGAACAGCGCACGGACCAGTCGCCGCACGCTGCGCTGGCGGCGCCGCAGCTCGTCGTAGAAATCGAGCATCGCGGCCGCCAGGCCCGGCCGGATCTCGAACGGTGTCCCCGAGATCCAGGTGCGCGCGCCGGCTTGCCGTGCCGCCCGTGCCAGGAG
>DATKDF010000221.1:0-17371 GCA_035512795.1 Vicinamibacterales bacterium
CTCACGCGCCTGAAGCGCGCCGGTCTGCTCGAGCAGGCGGTCGGCCAGGGTCGACTTGCCGTGATCGATGTGCGCGATGATCGAGAAGTTGCGGATCAGGCTTCGGTCCATCAGAAGTGCTCTATCGTACGACAGGTACGATGGGTAACGGCAGGTACGACGGGGACGCGGAACGAACTGACGCGTGCCATCATCTGGTTTTTCAGCGCACCGAGGTGTGGGAGCCGCCGGAATTCCACGTACTCGAACGCCCGCCCGGCCGCGCGGCCTCGAGCCCAACGTGGGCGTTCGTCAGATCGTTCCGCGTCCCCGTCGTACCTGTCGTCACCCGTCGTCCCCGTCGTACCTGCCTGCAACCCGCCGCCACCTCTCGAACCGACACCTATCGGTGTTCAATCGGCAGCACTTTCTGCGGATAGGCCGGCCCGGTGTAGTCGGTCCGGGGCCGAATCAGCCGATTGTTGGCGTACTGCTCGAGGACGTGCGCCGTCCACCCGGAGATGCGGCTCACGGCGAAGATGGGCGTGTAGAGGTCCACCGGGATCCCCATCGCGTGGAAGAGCGTCGCGGAGTAGCAGTCCACGTTCGGGTACAGCTTCTTCTCGGCGAGCATGACCGCCTCGATACGCTCCTGCATCGCGTACCACTGCGGCTCGCCCGCCTCGGTGCCGAGCCGCTTCGCCCATCGCCGCAGATGCGTGGCTCGCGGATCCTCCGTGCGGTAGACCCGGTGGCCGAACCCCGGAATCTTGGCCTTCGTCGCCAGCTTCGCGCGGACGACGGCCTCGGCGCGGTCCGGACCGGCGTCGCGCCCGATCTCGACGAGCATCTTCATGACCTCGGCGTTGGCGCCGCCGTGCAGCGGTCCCTTGAGGGTACCGATGGCGGCCACGATCGCCGAGTGCATGTCGGTGAGCGTCGCGGCCGCCACGCGCGCGGCAAACGTCGACGCGTTCAGCTCGTGATCGGCGTGCAGGATGAGCGAGACATCGAACGCACGCGCCACGAGGGCCGACGGCCGGCGCCCGGTCAGCATGTACAGGAAGTTGGCCGCGTGGCTGAGCGCCGGGTCGGGTTCGAGGGCGCCGCCGCCGGTCGAGAGCCGGCCGTAGGTCGCGACGAGCGCGCCCGTCTGGCCCGTGAGCCGCACGGCCGTCCGGCAGGCCGCCTTGGGCGATCGGTCGCCGGCCTCGGCATCGTAGTGACCCAGCATCGACACGAGCGTCCGGAGCGCGTCCATGCCATCGACGTCGGGCATCGACCGCATCGCCCGCATCACGCCATCCGGCAGCACGCGCGCGGCCGCCAGCTGCGTCTGCAGGTCGCCGAGCTCGGCGCGGCTCGGCAACCGGCCGTGCCAGAGCAGATAGCACGTCTCTTCGAACGTCACGCCGCGCTCGGCGTCGGCCAGGTCGTGGATGTCGTACCCGTGGTACGCCAGCACGCCAGCAGCGCCGTCGAGGTAGCAGATGGCCGATTCGCCGGCGACGACGTCTTCGAGGCCGCCCCTGGGCTGGGAGGTGGACGACATGGCGCTTCTATAGAATGGGTCCGACTCGTTCCGCGGAACAGGTCATTCTAGATCACACCCGTGGCCCACCCACCTGACTCGCCGTCCGGACCGATTGATGCGCTGCGCGCCCTCTTCGACGCGGTGCACGACGGCCGGCTCGATCCGGCCGAGGCCGAGCAGCGCGCCCGGGCGTTCACCGAGCCGTTCGAGGACCTCGGGTTCGCCCGCGTGGATCACGACCGCGCCGCCCGGCAGGGCTTCCCCGAGGTCGTCTACGGCGAGGGCAAGACGCCCGACCAGATTGCCCGCATCGCCCGCGCCATCGTCGAGCGCGGCCACAGCCTGCTCATTACGCGCACCACGCCGGCCGCGCACGACGCGGTCATACGGGCCGTCCCCGAGGCCCGTTTCCACGACACGGCGCGCGTCATCGAGCGGCGCGTCGACGGACCGCGCGGCCGGGGGGTGATTCTCGTCGCGGCCGCCGGGACGTCCGACCTGCCCGTCGCCGAAGAGGCCGCCGTCTCGGCCGAGGTCATGGGCAACGACGTCGACCGGTTGTACGACGTCGGCGTGGCGGGCATTCACCGGCTGTTGTCGGCGCGCGACCGGCTGGCGGCCGCGCGTGTCATCATCGCCGTGGCCGGCATGGAAGGCGCGCTCGCGAGCGTCGTCGGCGGCCTCGTGCGCGTGCCTGTGGTCGCCGTGCCGACGAGCGTCGGGGACGGCGCGAACTTCGGCGGCATGACGGCGCTGCTCGCGATGCTCAACTCCTGCGCGACCGGCGTCTCGGTCGTCAACATCGACAACGGCTTCGGTGCCGCGTCGGTGGCGAGCGCCATCAACCATCTGAGTTGAGCACCTGCCGCTCGACTCCTGGAGCAATCCTCGAACGGCGGCATCGCGATCCGCCGGCCCGGGTGGCACGTCCCGTCCGACGTGACGTGATTGCAGGTGCCGTCCAACTTACACTGACACGCGATGACGGCTTCCGACCTGGCCCGGCGGCGCCTCTGCAATCAGAAACTGCTTCGCACCGGGTTCCGGACCCCGGCGGAGGTCGTCGCCTGGCTCGGCGCCGTGCAGGCCCAGGACTTCGCGGGCGCGACGTGGGCCATCGGCCAGCGGGCGCGCGGCCTGACGGCGGCCGCGGTCGTGGCGGCGTTCGACGCTGGTGAAATCCTCCGCACGCACCTCCTCCGCCCGACGTGGCACCTGGTCGCCCGCGGCGACCTCCGGTGGATGCTTGCCCTGAGCGCGCCGCGCGTGCACGCCGCCAATGCCTCGATGTACCGGAGGCTCGGCGTCGATGCCGGGGTCGTCGGCAGGAGCCAGACGGTGTTCAACCATGCCCTCGAGAATCACCGCTCCCTGACGCGCAAGGAACTGGCGGCCGCGTTGAAGGACGCAGGCATCGAGGCCCACGGGCAGCGCCTCGCCTGCATCGTCATGCGCGCGGAGCTGGACGCGGTCCTCTGCAGCGGCCCGGTGCACGGCAAGCAGTTCACGTATGCCCTTGTAGACGAACGGACGCCGCCAGCGCCGCCGCTCGACGACGACGAAGCGCTGGCGACCCTCGCGGTGCGGTACTTCAGAAGCCACGGCCCGGCGACCTTGCGCGACTTCGGCTGGTGGTCTGGCCTGACGCGGCAGCAGGTGCGAACGGCCGTCGCCGCCGCCGGCCGCGCCCTCGAACTCTGTACGGGCGATGACCTCGCGTACTGGCAGGCGCCCGCGTCACGGATCGCGGCCGTGACCTCACCAACCGCGCACCTGCTGCCCAACTACGACGAGTATTTCGTCGCCTACCGCGATCGCGCCGTGCTTGGCGCCGCGTCGCGCCTGCGGGCCTCGACCGGCGTCCGGTTCGACGCCTTCGGACACCTGCTGGCGGTCGACGGCCTGCTGGCCGGCACGTGGCGTTCGCCCGGATCGGCTGGGCACGAGGCACTCACCGTCGCGCCTCACTGGCGCCTCACACACGCCGAGTACGCCGCGGTTTCGGCGGCTGCCGCCGCCTTCGGCGCGTTCCGGGGTGTCGACTCGACGATCGCCTGGGTCTGACGTCGTCGGTCTGCCGGCGTGCCATAATCCATGGTTGTTCCGGGCCTCCCGGGACCCACCCATGCAACCGTCCGTTCTTCAGGCGCTCGAATTCGATCGCGTCCGCGAGGCGCTTGCCGCCGAGGCGGTCACGTCGCTCGGCCGCGCGCGAACACTCGATCTCGAACCGGCAACCGACGCCGACGAGGTCCGGGCCCGCCTTGCGCTCACGGGCGAGGCGGTGGCGCTCCTCAGGACCGGCGGCTCGCTGTCGATCGATGCGCCGGACGACATCGATCGGATCCTGGTCTCGCTCGACATCGCCGACGAGCCGCTCGACCCGCTGTCGCTTGTCGGCCTCGGGCGGGCCGTGCGGTCGACCGAATCTGTTGCCGCGGCGATTCGGCGTGTCCCGTCCGCGCCGGGGCTCTCGGCCCTCGTCGCGGCCGTGACGTCCTTCGCCGACGAAACGGCCGCCATCGCGCGCGCCATCGATCCGGGAGGGGACGTGCTGGACGATGCCAGTCCGGCGCTCCGGGAGATTCGCGACAAGCTGCGGAAGCAGCGGAGCAAGCTGCGCTCGGCGCTCGAGAGCCTCACCCGCGGCCGCGACACCGCGAAGTACCTGCAGGACCAGATCATCACCGACCGCAACGGCCGCTACGTGGTCGTCGTACGCGCCGAACATCGCGAGGCGATTCCGGGACTCGTCCACGGCTCGTCAGCCAGCGGGGCCAGCCTGTACCTGGAGCCGCTCTCGACCGTGCCGCTCAACAACGACGTCGTCGCGCTGGTCGAACGGGAGCGGGAAGAGGTGCATCGCATCCTGCTCGCACTGACGAACGCCTTCCGGCTGCGCGCCGACGATCTGGAAGCGCTCTTCGACGCGGCCGCCGACGTCGATGCCGTACAGGCGCGGGCGCGCCTCGCGCGGCGCGTCGACGGTGTCGCACCGGCCGTCGTCACCGACGGCCGGCTCGTGTTGCGCGCCGCGCGTCATCCGCTGCTGATCCCCGCCGTCCGCGACCTGCTACGCGACGACCGGGCGTACGACGCCCGAGGCCCCCAGGTCGTCGTCGCGTCGGACCTCCTGGTCGAGCCGCCGACGCGCGCGCTCGTGATCTCGGGGCCGAACACGGGCGGCAAGACCGTGGCCCTCAAGGCGTTCGGCCTGCTGGCGCTGATGGCGCAGGCCGGCCTCTTCATCCCCGTCGACGCCAACAGCGCCTTCACGCCGTTCCGCTCGGTGTTCGCCGACATCGGCGACGACCAGTCGATCTCGGCGAGCCTCAGCACGTTCTCGGCCCGGATCGCCAATCTCGTCGAGATGGAACGGGCGATGGTGGCGCCGGCCCTCGTGCTCCTCGACGAAGTCGGCGGCGGCACGGACCCGGTCGAAGGCGGCGCCCTCGGCACGGCGGTCATCGACCACTTCCGCCGTCGTGGCGCCCTCATCATCGCCACGACCCACGACGATGCGCTGAAGTCGTACGCGTCGACGACCGAAGGGGTGGCGGCGGCCGCGTTCGGGTTCGATCCGGATTCCTACGCTCCGACCTACAAGCTTCGCTATGGCGCGCCCGGCCGCAGCCTCGCACTCGAGGTCGCGGCACGCCTCGGCCTGCCAGCCGAAGTGATTGCCGACGCACGGGCGCGACGGTCGGGCCGCGAGTCGCTGCTCGCGGCGCACCTGGCCCGTGTCGATCAGGAGCTGGCCGCGGTCGAGCGCGAGCGGCACGCGCTCGAGGCCGAGCGGGCGGCGCTTGCCGCCGAGCGCGAGGCGATCGCGGCGCGCGAGTCGCGACTCGCCGAACGCGAGGCGGTCATGAAGAAGCGCTTCGACGACAAGCTCGGCGAGAAGCTCCGCGAGGCCCGCGCCGAGGTCGACGCGGTTGTCACGCGCCTCCGACACAAGGCCTCGTCGCTTGCCGAGCAGGCGGCCGGACGGGCGCGGGGCGCGACGCCGACCCTGTCGACCGGGGAACTCGGTCAGCTCCGCGCCGAAGCCCGCGACGCCCTCGGCGCGATCGGGTCGGAGCTCGACGCACCCGCCGTGCCGGCAGGCGACGTGCTGGCCGGGCCGCCGTCGATCGGCGACCGCGTCCATGTGACGACGTTCGGCGCCGAAGGCCTCGTGCGTGCCGTCACGGGACGGCAGGTGGACGTGGAGGTCCGCGGCATGCGGATGCGCGTCCCGGTGAGCGCGCTCCGCCGGCCGGTGGCCGACACCCGCGACCGATCCACCCCGCCAGCCCGCCGGCCCGACGACGGCGGCGCCCGGCCGATTGGCGACCGGCCGCTCGAACTGATGGTCATCGGCCAGACCGTCGACGAGGCCCTCGACCGCGCGGCCAAGTTCCTCGACGATGCGCTGCTCGGCGACGCCAGGCGCCTGCGGGTCGTCCACGGCATCGGGACCGGCCGGCTTCGCGAGGCCCTGACGAGGTATTTCCGCGAACACCCGCTCGTCGCGTCCGCCGAACGGGCGCCCGACAACGAGGGCGGCGCCGGGGCGACGATTGTGGAGTTGAAGGACTAGGACGGAATTGTCACGCACCCACTCCATCCACTAATTCGCTGAATTGAAACATGGCCCTCTTCCCCCAGTCCTTCCTCGACGACCTGAAGGCGCAGATCGACATCGTGTCGGTCATCGGGGAAGTCGTCTCCCTCCGCAAGACCGGTGGTACCTTCAAGGGACTCTGCCCATTCCACCCGGAGAAGACGCCGTCGTTCAACGTGAATGGCGACAAGGGCTTCTTCAAGTGCTTCGGTTGTGGCGCTGGGGGCGACGTCCTCAAGTTCGTCGAGCTGCACGAGAAGCTGAGCTTTCCTGAAGTCGTCCGGCACCTGGCCGCGCGCGCCGGTATCCAGGTGCCCGAGTCGTCCGGCGGCCCCGACGACCGGGCGGCGGCCGCCGAACGCGAGGCGCTCCTCGGGCTCCACGAACAGGCGGCGGCCTTCTTCCGGGAGCAGTTGGCGACGCCGGCCGGCGCCCGCGCCCGGCGCGAACTCGACACGCGCGGCTTGTCGCCCGAGACCATCGAGACGTTCGGCTACGGGTACGCTCCGGCCGCCGGCCGAGACGCCCTCCACGTCCGGCTGGCCGACCTCCAGGTCCCCCTGGACCTCCAGACCCGAAGCGGCCTCGTGATCGAGCGGGAGGGCGGCCGGCTGGTGGACCGGTTCCGGAACCGGCTGATGATCCCAATCGCGCGGGACTCCGGCGCGATTGTCGCCTTCGGAGGGCGGTCGCTCGAGCCCGACCAGGTCCCCAAGTACCTGAACTCGCCCGAAACGCCCATTTACGTCAAAAGTCGGACGCTTTACGGGCTGCACGTCACCAAACCGGCCATGCGGACACAGGGATATTGCGTGCTGGTCGAGGGGTATTTCGACCTGGCGCAGGTCTGGCAGGCCGGCATCCAGGCCGTGGCGGCGCTCTCCGGGACTGCCCTCTCGACCCCGCAATCGCGTATACTGAAACGCTTCGCTTCGAAAGTCGTGATCAGCTTAGATCCCGATGCGGCGGGTCGCGGGGCGGCGGCCCGGTCTTCAGAACTCTTGGTGGCGGAAGGTTTCCAGGTCAACGTGGCGCTGCTGCCAGAGGGCAGCGATCCCGACGCTTTCATTCGACAGCGCGGTGGGCAGGCGTATGCCGACCTGTTGCGGTCGTCGCGGCCCTACCTGGATTTCCTGCTCGAACGCGCCTCGGCAGGCAAGGACCTGACGCGGCCCGACCACCGGCGGACGTTTCTCGGCGAGATGCTCGGCGTGGCCGCGACGATCCCCGACGCGGCGGCCCGCGATCAGTTCGCGGATCGGCTGGCCCACAAGGCCCGCATCACCGAGAGCGTCGTCCGCGACGAAATCCGGAAAGCGGCGTCGGGGAAGCGGCGGGAAGTGCCCGCCGTGGCCGTCCAGTCGAGCGTCCGGCTCCGGCCGGCCGAGCAGGGCCTGATCTGGGCGCTCGTGCACTACCCGGTGGAGGGCCTGGCGGCGGTCAGCCAGCTCGAGCCGGAAGACCTGGATGGCCTGATTTCGGCCCCGATTTTGCGCCTGGCCGCGAGCCTGGCCGACGTTCCGCCGGACGTACTCCCAAATCTCCTCCACGAGCGTCTAAGTGAAGGAGAGCGCGCCTGGCTCGACCTGGCGGCCGGAGCGGCCTCGGCGGTGGCGGTCCCGGCCGCGTGCGTCCAGGCGCTCCGGCGCCTGCGGCTGGGCCGGGATCTGGCGGCCCTTCAGGACGAGATTGAGCAGGTCACGGACGGCGCCGGGGCGGACCGGCGTCTGGCGGAACTCTGGGCCCGGAAGAAGGATCTGCTGCGGCAGCTCGAGGCCCCGGGCGACCGATAGCGGGCGGACGTTCGCAAGGAGCACAACACGTGTCCATCGAAGAAAAGTACGACGAGATTCGGCAGCTCATCAGCATCGGCAAGGAGAAGGGCTATCTCCTGTACGACGAGGTCAATGAACTGCTGCCCGCAGACATCACGTCGTCGGAAGAGCTCGACGACCTGTTCAGCACGTTCGGCAGCGCGGGCATCGAGGTCGTCGACTCGGACAAGGCCTATCGGGACGACCGGGGCCAGACCAACGAGCCCAGCACCGAGCCCGAGGGCAGCGACCTCGATCTGACGCCGGGCACGCTCGACAAGACCAACGACCCGGTGCGGATGTACCTGCGCGAAATGGGCACGGTGCCGCTGCTGACGCGGGAAGGCGAGGTGGCCATTGCCAAGCGCATCGAGCAGGGCAAGCTGGCGGTCATCAAGTCGATTTCCCGGACGCCCAAGGTCACGCAGGAAGTGCTCGAGATGGGCGAGCAGCTGCGGCGCGGCGAGCGGACGGTCCGCGAACTGGTGGTCTTCAATGAAGAGGAGATTACCGACGAGAAGATCGCCGCGCGGCAGCGGGACTTCCTGAAGCAGGTCGACAAGGTCAAGTCCGCGCTCGAGGCGGCGCAGAAGCTCGAGACGCGGTATGCCGGCGTCGCCAGGAGCGACAAGCGCAAGTACCGCCGGGCGCGCTGGAAGATCCTGCGCGCACGGGTGGAACTGTCGCGGACGATCCGCAAGATCGAGTTCACCGAGGCGGTTAAGCGTCGGCTGATCGACGGCATGAAGGCGGCCGTCGAGGACGTGCAGTACAAGCAGCGCGAAGTGCGGCAGATCGACCTGAAGCTCGAATCGAAGGGCCGCCGCAGGCTGCGCGAGGAAGAGAAGAAGCTCCTCCAGAAGCACAAGGACGAGGTGCGGCGCGAGATCCGCGGGATGGCCCAGCGGCTCGGCCAGCCCACCGAGGAACTGACCCGCACGCTCATCACGATTCTCGAGGGCGAAGCCCAGGCCGAACAGGCCAAGAAGGAACTGGTCGAGGCCAACCTGCGGCTGGTCGTGTCGATCGCGAAGAAGTACACCAACCGCGGCCTGCAGTTCCTCGATCTCATCCAGGAAGGCAACATCGGCCTGATGAAGGCGGTCGACAAGTTCGAGTACCGCCGCGGCTACAAGTTCTCGACCTACGCCACGTGGTGGATCCGGCAGGCCATCACGCGGGCGATTGCCGACCAGGCGCGGACGATCCGCATCCCGGTCCACATGATCGAGACGATCAACAAGCTCATCCGCACGTCGCGGGCGCTCGTCCAGGAGCTCGGCCGCGAGCCGACCTCCGAGGAGATCGCGCAGCGGATGGACATCCCCGTGTCGAAGGTCCGCAAGGTGCTCAAGATCGCCCAGGAGCCCATCTCGCTCGAGACCCCGATCGGCGAGGAGGAGGATTCGCATCTCGGCGACTTCATCCCCGACACGAACGTGATCTCGCCGTCGGATGCGGTCATCAATATCAACCTGAAGGAGCAGACCGACAACGTGCTGAAGACGCTGACGCCGCGCGAAGAGCGCGTCATCAAGATGCGCTTCGGCGTCGGCGAGGGCTCCGAGCACACGCTCGAAGAGGTGGGACAGAGCTTCGCCGTCACGCGCGAGCGCATCCGCCAGATCGAGGCCAAGGCGCTCCGCAAGCTGCGCCACCCCTCGCGGAGCCGGCGCCTGCGGCCGTTTCTCGAAGGACGCTGAACCGATGCAGCTCGCCATTCGCTCATTCACTCATTCACTCACGCGCTCCATTGGTTCGGGCCCCTAGCTCAGCGGTGAGAGCTGCCGGCTCATAACCGGTTGGTCCCAGGTTCGAATCCTGGGGGGCCCACCAGATTCCATCTGGGCGGGAAAGCGCGGTATCTGGAATCTGGAAATCTGGAATCTGGTGCCCCCCCTGGGCCGACGTGCGCTCCGTTCCCGGTCACGAACGGAGTGAGTGTCAGCTCGCGCAGGTCGGCACGTTGAACGTCAGCGTGAAGGGCATGTTGTACGTGCCTTCGTGGTGCACGTACTGCTTGCCCTTCGGGGGCTTGACGAGCGCTGACAACGCCGCGCGCTGCCCACCCATGGCCCTGAACACCCACGTACAGGTCGCCGTACGCTCGACGTCAGCCAGGTCGGCTCCGCCGGTCGTCGGGATGTTGGGGTTGTAGTTGAACCGCCAGAAGATGCTCTGCCCGGGCCTGCTGATGGTCATGTTGAACCGGGCTTTGTGCACGACATTGAGGCTCATGCCCAGCAGGCCGCCCGACTGCTCGCTCGACCCGCTGGCGTTGAGCGTATTGTTCTGGATGTCGAAGTCGACGAAGTCGGCACCTGACATCGAATCGGCATCACCATCCCACGCGCTCCACAGGCAGGTCGACGGCGGCCCGAGAGTGCAATCCACCCTGTCAAGGGCACTGACGTTGTCCGGATTCTGGCCGTTGAAGTTCAGCGTCATCGCAGCCTGAACGTTGGCGATCGACATCTCGCCGTTGCCGTTGAGCACGCCCGAGAGCGGGCCGGACGCACAGAGGCCGTCGCCGGGATTGCACGAGAACGTCGCGGTGCCGGGCTTGGAACCGCTGCCGGGCTTGGCCCCGAGGGCCGACGTCGCTGAGGCCGGCGAACTGGGCATGGTGGGAGTCTCGGAGCACGCGGTCGCCAGCAGGGCGGCAGCCACGCAAACGGTCGTCATGGGACGAAGCATCGGTCATCTCCTGGGTTCGAGGTTGTTCCGCTGGTCCGGAAACACCACCGGGGACAGGAAACGAACGACGGGCGCCACCGGCCTCCGAACTGCTAGAATCCGACCGGTTTCCCCGCTATGACTTCCCGGGACGACGCCGGCGAGCAGGTCCGCGAAGGCCGGTCCGATGTCACGATCGAACTGCTGACGCGCGTCCGGGCCGGCGACGACGAGGCGCTCAACCGGCTCATCGCCCGGTACATCCCCGAACTCACCCGCTGGGCAACCGGGCGGCTGCCCGCCTGGGCCCGCCACGCGGTCGATACCGACGACCTTGTTCAGGACACCCTGGTTCAGGTGTTTAAGAAGCTGGACGGGTTCGAGTACCGCGGCGAGGGGGCGCTCTTCGCCTACCTCCGCCAATCCGTGCTCAACCGCGTCCGGAACCAGGTGCGCTGGGCCGACCGCCGGCCGCGGCCGGCCGATCTCGATGACGAGCTGGAGCAACACGGCACGTCGCCGCTCGAGGCGGCGATTGGCGCCGAGGCCGTCGAGCGGTACGAAGCGGCGCTCGCCCGCCTGAAGGCGGGACGAGCGCGAGGCCGTCATCGGCCGCATCGAGCTGGCGCTCACCTATGCCGAACTGGCCCAGGCGCTCGGCAAGCCGAGTCCGGACGCGGCGCGCATGGCCGTCGCACGCGCGATGATCCGGCTGACCGAGGAGATGCGCGATGGCACACGACCCGCCGGATCTGGTCGACCTGGCCGCGGCGGTCGCTGACGGATCGCCGGTCGACTGGCGCCGTGTCGAGTCCGAAGGCGCCTCGGCGGACGAGCGCGAGCTCGTTCGCGGGCTTCGGCTGCTGGAGCGCGTCGCGGAGGTTCACGGCGGCGGATCCGAGCGGCCGGCCGGCAGCGACGACGCGCCGGCGCCTGTGCGGCCGCCGGACCTCACCCTCGGTCCGGAACCGGTGCACTGGGGCTCGCTTCGGCTCCTTGAATGCATCGGACGCGGTGCGTTCGGCGACGTCTACCGCGCCTGGGACAGCCGGCTCGACCGCGAGGTCGCGCTGAAGCTGCTGTCGCCGCGGGCCGCCGTCACGTCGGCCACCGAGACCCTCCCCGTGACGTCGATCGTCGATGAAGGGCGGCTGCTCGCCCGCGTGCGCCACCCCGGTGTCGTCACGGTGTTCGGCGCCGATCGACTGGACGGTCGCGTCGGCGTCTGGATGGAGCTGGTCGCGGGCCGTACGCTCGAGGAAGAGCTTCGCGAACGCGGCCCGCTGCCGGGTCCCGAAGTCCTCCGTATCGGGATCGCCCTGGCCGACGCCCTGGCCGCCGTGCACCGCGCCGGCCTCATCCACCGCGACGTGAAGGCGCAGAACGTGATGCGCGAGCCGTCGGGCCGCCTCGTGCTGATGGACTTCGGCACGGGGCTGGAGTTCGCCGACACCGCCGACACGACGACCTTGGCGGGCACGCCGCTGTACCTCGCGCCGGAGCTCATCGAGGGCGGCGCCGTCGCCACACCGCGGAGCGACGTCTACGGGCTGGGCGTCCTCCTCTACCACCTCGCGACCGCCCGCTTCCCGGTGGAAGGACGCACCCTTCGCGAGATCCGCCGGGCCCACATGCGCGGGGAACGACAGGCGCTGGCGAGCCGCGGGACCAGGTTGCCACGCGCGCTCGTCCTCGCGATCGACCGGGCCCTCGCGCCAGCGCCGGGCGATCGCTACGCCGACGCGACGGCGCTCGTCGACGCGCTCGTCACAATCGAGCGAGGGCGCGAGCGCCGCCGACGCCTGGGGATGGCCGTGGCGGCGGGCCTCGGACTGGTCGTCGCGACGGCGGGTCTGGTGCGGTTCCTGTCTGCCGATCGACGCGACGCGGGCGTGACGGGACTCACGTGGACGGCGATTCCCGAGCGCATCGCCCTCGAGGCCAACATCCGCGGCCCGGCAGTGGACGGACGCTGGGTGCCCTGCACCTCGCCGTACGGCAGCCGGAACGTCGCGCTCTGCAACCTGCAGGACGGGACGGTCCGGGTGCTTCGCGAGCCGGCGAGACCCGGCATGGGTCAGCTTGCCGGCCATTCTCAGATCTCGCCCGACGGCCGGTGGCTGGCCTACGTCTGGCAGGGTGAACCCGATCTGCTGACGACGACCGTCAACGTCATCGGGCTCGACGGCACCGGCAACCGGGAGATCCACCGCGCGTCGGGAACGGGTTTCGCAGCGCCCGACGTCCGACTCGAACACTGGACGGCCGACAGTCTGGCGGTCGTGGTGCACGATGCCCGGCAGGCGGCCCCTCGCGTGCTGCTCGCGGCCGTCGACGGCAGCACGGCCAGGGAGATCTGGCAACTGACACTCGCGGATGTCCGGGTCAGCCTCTCTCCCGACGAGCGCACGCTCGTCATCGAACGGCGAACCGCGGCGGACAATGGCGACCTCGTCGCCATCGACCTCCAGACCGGCACGGAGGCGTGGCGGTACGCAAGTCCGTCCGACGATGGCAGCCCCATCTGGCTGCCGGATGGCCGCGGCGTGGCCCTCGTCACCAACCCTCAGGGCTGCTTTCAGATCGCGCGGCTCTCAATCGACAACGGCCGGCACAACGGTCTGCCCGAGGCGCTGCACGACCTGGGTCAGCAGACCGCTCAACTCATCGGATTCGGCGGCAGTGGCGCGCTCTTCGTCAGCGTCCGGAACGGAGCCAGTGCGGTGTTCACCGCCGACGTCGACCTCGAGGCAGGGACGTTCGGCGCGGCGGGGCAATTGCCCGCACCCTGCGCAGACGTCACGAGCGGCGCGGATTGGAGTCCGGACGGCAGCCTCATCGCGTTCGTGCGGAGTCCCAGCCATCGGAACGGCAGCACCAGTGTCGTCGTCTCGACCGTCGACGGTCGCCAGGTGCGCCAGCACGACGTCCCCGGCGTGCACGACTCGAAGAACCGCGTGCGCTGGGCGCCCGACGGAAATGCGCTGGCCGTGTCGACGTGGGTGCCGGGCGCCGGCGGCCTGCTCACCGTCATCGACCTCGTCTCGGGAGCGACGCGCGCCGTCGCGCGGACATTCGCGGCGCTCGGCCGCATCTGCCACCCCCGCTGGGATGGCAACGATGCGCTCTGCTACCGGGATGGCCCGATCTGGCGAACGAGCCTCTCGACCGGAGCACGAGAGATGGTCTTCCGGACCGCACCGGGCGAGGCCATCCAGGCCGACGCGGCGTTCGACATCGCGTCCGACGGCACCATCGTGCTCGGCCTCGCGGGACCGAACGAGAGCTGCACCATCAGGCTGCGATCGCCGGATGGCGGCGAGCGGGATCGACACACGTTCCCTGAGCCCTGCATGGGCATGACGTGGGACCGGGAGGGATCGCGTCTACTCGTCGGCACGTCGCACGCGCTCTGGTTGCTCGGTCGCGACTCCGGCGAGCCCCGCCGGCTGCATGCCGACCGGCGGGGGTTCCGGGACATCTCGCTGAGCCCGGACGAACGCCGGCTGCTGTTCTCGCTCGGCGTTGGCCCCAGCCAGTGGGCCAGGCTCAACATCCCTGGCCTTTCGGCGCCGGCTGCCGTAGACCTGTCGCTGCCGGCGCGGTGGCAACCGCTCAAGACGGAGCCGGCGGAGGTGACGTTCAAGGGCCGCGTGACGGACACGGAGGGCAATCCGGTGCCTCGCGTGCCCGTATATGCCTGGCATCCAGTGATCGCCTACGGCCGCACGACCTGGACCAGTTACGGCCTGCCGCTTCGCGAAACCGACGCGGATGGTCGATATGAACTCCCGGGCCGTCCGCCGGGCGAGTACGTCATCTCTGTGGGAACCTACATCTTGCGGCAGGCGATCTTGGAGCGACGGGTCCCCCCGCCCATCGAGGGCCCCGGTGGGGTGAGGCTCGCCTACCAGGGCTTCTACCGGTCGCCGGATGGCGCAGCGGACACGCCGTCTCTCGTCCGCGCGGAGGCGGGTGAGATGGGCGGCCTCGACATTCGCCTCGAGCGGCGGCCCGTCTTCGAACTGCAGGGCGAAGTCATCACGCCGGCCGGGGTGCCGCAACCGGGCTTGGTTACCGCCATGCGGGTCGTCGACGAGAGCAGGAATCCGCCAGGCGGCCGGTCTCTCCCGATCATCAACGGGCGGTTTCACGCCGACGATATCTTCGAGGGCATCTACGATCTTAGGGTCTCCGTCGGTCCGCTGCACGCCGAAGCCCGCGTCGTCGTCGCGGGGCGCAATCCGGAACCGGTGCGTCTCGTGCTGCGGCCGAGGTGAGGGTCGCACCCCGCCCTATCGCGAGAGCCACTGCCACACGGGAACGACGGCCACCTCGACGCCGTCCTCGCGCAGGCGGTCCGACTGATCGAAGGTGACGATCACGGGGCGACGGCCGCCCGGCAGCCTGGCGGCCTCCAGCACGCCGGTCACTTCCCGTACGCGATTGGCTTCGGTGAGTTCGAAGCACACCTGGATGGCCTCGTCGGCCGTGACGAAGTCGCACTCCCAGCGATCGCGCTCGCCGGCGTACGCCACGGCGGCGCGTCCGCGGGAGACCGGCGACGAGCCTGCCTGCCGTCGGAGGTGCAGCGCGACCGCCGTCTCGAGCCGCCGCCCCAGATCCGGCTGCGGCTGCGGGGAGTTCGCGCGCGCGAGCCCGGTGTCCACGGGGAAGTACTTGACGGGCGCCACTACCCGGCGCCTGAACGACGGGCTGTACTTGGGGACGCCGAAGACCAGGTAGGCATCCTCGAGGAACCCGACGTACCGCGACGTCTGCGCCACCGTCGGGACCTCGAGCGCTTTCGTGAGCCGCTGGAACGAGAACGTCTGGCCGGCGTGCGCCAGCAGGAACAGCAGCAGGTTCATCACGTGCCGCGTGTCGCGCACGCCGTGGCGCGCGGCGACGTCGCGGTGGACGATGTCCCGCAGCAGCTCCTGGAGCAGCGTGTCGTGACGATCCCGCAGGAATCCCGGGAAGCCGCCGGCGTCGAGATATTGCCGCAGGGCGTCCGGACCGGCCGTCGCGCTCGTGTACGCGCAGAACTCCGCGTAGCTGAAGGGGAAGACCTCGTGCGACTCGTGGCGGCCGGTCAGCTTCGTACCGGCATCGCGGCCCAGGATCGACGCATTGGAGCCCGTGACGCAGACCCTCCGGCCGCGATCGACCAGCGCCCGCACGAGCCGCTGCCACTCGTCGACCTCCTGCACCTCGTCCAGGAAGACCGCGGCGCCCGGGAACAGCTCGTCGGCCAGCGCGAGCCAGGTGGGAAAGTCCGCGGGGCCGAACCCGAAGAGCCGCGTGTCCTCGAAGTTGCAGTAGAGCGGCTGGCGTGCCTGCCCGGCCATGAGCTGCAGTTGGAGCGTGCTCTTGCCCGCCCGGCGAACGCCCGTGAGCACGAGCGCCCGGTCCGCTCGGAGAGCCAGCCCGCCGGCGAGCGCGCGCGGGAGCTGCGGCGGCGGAGCCGCCGGCAGGAGCGGCTCCCGCAGCACGGTTGATAGTGTATCTCGTAATAGCACAATAGTGTTCTATCACGAAATACAGCTATGAGCGCACGCTAGCCTGGCGGCGGCACGACCTGACGCCTGTCACCGAGCCACAGCGTCTGGACGGCGTCGGGTGCCATTCCGGGCGGCGCGCCGCCGTACAGCCGGTACGCGGGCAGGAAGCGACGCACGTAGTCCTCGATCGCGTCGCGGCTGAGGCCGGGCTTGCCGGCCTGCTTCATGTTCTCCTCGGCCTCGACGCGCCAGCGCAGGACGTACCCCGGATCGAGCGCGCGCAGCACGACCCAGGCGTCGATCCGCCGATGCCAGCGCGCGTAGTCGGCCAGCGCCCGGTTCGGCGCCAGGAGATGCGGGTCGTCAAGCCTGGACTCCTCCACCGACGTGAAGCCGAGCATCCAGCCCTCGACCAGCACGACGTCAATGGGCGGCGTCACGACGGGCCACTCTGATTCGGGCCGACGATCGCCGCGGCCGCCGTGGGCGGACTTGTCGTACGCCGGCACGCGCACGGGCGCCGCGCCTGCATCGCCAAGCGTCCGAAGCGCGGCGATCGTCCGCTCGCCGAGCGCCACGTCGTGCGTGCCCGGGTAGCCGCGATGCTCGAGGTACGGGTTGCCCGGATGCGCCCCGGCGAGCCGGAGCTGCTCGTCGCGCGGCAGATAGAAGTCGTCAATCGAGACGCTGACCCCTCGGAGCCCGAGATCCGGCAGGCACCCAAGGACGTGCGCGGCGAGAGTCGTCTTCCCGGCCCCCTGCGGGGCCTGCAAGCCGACGACGAGAGGACGTCTGACGGCCGCCTCGCACCGCGCGAGGCAGAAGGTGAGTACCGGCCAGTACAGGTCGTGAATGCGCCGACCGCGATCGGGCACCTCGCCGAGCGATCGCTCGAGGCAGCGCACGGCGATCAGGGGGTCGGAGGTCAACCTGTGGAAAGCTCCCCCGGGCGTTCAGCGGACACGACCGGGGGAGTTTCCCACAGGTCCACCTCCGACCCCTTCAGACGTGCGTCAGCCACTGCTCCGACCGCGGATGGCCGCCGCGCACGGCCGACTGGTACGCCTCGCGCAGCCGCCGGGTGATCGGCCCCGTGCGCCCGGCGCCGACGTTCCGGCCATCGACGCTCGCGACGCCGACGATCTCGGCGGCCGTGCCGCAGACGAAGACCTCGTCGGCGACATAGAGATGATCGCGGCTGACACGCGCCTCGCGCACGGCCAGGCCGAGATCGGCGGCCAGCGCGACGACCGAATCG
>DATKDF010000222.1:0-10100 GCA_035512795.1 Vicinamibacterales bacterium
GGCATCCCGATCTCCTCGTGACCCGTCCGTCGGTGGTGGCGCGCTACGACGACGACGGGGTGGTGGTCTCGGACCGCCGGCCTTCAGGCGATCACTTCGACTTGAGCATGCGATAGATCAAGAGCAGCACGATCGCGCCGAGGACTGACATGAAGAGCCCCGCCGCGTCGCCTTCGGCGTAGAGGCCGGAAAACCGGCCGATGTAGCCGCCCACGACCGCGCCGACAATGCCGATCAGCACCGTGATGATGAAGCCGCCCGGGTCCCTGCCCGGCATGATGAGCTTCGCGATGACACCGACGATGAGACCGAAGACGATCCATCCCAGGATGCCGAACATGGGTCCTCCTCTGGGCGGGCGGCCGCCCGGCTACCGTTGCACGAACTGGCCGAGCATGCCCATCACGTCGTCGACGACCGAGCCGTCGCGGTTGCGGTCGAGCATCGGCGTCAGCCTCCCGAGGACACCTGGTCTTCGCGCAAGCCGAACCGGTCGGGAGGTCCAAGCTTGTGCCCGATGACGCCGGACGTCAAGGGAATGGTGGTCCCGGGCACGGGCCCGCCTGGTTCAGCGATGTTGTGGACTGGCCGGCGGTTTGACGATGACGAGCGTCTCACCGGGCTTGATGAGGCCGTGGCGCCCGCGCGCCAGTTCCTCGAGCCTGGTCGGGTCTTCCCTCACGCGGTGGATCTGGTCGCGCAGGTGCTGGTTTTCGGCTCGGACTCGCGAGAGCGAGGCTTCGACGGTGGCGTAGTCCCGCCGGGCCTGGACGGTGGCCAGGAACCCGTTGTCACCAAAAAGCGCATTGACGAGCAGCACGGCCGAGGCGCCGAAGAGTGACCAGCCCACCAGTCGCCGCCGCCGTGCCCGCACTTCGTGCGCCGGCTGGAACGGGCGGCGCGATCGCCGGGTCGCGGGGTGGTCCGGCGCGGCGGGCCATCGGGCGTCGGGGGCCATGGCTCATCGTTGTACCAGCTTTCCGCGCGCCGTACCACCCTTTTCAGGTGCGCGGCTCCCCGGGCGCCGGGCGCGTCCGGCTGGGACCGGACGGCCTGGTCGGGAGACAATACCGGCATGAGTGACCTCGTGCTTGCGCTCACCACCCTGCCCGGCGACTTCGATTCGACGACGCTCGCGCAGGAGCTGGTGGCCTCGGGCCTCGCGGCCTGCGTCAACATCCTGCCGGGCGTCCGGTCCGTGTACACGTGGCAGGGCGTCCCGCAGATCGACGAGGAGCAGCAGCTGTTCATCAAGACGACGTCCGAACATGCCGACGCGCTCTGGGAACTGGTCCGCGTCCGGCATCCGTACGACGTGCCGGAGTTCCTGGTCGTGCCGGTCATCGACGGCAGCGAGGACTATCTGCGCTGGGTCGAAGAGGCGGTGGGACCGAAGAGAGAATCTTGAGAGGACAGAGGACAGAGGGCAGACAGATTCGGGTCTGTGCCGGTTACAGGTAGCGCAGGACGAGGAAGCCGCCGATGAGGAGCGCGAGGAAGAGGAGTGCCATCGCGTCGAAGTGCTTCTCGAGGAACGCGCGGATGGGCGGGCCGTAAATGCGCAAGAGGCCCGCGACCAGGAAGAACCGGGCGGCCCGTCCAATGATGCTCACGAAAATGAACGGCACGAGCGGCATGCCCGTCGCGCCGGCCGCAATCGTCGCGACCTTGAAGGGGAGGGGCGTGAACGTGGCCACGGCCAGGAACCAGACGCCCCACGTCCCGAAATACTCGACCACCTGATCCCAGGCGCTCTGTGCGCCGTAGAAATCAACGATCGGCTGGCCGATGGCCGCCATGAACGCCTGACCGATGACGTAGCCGACGACCGCGCCGATGACCGAACCAGCCGTGCAGAGGAGAGCCGCCACGAGCCACCGGCCGGCGTTCGAGGCGACGATGGCGATGAGCAGCACGTCGGGCGGAATCGGGAAGAACGACGACTCGGCCAGGGCAATGAAAAACAGGGCCGTCAGGGCCGACGGCGTGTCGGCCCAGTGCATCGTCCAGTCGTAGAGCGCCCGGACCCAGCGCCGGGGCCCTGCCAGCAGGCCGCCGCGCGCCATCAGCCGAGGGCCTGCGCCAGGTCGTCGACCAGGTCCGCGAGATCCTCGACGCCGGCCGAGATGCGGATGAGGCTGTCCGAGAGCCCGATGGCCGTGCGCCGGTCAGGCGGCACCGAGGCGTGCGTCATCGACGCGGGGTGGCACACGAGCGTTTCGACGCCGCCGAGGCTCTCGGCGAGCGCCATGAGCTGGAAGCCGTTGAGCACCCGCGCGGCTTCGGCCGGGGAGCCGACCTCGAACGAGAGCATGCCGCCGCACCCGTTCGGCATCTGGCGCCGGGCCAGCGCGTGCTGCGGGTGGTCGGGCAGGCCCGGATAGATCACGCGCGTGACCTTCGGGTGCGAGCGGAGGTACGTCGCCAGGCCGAGGCCGTTCTCGGTGTGCCGGGCCATCCGCAGGGTGAGCGTTTTGGTGCCCCGAAGGACGAGCCACGAGTCGAACGGGCTCAGGATCGCGCCGGCCGCGTTCTGGATGAACCGCAGCCACTCGATGTCCTCGTCATGCACGGCGATAACGACCCCGCCGATCGAATCGCTGTGCCCGTTCAGGTACTTGGTCGTGCTGTGGATGACCAGGTCGGCGCCGAGCTGAAGCGGGCGCTGGAGCACCGGGCTGGCAAACGTGTTGTCGACGACGAGCGTGGCGCCGTGGCGACGGGCGAGGTCGGCCACGGCCGCGATGTCGGTGAGCCGGAGGACGGGATTGGTCGGCGTCTCGACGAAGACCATCCTGGTCGCCGGCGTGAACGCGGCGTCGACGGCCGCCGGATCCGACGTGTCGACGAAGCTGAAGTGGAACCCGTGCCGCGTCATCACCTTGTCGAACAGGCGGAACGTGCCGCCGTAGGTGTTGTCGGTGACGATGACGTGGTCGCCGGCCGACAGGCGCGTGATGAGGGCGTCGATGGCCGACATGCCCGACGCGAAGGCGAAGGCGGCCCGGCCGCCCTCGATCGCCGCCAGGTTGGCCTCGACCGCCGCCCGGGTCGGATTCTGCGTGCGCGCGTACTCGTAGCCTTTGTGACGGCCGAGCGCCTCCTGGGCGTACGTCGAGGTCTGGAAGATCGGCGTGATGAGCGCGCCGGTCCCCGGGTCGGGCGTCTGGCCGGCGTGGACGCAGATGGTCGAGAAGCGAGCGTGTGCAGGTAGTTTCATGCGAGACAGCCGCCAAAAGATAGTCTGTTATCATGCCTTTTGCAATTTGACAGGGGGCTGTGAACGGGTCTTCCTCAAAACATGCTGACGGCGCCGGGTCTGGTCGTGCGGTGCCGCTCACGCGCACACTGCCCGGTCGCCTCGTGCTCGTCACGGGGCCGCTCCTCCTCGTGCTCGTCGCGGTGCAGCAGTTCACGCCGCTCCCCGATCTGGTCGAGCTGTTCCGCAAGGTGGTGGCCGGCGCGCTCGTCGTCGGCCTGCTCGGCACGCTCGGCGGGCTCGTCGCGCGCGGGCGGCGCCGGTTTCTCTGGCGCGTCCGCCGCAAGCTGATCCTGTCGTACGTCTTCCTCGGCTTCGTGCCGGTCGTCCTCGTGCTGGCGTTCTCGCTGGCCGGCAGCGTCGTGCTCTATACCAACCTGGCGGGCTTCCAGTTCCACGACGGGTTCCGCGATCTGGTCGACGATGTCCGGCTGGTGGCCGACACGTCGGCGATCGACCTGGCCGGCACCGGCGACGTCTCGGCCGCGGCGCTCGACAGGCGCGTGGCCGGGCTGGCCGGCCGGTTTCCGTCGCTGTCGCTCGCCGTCCTGCCGCTGGCGCCCGAGGCCGGCGCGCCCACCGACGTCACCCCCCTGGCCGTGGCCGGCGCGTGGCGTCACCAGCCGCCGGTCGGCACCGTGCCGCCCTGGCTGCAGGTCGTCCGCCGCTTCGGCGGCACGCTGCTCGTCCGGGCGAACGCGTCCGAGGAACTGATGCTGGTCGTTCGCGCCACGTCGCCCTCGGCCGACGGCCGCCGGCTGGTCGTGGCCGACGTGCCCGTGGACTCGGATGTCATCGCCCGGATCGACGACCGCAAGGGGACGCGCATCCGCGAGCTCAGCACCGGCGCGGGCGGCGCGGGCGGCCCGCTGATGCTGACGAGCCTGTTCCGGCAGACGGTCGCCTACATGGACTACGTGGACTGGGACACCAACGTCTCGGACCGCATCGAGGTGGGGCTCGACGCCCCGGTCGGCGCCCTCTTCAGCCGGCTGACGACCATTCAGGCGGCCGGGCTCGGGCCGCTCGGCAACCTCATCATCATCCTGATCATCCTCGGCGTGCTGTTTCTCGTCGTGCAGGGCTCGGCGCTCGTCGGCGGTGTGCTGCTGGCCCGGTCGATCACCTCCGCCGTGCACGAGCTGTTCGTGGGCACCGAGCAGGTCCGCTCGGGCGACTTCACGCACCGGATCCGGATCGAGTCGCGCGACCAGCTGGGTGACCTGGCCGAGTCGTTCAACAAGATGAGCGGCAGCATCGAGCATCTGCTGCACGTGCAGCGCGAGAAACAGCGGCTCGACGACGAGCTGCGCATCGCGCGCGAGATCCAGCAGTCACTCCTGCCCGTGGCGCCGCCGATCATCGAGGGGTTGAGCATCGCGGACCTCTGCGAACCGGCGCGCGAGGTCGGCGGCGACTACTACGACTTCTTCGAGCTCGGACCGCGTCAGCTCGGGGTGCTCATCGCCGATGTCGCCGGCAAGGGCACGTCGGCGGCGCTCTACATGGCCGAGCTCAAGGGGCTGATGCTCGCCCTCAGCCATCAGGAGCGGTCGCCACGCCAGTTGCTGATCGAAGTCAATCGGCTGCTCGCCGGCCATCTCGACAACCGCAGTTTCATCACGATGACCTATGCGGTCATCGATCTCGATCGGGGCACGCTGACCTCCGCGCGCGCCGGCCACACGCCGCTGCTCGTCGTCTCGGGCGGCCGGAGCGACGTCATCACGTCCGACGGCATGGTGCTCGGCCTGCGCCTGCCGGGCGCGCACACGCGCTTCCAGGAGGTGCTGGCCGAGCACACCTGTCCCATCGGCCCGGGCGACGTCATCGTGCTCTACACGGACGGCGTGACCGAGGCCATGGATGCCGGCGGGGAGCTCTTTGGCGACGCGGCCCTGGCACGCGTGGTGGTGGCTCAGCAGGATCGCGATGCGGCCGGCATCCGCGAGCGCGTGCTGCGCGACGTCCGCGCATTTGTCGGCGACGCCGCGGCCCACGACGACATGACGATGATCATTCTCAAGGTGACCGGCGCGGGGGCGGCGCGGCGCTCGGCATGACCAGGCGGGCGAGACATGAGGCGCCGGTCGAGGTGTTCCGCAGCCACTCCTCCATCGAGTCCGAGGTCGTGCGCGGGCTGCTCGAGGCGCACGACATCGACGCCGTCGTCGGATCGGCCCTCGCGCAGTCGGTGTTCCCGATGCGGTTCGGGCAGGCCGAGTTCCGCGTGAGCGTGCCGGCCGGCGCGGCCGATCGGGCCCGCGAGCTCATCGCCAGTCATCTCGACGAAGCCGCCGCCTCCGAAGTGCGGCGCATCAGCGAGTTCTTCGGACCGCTCGAGGCGCGCATCCACTACAGGTTTCGCGACCTCGGCCTGCTCGAACACGCCCTGACACACCGGTCGCGCGCTCACGAAGATGCCTCTGGCGGCGTCATCGACAACGAGTCGCTCGAGTTCCTCGGTGATGCGGTGCTCGGATTCGTCATCGCGGACATGCTGTTTCAACGTTTCCCGACGCACTCGGAGGGCTACAAGTCGAAGGTGAAGGCGGGCATCGTGTCGGCGGCGTCGCTTGCGCGGCTGGCGACCGACATCGATCTCGGCCGCTACGTGCTGCTCGGGCGGGGCGAAGAGAAGACCGGCGGCCGGAAAAAGCACGCGATCCTCGCCGACAGTTACGAGGCGCTCATCGCCGCCGTCTATCTGGACGGGGGGGTCGAGGCGGCACGCAAGTTCATCCTGTCGCACTTCGGCCCGATCGTCGCCGGCGCCGGTGACCGGGCCGCCGAAGCCTCGTTCACCGAGGACTGGAAGTCGGCACTCCAGGAACGGATGCAGGCCGAGGGACGAGGCCTGCCGCAGTACCGGCTGGCGGGATCCGAAGGGCCGGATCACCGCAAGCGATTCGACATCGAAGTGGTCGTCGGCGGCACGGCGCTGGCGCGCGCGTCGGGCCGGTCCAAGAAGGACGCCGAGCAGCAGGCCGCGCGCGCGGCGCTCGAGGTGCTGCGCCCGGCCGACCCGCCGTCCCCCGCGGAGGAGTGACGCCGGGCAACCGGGCGGGCCTGGCCGTCAGTCGATCTCGATGATGCCCGAGCGGTCGGGCACGGCAGGCGGCGAGGAGCTGCCGGTGCCGGTCGCCACGGCCGCGGCAGCCGGCATCGACCGACGCGCGTACGCCCCGACCTCGCGCACGACGTCGTCGTCGCCCGGCGGGACCGGCCGGCCATAGAGGCGGACGTAGAGCCGCAGCAGCGGGTCTTCAAACACGTAGCGCTTGCTTCGCACGGCCACGAGGTCGACGTCTTCCAGCCACGACAGGTAGTCCTTGGTCGAGCCGGGTGTCCGATGGAGCGCGTGCGAGATCTCGGTGAGGTTCTGCGGTTCGGTCTCGGCCAGCACCCCGAGGATGGCCTTGAGCGCCCCGAATCCGCGTGCGCGGCCGAGCCGCAGTTCGTAGCTTTCGCGGCAGCGCGCCGTCAGCCGGCCGTCGGGCGCGAAGAGCGACGCCAGCGCGGCCACCGGATCGGGCGCCGGGCCCATGCCGGCCATCGCGCCGAGGACCAGGTGCGCGCAGGCCGGCCGGCCGGCCGTCAGGTCGGCCACGAGCGCGGCCGTGCCGCCCGCCGTTCGGGCAGAGCCGTTGAACAGGCGCAGGAGTTCGGTCACCTCGTCGGCATCGAGCGGGGGGACGTGCATGACTTCGAAACGCGGGGGCGCGTCGCGAAGCAGCCGGTGCACACGGGCGGTGAACCGCGAGGCGAGCACGAAGCGGGCCGGCGACGAGGCCAGGCGCTGCACGAAGTCACGCTGCACGTGCCGCAGGCCGGGAAAGTTCTCGAGCGTGCGCACGTCGAGGAAGTCATCAAGCAGGAACGTGGCTGGCGCGCCGGCCGACGTCGTGGCGCCAGAGAGAAACGAGAGGAGGAGATCGAACGCGTCGCGTGGCGACGCCGGTGGTTCCGAGACGGCCGTGCCGAAGCGGCTGACCGACGTGATGGCCGACAGACAGCGCTCGGGCGTCGTCGCCGCCGCCGCGACGTCGAGGTACTGTGCCGCGGTCGGGCCGAGCCGGCTTTCCACCCGCAGCAGCAGCGACGTCCGGCCCGATCCGCACCCGCCGAGCAGCACCGGGATCCGCCCGGCCTCGAGCGATTCGAGCACGCGTCGTTCGACGGCCGGCCGCGGCGCGATCATCGGTTCGCTCCGTGCCGGCCATCGCCGGCCATGGGCATCCGGATGCCGCGTTCGGCAGCCGTGCGCAGCGCCTCCGGGTAGCCGGCGTCGGCATGGCGCACGACGCCGAGGCCCGGATCGGAAGTGAGCACACGCTCCAGCTTCTCGTCGGCTTCGGCCGTGCCGTCGGCCACGACCACCATGCCCGCGTGCAGCGAGTAGCCGATGCCGACGCCACCGCCGTGGTGGACCGAGACCCACGTGGCGCCCGACGACGTATTCAGGAGGGCATTGAGGACGGGCCAGTCGCCAATCGCATCGCTGCCGTCGAGCATGCCCTCGGTTTCGCGATTGGGGGAGGCCACCGAGCCGGCATCCAGGTGATCGCGCCCGATCACGATCGGCGCCGAGACCTTGCCCTGTCGGACGAGATCGTTCAACGCCAGGCCGAACCGCGCGCGCTCGCCGTAACCCAGCCAGAAAATACGGGCCGGCAGGCCCTGAAAGGCCACGCGCTCGCTGGCCATCCGGATCCAGCGGCACAGGGCCGGGTTGTCGGCGAACATCTCGAGGGCGAGCCGATCGGTGGCGTGGATGTCGGCCGGATCCCCCGACAGGGCGGCCCACCGGAACGGTCCCTTCCCCTCGCAGAACAGCGGCCGCACATACTCGGGCACGAAGCCGGGGATGTCGAAGGCCTGCACGACGCCGGCCTGCAGTGCCTGTGCGCGCAGGTTGTTGCCATAGTCGAAGGTGACCGCGCCCCGGGCCTGGAGCGCCAGCATCGACTGTACGTGCGCCGCCATGGTCGCCATCGAACGGCGGACGTACTCGTCCGGATCGCGCTCGCGAAGGGCGGCGGCCTCGGCCAGGGACAGGCCCTGTGGCACGTAGCCGACGAGCGCATCGTGCGCCGACGTCTGATCGGTGAGCACGTCGGGCGTCACAGTCCGCGCGACGAGCTCGGCCAGCACGTCCGCGATGTTGCCTTCGAGGCCGATCGAGCGGGCCAGCCCTTCGCGCCGGCAGTCAGCGACGCGGGCCAGGGCGGCGTCGAGCGTGGGCGCCACTTCGTCCAGATACTTTGTCGCGATCCGGCGGGCGACCCGGGCCGGATCGACTTCGACGACGAGCGCGATGCCGTCGTTCATCGTGACGGCCAGGGGCTGGGCGCCGCCCATGCCGCCGAGGCCGGCCGTCACGGTGAGCCGGCCGCGGAGCGACCCACCGAAGTGACGCCGCGCGACGGCGGCGAGCGTCTCGTAGGTCCCCTGCAGGATGCCCTGCGTGCCGATGTAGATCCACGAGCCGGCCGTCATCTGGCCGAACATCGTCAGCCCGCGGTCTTCGAGATCGCGGAAGTTCTGCCAGGTGGCCCAGGCGGGGACGAGCAGCGAGTTGGCCAGGAGCACGCGGGGCGCCCACGGATGGGTACGGAAGACCCCGACCGGCTTGCCCGACTGGACGAGGAGCGTCTCGTCGTGTTCGAGGTCGCGAAGAGCGGTGACGATCGCGTCGAAGGACGGCCAGTTGCGCGCGGCCTTGCCGGAACCTCCGTAGACGACCAGGTCGTCGGGCCGTTCGGCGACGTCGGGGTCGAGGTTGTTCATGAGCATGCGGAGGGCGGCCTCCTGAGGCCAGCCCTTGCACGTGCGGCTCGTGCCGCGCGGGGCCCGGATGACGCGAGTGGCAATGCTCATCGGCGATCGACGTCGGCGCGCGTGGGGACGCACGCCGCGTGTCGGGGAAGGGGCCACTCTAAAGAACGGCGTCGAGTCGTGTCAACGATTGACAAGTCACGCCAGATCGACGTCGACGGCGACGTCGAGTCGCCCGGACGCGATGAGTGCGGCGATGCGTTCGATGTCGGGCGCCGGTGGCCGGTCGGCGTCCTGCGCGGGCACGACGGCTCGCACGGCCGCGTGGACACGGCCGAGCGGCGCCGATGTCGTGAGCGGTGCCAGGAGGTCAAGCGCCTGGCAGGCCGCCAGCAGTTCGATGGCGAGCACCCAGCGGGCCAGTTCCACGCTCCGCGCAACCTTGAGCGCGGCGCCCATGCTCATGCTGACGTGATCCTCGCGGCCGGCCGACGTCGGGATCGTGTCGACGCCGGCGGGGTGGGCCAGCGTCTTCAGTTCCGACGCGAGCGCCGCGGCTGTCACGTGCGCCATCATCAGCCCGGAACTGAGGCCGGACGTGCGCGTGAGAAAGGCCGGCAGTCCGCTTTCGGCCGCCGTCAGCAGCCGATCGGTGCGCCGTTCGCTGATGCCGCCCAGTTGCGCCAACCCGATGGCGAGCGTGTCGGCGCCGAGCCCCACCGGCGCCCCGTGAAAATTGCCGCACGAGACGATGTCGCCCGACTCGGCAAAGACCATGGGATTGTCGGTGGCCGCGTTGGCGTCGATGAGCGCGAGGCGCGTCGCAAACCCGAGTGCCTCGCGAACGGCGCCGTGGACCTGCGGCGTGCACCGCAGCGCGTAGGCGTCCTGGACCTTGCCGCAGAGTTCGTGCGACTGGTTGATGCCGCTGCCGGCCACGAGGTGCCAGAGATTGGCGGCCGACGCGGCCTGGCCGGGGACCGGCCGGGCCGCGTGGATCCGCGCCTCGAACGGATGCACGGACCCGCGCAGGGCGTCAATCGACATCGCGGCCGCCATGTCG
>DATKDF010000223.1:0-2246 GCA_035512795.1 Vicinamibacterales bacterium
CGACCTGGAGGCGACGTCGCGACGTCACCTCGACCGCCCGCCGGGACGGTGACGTCGGCCCGCCTCCGGGACGCGACGCTGGAGAGCGTGAAACCGCCCCGCAGGGAGTGAGCGGTTCGGGCGCCAGCGCCGAGTGATTGCTACGAGCGTGGCGCGCCGGGCGTCAGGTCGAACCGCGAGCGGACGCAGGGAGCGGTTTCGGGCTTCGACGCGGCTCAGCCCGTCCCGAGCTTGCCGAGGGACGAGCGCCGACGACCGGAGGCGACGTCGCGACGTCACCTCGCCCGCCCGCGATCCAGACCGATCGCCGGCGGAGGCGGGCGGCGAGACCGGCGAGGCCCTATCCTCCGCCGAGCTTCTCGCGCAGCCCCTTGACGTCGTCGCGTTCTGCGAGCGCGGCATCCAGCTTCAGGGCCGCGGCCAGTTCGACGCGCGCCCGTGCCAGTTCGCCGAGCGCGGCGTGGATGAAAGCCGCGTGGAGCTGGATCTCGGCCACGTTCGGCGCGGTGGCTGCGGCGCGCTCGATGAGTGGTTTGGCGGCGCGGTGGTCGCCAAGCAGGTGGTGGACCCAGGCCAGCGTATCGGCCACCGTGGCGATGGGCGACCGCCGGAATGCGCGCTCGGCCAGCGGCAGCGCGTCTTTCGGCTGGCCGGCGTGGACGGCCAGCGAATACGCCAGGTTGTTGAGGGCAATCGCGTGGTCCGGGTCGACGTCGAGCAGGCCCTTGTAGCGGGCGCGGGCCTGGTCGTGTTCGCCGCGGCCTTCGTGGTATCCGGCAAGTTGAAGCGCGGTGCCGAGCAGGCGGGGTTCGAGTTCGATCGCCTGCGCCAGCAGCTTCTCTGCCTCGGGCTGTTGTTCGCGGGCCAGGTAGACGTCGGCGCGGAGCGTCAGTTTCACCGCGTCGACGTTCAGGTTGCCCGCGTCCAGCGTGGCGAGGCGGCGTTCACTGAACAGCCGCGGCAGCTCGGTCTCCGGATCGAGACCGGCCTCGGGCGCCGGGGCCGGTGCGTCTTCGAAGGGCGCGACGAGCGGATCGCCGATGACGATCGTCTGCCAGCTCAGGAACGGCATGGCCAGGTAGTAGGACTCGGCCAGATTGAAGCCGCGCAGGTAGGCCGGGAACAGGACCTGCGGTCGAATCGTGCCGTCGAGGTATGGCTCCGAGACGTGCGCCGAGGCACCCGACGCGCCCTGGCGGATGAAGTCGGCGGCCATCGACTGCGAGCCGGACCCGAACGGTCCGAGGGGGCGGTTCGACGGCCCGGGCTTCCAGTCGGCCGGCGGTTCCTGGAAGGTCCGGCCGTCGGTGCTGACGAACATGCCGGCCAGCGCACCCGGCGCAAACTCGAGGTCGCCGCCGCCGCGCAGTTGGTTGGCCGGGTCGTTCGAGCCCCACGAGTAGTAGCCGAGGACGGGGTCGGTGGTCGTGCCCAGGGCGCGGGTCGACTCGAAGATCACCCGGTCACCCTCGCCGACCGCTTCGATGGCCGACGCCGCCTCGGCCAGCCAGCGGTCGCCGCCGGCGTCGCGAAGGGTCGCCCGCTGGTCGAGCACGATTCGACCCTCCCGGCTCGGCGACATTCCTCGATCGACGAGCGCCAGGACGTCGTCGACCGTGTAGCCGTCGAGTCTGGTGACCAGGTACAGGTCGCTCCCGGCGCGCGAAAAGCGGGTGGCCTCGGCCACGGGTCGCTCGCCCAGAAACCAGGGATTCGGCTCCCGCCCGAGGATCGCCGGGGACTCGCCGAGCATGCGGCGATAGAGGAGCGTCAGCTCCGAGTCGACGCTGGCCGTCGTCCCGTCGCGGCCGGCGGTGCCGTTGATTCTGAGCGGCACGCCCTTGGTGAGGACGATGTAGTGGATGCGGTCCTGGAGGCCGTGACGGGCCAGCCAGCGCGCCATGGGGGCCTGGATGGTCCCCAGGTAGTCGACTCGCTCGATCGTCTCGGTCGTCGGGGCCGTCAGGCGGATGATGTTCTCGGCCGGCAGGTTCCGGGCGGCCGCGTAGTGCTCGCCGATCTGGACCGAGGCCGGGCTGGCGGAGTTGATGACCAGGAGGACGTTGGAGCCATTCTGAACTGCTTCAGTTGCCCCGCCCGACAGAAACAGCACTGCCGCGAGTGCATAGGTTACCGTGAGGCGCCTGTCGTGGACGGTCATCGGGTCGATTGTACCAACCGGACGCCTGCGACGTCTCGCGATCGCCCGTTTCGCTTTCGTGCATGGATCGGGTCCGTTTCTCACG
>DATKDF010000224.1:0-27242 GCA_035512795.1 Vicinamibacterales bacterium
AAGCTCAGGAGCGTTCCCGATGCCCCCGTCCCGCACGCACGACGCCGACCGCCTGCTGCCCCTGAAACCGGTCATGTTCCAGATCCTGCTCTCGCTGGCCGACGGCGAGCGCCACGGCTACGGCATCACGCAGGACATCGCCGCGCGCACCGCCGCGCGCATGCGCATCGAGCCCGGCAACCTCTATCGGTCGCTTCGGACGCTGCTCGACGAAGGCGTCATCGTGGAATCCGAACGGCGTCCAGCGCCCGATCTCGACGACGAGCGCCGGCGGTACTACCGGATCACGCCGTTCGGCCGCCGCGTGGCCGCCGCGGAAACCGCGCGGCTCGAGGCGCTCGTGCTCGAAGCGAAGGGGAAGAGGTGGATGAGAACGTAGGGAGGGCAGAGGGCAGAGGAAGAACGATGAGGCCGTACCGATTGCTCCTGCTTGTGTTTCCGCCCGCCTTCCGCCGGCGCTTCGGCGATGACATGGCCGAGGTGTTCCGGGACCGCTGGCGGCACGCGCGGCGGGCGGGCGCGCTGGCGGTTCTTGCGCTGGTGCTGCGCACCGTGTCAGACACGCTGACGCACGGCCTGGCCGAGCACCGGGCTGCACGTCCGCCTTCACGAGGTCACTTGATGTCCACCATCCTCCAGGACGTTCGCTACGCGATGCGCACCTTCCGGCGCCGGCCGGGCTTCACCGCGGCCGCGCTCGTCACGCTCGCGCTCGGCATCGGCGCCAACACCGCGATCTTCTCGGTGTTTCACGCCGTGCTGCTCCGCGACCTGCCCTTCGCCGACGCGGACCAACTCGTGCGCATCTACGGCACGCACCGGCGCTACAACTACGACCACGGCGTCGTGAGCCCGTTCGACTACGACGTCTGGGAGAAGCGCACGCGCACGCTCGCCCGCGTCGCGGCCGAGCGGTCGGTGGGCGCGACGCTCACGGGCGCCGGCGATCCGATGTCGGTGAGCATCACGGCCGCCACGCCGTCGTTCTTCGACGTGATGGTCACGGCGCCGGCGCTCGGTCGTGTGTTCACCACGGCGGAGACGGGCGCCGGCGCTCCGGTCGTGGTTCTGTCCGACGCGCTCTGGGCGAACCGGTTCGGCCGCGACGCGGCGATCGTCGGCCGCACGATCGCCTTGAACGATCGGCCGTGGACCGTGATTGGCGTGATGCCGCAAGGATTCGCTTATCCCGAGGGTGTGGACCTCTGGCAGCCGCTCGATCTGTCGCCGGCGCTGCGCGCCGAGAAAGGCGCGTGGTTTCTCGGTGGCGTTGGTCGCATGCGGCCGGAGGCGACGACCGACGACGTCAGTCGCGAGTTCGACGCGCTTGCCGCCGAGCTCGAGGCGACGTATCCCAAAGAGCGCGGCGAACGCGGATTCAACGTCATCGGCATTCATGAGGACCTCGGCCTTCGAGTGGCCGGAGGCCTGCAAGTGCTGCAGGGCATGGTCGCGCTCGTTCTGCTCATCGGCTGTGCCAACGTGGCCAACCTGCTTCTGGCATCGGCCGCGGGACGCGAGCGTGAGTTTGCCGTTCGATCGGCGCTCGGGGGATCGCGCGCCAGGCTCTTCCGGCAGTCGCTCACCGAGAGTCTCGTGCTGTCCGGCGCGGGGGCACTCCTCGGTGCGCTCGTCGCAGTCTGGGGCGTGCGGGTGCTCGTCGCGATGGCGCCGAACCGGCTGCTGCCGTATCCCGACACGATTGGCGTGAGCAGCGCCGCGCTCGTGTTCACCGCCGCGATGGCCGTCATCACGGGAGTCGTCTTCGGCTTCGCCCCGGCGCTGTTCTCGGCCTGGCGCCGCGCGGCCGGGGATCTGGCCAGCGGCGTGCGAATCGTCGGCGGCGGCCTCGGCTGGTCGCGTCGGCACTGGCTGCGTGGCAGCCTCGTCGCCGCCGAAGTGGCGCTCGCGCTCGTGCTCCTTTCGGGTGCGGGCCTGCTCGTGCGGAGCTATCTCATCGTCCTGTCGCAGGCGCCAGGGTTCACGACCGAGGGCCTGCTCACGGCCCGGCTGACCCTGCCGTCGACTCGATACGGCACGGCTGAGTCGCGGGCGCTCTTCTGGACGAACGTCACGCGCGAACTCGAAAGCCTGCCGGGTGTGACCTCGGTCGCGGCGGGGTCGGCCGTGCCGTTCGCGCTCTGGGAGTTCCTGGCGGACTTCACGATCCGGGGCCGGGAGCACGTCCCGAACGACGGCTCCGGCATCAGGGTCGTGACGCCGTCCTACTTCGAGACGCTCGGCATCCCCATCCTCCGGGGTCGCGGCTTCATGGCGGACGACGCGCGCGGCAGCGATTCGGTCGCACTCGTGACCGAGGCGTTTGCCAACGCGCACCTGCCGGGCCTCGACCCGATCGGCCAGCTCATTTCGTGGAAAGGTCCCAACCCGCGCTGGCACACGATCGTCGGCGTCGTCGGGTCCACACGGCATCGGAGTCTCGAGGAACCGTTGCGCGCCGAGGTGTACCAAGTCATACCTGCGAGCGCGCCACCCGCGGGCCTGCACGTCGCCCTGCGTACCACTGGCACTCCGCGACAGTGGGAGCGGCCGCTTCGCGACGCCGTCGCGCGGATCGACCCGGCGCTGCCCGTGCTCGAGATCGCGACGATGGACGACCTCGTCGACGGCCGCCTCGCGCGCCGGCGCTTCACGATGACGCTCGTCACGCTGTTTGCCGGACTGGCGGGCGTGCTCGCGGCCACCGGCATCTACGGCGTGATCTCGTTCGTCGTGACCGGCGCCCGCCGCGAGGTTGGCATCCGCCTGGCGCTCGGCGCCCGGCACGCGCAAGTCGTGCGGCTCGTCATCCGGCAGGGCCTGTCGGTCGTGCTGCTCGGCGCCGCGCTCGGCCTGACGGCCAGCTGGTGGCTCATGCGCATTCTCGAAGGCCAGCTCTTCCGGATCGCGCCAACCGATCCGGTCACGCTGGCGACCGTGGTCCTCGGACTGCTGGCCGTGGCGGTGCTCGCGTGCTGGGTACCGGCCGCGCGGGCGGGGCGTGTTCCGGCAGTTGAGGTTCTGCGAAGCGAATGACGCTCTACCGCCTGCTCGTGCGCCTGGCGTTTCCCGCCGCCTTCGGCCGTCGCTTCGGCGACGACATGGCCGAGGTGTTCGCGGATCGGCTGGCCCGCGCGCGATCGAGTGGATGGATGGCGGTCGTGTCCCTGTGGCTTCGCACCGCAGGCGACGTCTGTGCACATGGCGTGGCCGAACGCCGCCTCGAGGCCGCCGGGCGCCGCAGGAGGACCACGATGATCGACGCTCTCAAACAGGACGTGACCTTCGGATGGCGGACGCTCAGGCGGGCGCCCGGAATTGCCGTCACCGCCGTCGTCACGCTGGCACTGGGGATCGGTGCCAGTACCGCGGTCTTCAGCGTCGCCGACGCCCTGGTGCTGCAGTCCCTTCCCTATCCCGCCGCCGACCGGCTCGTCGCGCTCACCGACGACAACGAAGAACGCGGCGACTCGGTCAACGTCGCGCTGCCGAACTTCGACGACTGGCGTGCGTCGGTCGACGCGATTGAGGCGGCCGCCGCGTGGCAGACCGCCGACATGAACCTGGTCGGCGCCACGGCGGCCGAACGGGTGGTCGGCGCCGCCGCCACCGAAGAGATCTTCGACGTCCTCGGCGCCGTGCCGATCCTCGGCCGGACCTTCGGGCGAGAGACCACTGAGCCCGGAATGCAGACCGTCGTCGTCCTCAGCGAGGGCGCCTGGCGCCGTGTCTTCGGCGGACGGGAGGAGATCGTCGGCGAATCGGCCGTGCTCGACGGCGTTCCGCACACCATCGTCGGGGTCGTTCCGAGCGTCGCCGGCCTCATCGACGTCGACGTCTGGCGGCCGATCGTCAGGACGGGCGCCGCCGCCCGGCGCACGAGCCACGGCTTCCGCGCCATCGCACGGCTCCGGTCGGACAGTACGATTGACGGAGCGCGCGTCCAGTTCGACGTCGTCGCCGCCCGCCTCGCGGCGGCCTATCCCGAGTCGAACTCGGGCTGGACCGTGGGACTGACGCCGCTGCAGGACACGCTCGGCGAGGACCTCGATCAGGTGCTGATCCTCGTCGGCAGCGTCGCCGGCGTGCTGCTGCTGATCGCCTGCACCAACGTCGCGGGTCTGCTCGTCGCGCGCGCGGCCGACCGGCGCCGCGAGTTCGCGGTCCGCACGGCGCTCGGCGCGCCGCGGCGCCGCCTTGTCCGCCAATTGCTGACCGAGAGCGTGCTCCTCAGCCTGGCAGGCGCGGCGGGCGGGCTCGTCGTGGCAAGCTGGACGACCGGCCTGATCGTCAGCCTGCTGCCCGACGACGTCGCACTCTGGCGCCAGCCGGCGCTGTCGGTGTCCGTGCTGGCGTTCGCAACCGGTGTCGCCGTCGCCACCGGTCTCCTCTTCGGCCTGGCTCCCGCCGTCTCGACGACGAGAGGCGCATCGCAGGAGCAGCTGCGGGACGGCATGACGTCGACGTCGGTCGCCACGCGCCGGCTCCGGCACGGACTCGTGTTCGTGCAGATCACGCTCGCATCCGTGCTGCTCGCCGGCGCCGGCCTGCTCGGCACCAGTCTCTGGCAGGCGCTGCGCGTCGACTCAGGCCTGGATGATCTCCGGTCCGTCCTGACCTTCCGCGTGACGCCGCCGCGCAGCACGCACACCGACGCGGCGGCGTTACGTCTGTACTTCGACAGCCTGCTCGACAGGCTCGAGGCCCTCCCGCAGGTGGAAGCCGCCGGCGCGATCTCGAGCCTTCCGATGGCCGACAACGACACGATCTCGACGATTCGACGCCCGGACGAACCAGTGCCGGCGCGCGGGGATGAACGCTGGGCGCTGCTTCAGATCTCGACGCCCGGTTACCTGCGGGCAAGCGGCACGCGACTGGTCGCGGGCCGCGATTTCACCGGCGCCGACACCGCCGGCAGCGAGTCGGTCGTCATCGTGAACGAGACCCTGGCGCGCGAGCTCTGGCCCGACGGCAGTCCGATCGGCCAGCAGCTGATGCTCGAGGCCGACGCGCCGAGCCGGGTGATCGGACTCATTGCGGATGTGCGTCATTTCGGCCTGGACCAGAGCCTGTATCGCCAGTACTTCGTGCCGCTGAGCCAGGTGCCGGCGCGCGCCATGAGCGTGGCGCTGCGGCTCCGGTCTGCTCTGCCACCGGAACAGCTGCGGCAGGCTCTCGCCGCCGTCGATCCGACCGTGCCGCTGTACTCGCTGCGCACGCTCGAGTCGATGGCGTCCGGTTCGCTGGCGTCTCGACGGAGCCTGACCGGCACGGTCGCCGTTTGCGGTGCCGCCGCGGTGCTGCTCGCGGCGATCGGACTCTATGGCATCGTCTCGACCGGCGTGCGTGAGCGCCGCCGCGAGATCGGCATCCGGCTGGCGCTCGGCGCCACGGCCGGCCGCGTGGTGGGTCTCCTCGTACGTCGCGCGGTCGTCCTGGCGGCAGCGGGCATCGCCGCTGGTCTAATCACCAGCTACTGGACGACCGGCTTGGTCGAGGAGTTCCTGTTTGGCGTCGAGCCGCTCGATGCGGCGACGCTTTCGGCGATGGCCCTCACGCTGCTCGGCATCTCGACGATGGCCACGTGGCTGTCGGCGCGGCACGCCGCGCAGGTGAGCCCGATCGAAAGCCTGAAGGAGAACTGAAGCGGCACCATGCGTCTCTATCGTCTCCTCCTCCTGCTCTTCCCCGCCGCCTTCCGGCGTCGCTTCGGCGACGACATGGCCGACGCGTTCGAGGATCGATGGCGGACCGCGCGGCGCGAGAGCTCCGCCGCGGCCGTTGGCCTCTGGTTTGGCACGATCGCCGACATCGTCACCCACGGCGTCGCCGAACGGCGGGCCGCCTCTCTGGCTCGCCGCCGCCACTCAGGGAGATACCTCATGCTTCAGCAGATCGCGCAGGACGTCCGCTACGCCGTCAGGACCTTCCGGCGTCGCCCTGGCTTCACCGCCGTCGCGCTAGTGACGCTGGCGCTCGGCATCGGCGCCAACACCGCCATTTTCTCGGTCGTCCACGCCGTGTTGATTCGCGATCTGCCCTACCCGGAGGCGGACCGCATCGTTCGGGTGTACGAGATGTATCAGCGGAACCGCAACCGCGGTCCGGTGAACCCATTCACCTTCGACCGATGGGAACGCGAGAGCCCGTCCTTCGAACGGCTGGCGGCGTTCGTGGCCCGCCGGGCCACGCTCACCGGAAGCGGCAACGCCGAGCGTCTCCGGGTCTACGACGTGATGCCGTCCTTCTTCGACGTGCTGGGTGTGCGGCCGGCGCTGGGCCGGCCGTTCGACGATGCGGACGCCAGGACGAACGCGCGAGTGCTCCTGATGTCGCACCGCATCTGGACAAGCCGGTTCGGGGCGGATCCCGGCATCGTCGGGCGCACCGTCGTGCTCGAAGGCGAGCCGTGGATCGTCGGCGGCGTGATGCCTCCAGCCTTCGATTACCCGCAAGAGGCCGCGTTCTGGCGGCCGCTGCATCTGAGCCCGGCCGACCGGGAACTGGGCCGCCGCTGGTACCTGGGCGTCATCGGACGATTGAAACCGGACGTGAGCCTCGCACGCGCCCAGGGCAGCCTTGACCTGGCCGCCGAGCACCTGGCGCGGGCGCATCCGGAGACGTTTGACGACCGCAACGGCTGGCTCATCGGCCTTCACGACGATCTGGTGTCGGAAATCGGGGACGGCCTGCGGGTGCTTCAGGCGATTGTCGTCATCGTGCTCCTGATCGCGTGCGCGAATCTGGCGAACCTGCTGCTGGCCGCCACCACCGCGCGGCGACGCGAGCTGGGCATCCGGCTGTCGGCCGGCGCCGGCCGCTGGCGCGTCGTTCGCCAGCTTCTGACGGAGAGCCTGCTGCTCGCCTCGGCCGGCGGGGCGTTGGGTGTGACCGGCGCCTACTGGGGCGTGCCGCTGCTCGTCCGGCTCGCACCCGAGGCGATTCAGCCGACGTTCACGGAGATCGGCGTCTCGCTGCCCGCCCTGGCCTTCACCCTCGCGGTGTCGGCGCTCTGCGGGCTCGTGTTCGGTAGCGTTCCGGCGCTCGTGGCGTCGCGCGCCGAGGCGATCGATCTCGTCCGCGGCGGCGCCGGGACCAGACTCGACGCCGGGCGCAGCCTCCGGACGCTCAGGTCCGGGCTGATCGCCGGCGAGGTCGCGCTCGCCTTCGTCCTGCTCGCCGGCGCCCTGCTGCTCATCACGAGCGTGATCCGGCTGACATCTCAGGATCCGGGTTTTGCGAAGGATCACCTGGTCACCGCCGAGCTGACCCTGCCACAGGATCCGTACGCCGCCATCGACGCCCGTCGTGCCTTCTGGAACGGGCTGATGGCCCGGGTCCAGTCGCTGCCGGGCGTCACGGCGGTGGCAGCCTCGACGGCGCTGCCGTTCTCCAACTGGGAGAGTCAGAGCGGGTTTCAGATCCATGGCAGAGCGGACTCGCCGGAGCCGCTCGTGGCCTCGGTTCGCACCGTCACGCCGGGCTACTTCGAGATGATGAGCATTCCGGTGCGCGCCGGCCGGACGTTCGTCGAGGCCGACGTGCGGGCAGGCGATTCGGTGGTGGTGGTCAACGACGTCTTCGCGCGGCGGTTCTTTGGCGACGCGCAGGCCGTCGGCCGGCACCTGCGGACCAACCCGCGATCGGACCGGTGGATGACCGTCGTCGGTGTCGTCGGCAGCACGCGTCACGTCGCGCTCGATCGAGAGCCCGTGGCAGAGCTGTACTGGCCGTACGGACAGAACGTGCCCGCGACGTTCATCCTGGCGGTGCGGACGCGCGGCGATGCTCCGGGCCTGCCCGCGGCGCTCCGCGGCATGGTCGACGACCTCGACCCGCGCGTGCCGGTTCAGTCGATCGCCACGATGACCGACCTCATCGACGGCACCACGGCGCGCCGGCGGTTTCATCGGACGCTGCTGGCGCTGTTCGCGTCGCTGGCGGGTGTGCTGGCCTCGGTCGGGATCTACGGCGTGGTGACGTTTGCCGTCAGCCAGCGCTGGCGCGAGCTGGGCATCCGGTCGGCGCTCGGCGCACGTCCCGCCGCCGTCACGGCGCTCGTCATGCAGCAGGTATTGACGCCGGTATGCGCCGGCCTGGTGCTCGGCTGGGTCCTCGGGCTCCAGGTCGGTGGCGTGCTCGAGGCCGAGCTCTTCGGTGTAGCCCCGACCGACGCGGCCACGCTCTCTGCGGCGTCGGCGGTGTTCCTGGGCGTCGCCGCGCTCGCCAGCTACCTGCCGGCACGCCGCGCGCGCCGGTCCGACCCGCTCCAGATCCTGCGCGCGGAATGAAACCGGGCTCCGCGTTCTATCGCCTGCTGCTCGTCGTCTTCCCCGCGGCCTTCCGGCACCGGTTCGGCGCCGACATGGCAGAGGCGTTCGACGACCGGCGCCGGGTGGCGCGCGCCGCCGGCCGTCGGGCCACGGCGGTCTTCTGGACCCGCACTGTTGTCGACCTCGTCATCCACGGCGTCGCCGAACGGCGGGCCACCCGGCGTCATTCACGTTCCCGAGGTGCTTCGATGCTGTCGTCTATGTTGCAGGACCTGCGCTACAGCCTTCGGACCTTTCGGCGCCGCCCGGGCTTCACGGCCGTGGTGCTCGTGACGCTTGCGCTCGGCATCGGCGCCAACACGGCCATCTTCAGCGTGGTCGAAGCCGTCCTGCTGCGCCCGTTGCCCTATCCCGACGCCGACCGCATCGTCCGCATCTACGAAACGAACCGCCGCGTCGACTTCGTCCGTGGCGTGACGACGCCGTTCAACTTCGACGTGTGGGAGCGCGACGCGCGCGCCTTTTTGAATCTGGCAGCCATGCGGTCAACACCCGCCACGCTGACCGGCGCCGGCGAGCCCGCGCGGGTGACGGTGCACCGGGTGATGCCCTCGTTCTTCGAGATCATGGGCCGCGCACCGGCCATCGGGCGCCCGCTGTCGGTCGAGGACGCCGAAACGGAAAGGCCGGTGGTCGTGCTGTCGCACGCGCTCTGGGAATCGCGATTCGAGTCCGACCCGGACATCGCCGGGCGGACAGTCGTCCTCGACGACCAGGCGTTCACGATCGTCGGCGTCATGCCGGCCGACTTCCGGTTCCCGGTCCGGCCCGATCTCTATCGCCCCCTGGCGCTCTCACCGGCGAGCCGCCAGGCGATGGGCTCGTACTACCTCGGGGTGGTGGCGAAGCTGGCCCCCGGCGTCACGGTCGAGCAGGCGCAGGCCGAGATGGATGCGATTGCCGGGCGGCTCGAGGCCCGCTATCCGCAACAGCGCGCCGACCGTGGCGCCGCGGTGCTCGGCCTGCGCGAGGATCTGACCGAGCGGGTGGCCGACAGCCTGCGCCTGCTGCAGGGTGTGGTGCTGTTCGTCCTGCTCATCGCGTGCGCCAATGTCGCCAACCTTGGGATCGCCGGTGCGAGTGCCCGGCGGCGCGAGATCAGCATCCGCGCGGCGATGGGTGCCGGCCGCGCGCGCCTCGTGCGGCAGTGGCTGACCGAGCACGTGACACTCGCGCTGGCCGGGTCGGCGCTCGGGGTGCTGTTGGCCATCTGGATCGTTCGCGCGCTCGTGGCGATCGCGCCCGCCGGCCTCCTGCCGGACGGCGCCGTCCCGGGCCTGAACGGCACGGTGCTCACGTTCACGTTCGTCCTTGCGCTTGCCACGGGCCTGGTCGCCGGCGTGGCGCCGGCGTGGCTCTATTCAGGCCGTGATGCGATCGAGGCGATCAAGGACAGCGGCGCCTCGACGGCCGGCACGGCGCGCCGGAGCCAGCGGTGGCTTCGCGCCGGGCTCGTCGCGACCGAAGTCGCCCTCGCGCTCGTGCTCGTCACCGGGTCGCTCCTGCTCGTGCGGAGCTTCACGCGGCTCGTCTCGCAGGACCCGGGCTTCGAAACGCGGCAACTGCTCACTGCGCAGGTGACGTTGCCCGCAGCCCGCTACGATTCGCCTGAAGCGCAGCGATCGTTCTGGACGACTCTCTTCGAGCGCCTCGACGGCCTGCCCGGCGTCGTCGCAGCCGCCGGATCGACGGCGCTGCCCTTCTCGAACTGGCAGTGGCAGACGTGGTTCGAACTGGACGGCCCGGCGATCGAGGGCAGCGACTCGAGCGCCGGCACACGCACGGTGACACCGGGCTACTTCTCGTCGCTCGGTATTCCCATCACGCAGGGTCGGGATTTCACCGACGCCGATCGCTCCACGGCCGAGCCGGTCGTCGTCGTCAACGAGGCCTTCGCGCGGCAGTTCATTTCCGGTAACCCCGTCGGCCGGCGGCTCCGAACCGAGCGGCCGGGGTCCCCGGCGCGCTGGGCCACGATTGTCGGCGGGGCGGCGTCGGCCAGGCATGGACGGCTCGACGAGGGACACGAGCCCGAGATCTATCGGCCCCTGCAGCAGTCGTCAGCCAACCTGCTCATCCTCGCGATTCGGACGGCCGGCGAGCCGGCGGCCGTCGCGCCGCTTGTCCGCGACGCCGTGCACACCATCGATCGCCTGCTACCCGTGCAGGCCGTCCGCACGATGGACGAGGCCATCGGCCTGACGACGGCCCGCCGGAACTTCGACCTGCGGCTCGTCACGATCTTCGCGCTCCTGGCCGGCGCGCTCGCCCTTGCCGGCGTCTACGGGGTGATGTCGTTCGTCGCGGGGCTGCGCCTGCGCGAAGCCGGCATTCGCCTTGCGCTTGGCGCCAGTCCGTCGCAGGTGCAGCGGCTTGTCGTCCGACAGGGGGCCGTGCCCGTCGCGATTGGCATCGCCGCCGGCCTCGTCGCGGCGGTCCTGCTTGGCGACCTGCTGAAGGAGCAGCTCTTCGAGATACAGCCCGACGATCCGGTCACGCTGGCAGCCGCCGCTGCCGGCTTTCTGGCGGTGGGCCTGATCGCGTCATGGCTGCCGGCCAGGCGGGCGGCGAGGACAGATCCGACGGTGATCTTGGGACGTGAGGTCTAGCAGGTTATTTGCATCTGGGCGAAGATTCGCGGTATCTGGGAGGGAAAGCGCTCCATCTACAGACTTCGCTGCGGTCGCACATCTGGGCGCATCTCGAATCGTGGAATTGGGGGATCTGGAATCGAGAGATCTCGCGCCGCCGCGGGCGTCGATGTCAGCGCCGCGTCATCGGCGTGATCGCTTGATCGCACGATTGCCGATTACAAAATGCTGCCCTCACCTCGCTCCGAGATGCACCCAGATATGCGACCGCAGCGAAGCTTGTAGATGGAGCGCTTTCGCGCCCAGATACCGGGCTTGTTCGCCCAGATATCCTAACCCGGCGCCAGCCCGACCCACGGATAGCGATAGTACGTGCCTTCGCTGGCCTTGATGGCGCCGACGATGGGCAGGGCAATGGCACCCACGGCGAGGGCAATCCAGAACAGGATCACGACGGGAATAAGGATGATCGTGATCCAGAGGACGGCCGTGACAACCACGAGCAGGAATACGATGACGTTCAGAAGGATTGCCTGCTTGGCAATCCCGGCGACGACGGCCGAGTCCTTCTTGACCATCCAGATGATGATCGGCACGAGGACACCGCCGAACGGGACGATGTAGCCGGCCAGCCCGGACAGGTGCGTGAGCGCCGCCAGGCCGCGTTCGCGAGGCTCGATGACGGAAGCGGTCGTGGTCATGATCATCTCCGACGGAAAGCGGACCTGTTCGGTTCCGGCCGGTACGCCCGGACCTGCTATTTCCACTCCGCAATGAACACATTCGTCTCGCGTGGCTGGCTGCCGTTCCGGTTCGAAGCGAACACCAGCTTCGTGCCGTCGGGCGAGAACATCGGGAAGCCGTCGAAATCGGGGCTGAACGTCACCTGCTCGAGGCCCGTCCCGTCAACGTTGATGAGGAACAGGTCGAACTCCCGGCCGCCGGCGACATGGTGGTTGGTCGAGAAAATGATGCGCTGGCCGTCCGGCGTGAAGAACGGGGCGAAGCTGGCGCCGCCCAGGCTGGTGATCTGCTGCAGGTTGCCGCCGTCGCGGTCCATGACGTAGATCTCGAGCGACGTCGGCTCCCAGAGCCCCTTGGCGAGGAAGTCGCGGTACTTGTCCATCTCGGCGCCCTCGCCGGGATGGCGCCCTCGAAACACGATCTTCGTGCCGTCGGGCGAGAAGAACGGGCCGCCGTCCGGGCCAGGCAGGTTGGTCAGCCGGCGCACGTTCGATCCGTCGGCGTCCATCGAGTAGATCTCCATGTCGCCGTCGCGCACGCTCGTGAACACAATCGTGCCGTCGGGCCCGATCGTCGGTTCGGCGTCGTAGCCTGGCGAGTCGGTCAGCCGCACGAGATTGGTGCCGTCGGTGTTGACCTTGAAGATGTCGTAGCTGTCATAGACCGGCCAGACGTAGGTGCGGAGCGCGGCAAGGTCGGGGGCGGGCGGACACGCGTCGCCGCCCAGGTGCGTCGACGCATAGACGATGGCCGACCCGTCCGGCGTGAAGTGGCTGCACGTCGTCCGGCCGCGGCCGGTGCTGATGAGACGTCGATCCGACCCGTCGATCCGCATCGTGTAGATCTGATCGCATGCGTGCTCGCCGGTGCTCTGAAAGCTCAGGTGCTCCCCGTCGAACGAGAAGTACGCCTCGGCGTTCTGGCCGCCGAACGTCAACTGGCGCACGTTCGACAGGCGCGCTTCCTCGGGAAGGCCGAGCGAGGCGGCCGGTGGCGTGGCGCCGGGATCCGGCGCGGGTGACCCACAGGCCATGACGAGCGCGACCGGCGCACAGACGACGAGCAGGCGACGAAGTCCCAAATTCATGCGCGGGGATCATATCCTGAGGCGAGCGGACGCCCGACACCCCCGAGCCTGCCGCCCCAGGCCATGCCCCGCCGCATCATCCACGTCGACATGGACGCGTTCTATGCGTCGGTCGAACAGCGCGATCGCCCCGAACTGCGGGGCCGGCCGGTCGCGGTCGGCGGACCGGCCGCCTCGCGCGGCGTCGTTGCCGCGGCCAGCTACGAAGCGCGGCAGTTCGGCGTCCGGTCGGCCATCCCGATGGCCCGCGCCGAGCGACTCTGCCCGGACCTGGTCATCGTCCCGCCCGACTTCCGCAAGTATCGGGATGTGTCGCGTCAGGTCCAGGCCATCTTCCGGTCGGTGACGCCGCTCGTCGAGCCCCTGTCGCTCGACGAGGCGTATCTCGACGTCACCGAGAACGCGTGGGGCGAGCCGCTCGGCGTCAACGTCGCGCGGCGCGTCAAGGCCGCCATCCGCCAGGAGACCGGGCTCACCGCGTCGGCCGGCGTCGCGCCCAACAAGTTCCTGGCCAAGATCGCGTCGGCGTGGCGCAAGCCCGACGGGCTCACGGTCATCGCGCCCGAGCGCGTTGAGTCGTTCCTGGTGAAGCTGCCCGTCGATGCGCTGTGGGGCGTCGGGCCGGTGACGGCCGCGCGGCTTCGCGAGCACGGCATCCACCAGCTCGTCGACGTGCGGAGCGCCGATCCCGCCACGCTTCGGACGGCCGTCGGCAGCATGGCCGACTGGCTGCTGAAGCTGGCGCGCGGTGACGACGACCGGCCGGTCGAGCCGAACCGGCCGGCCCGGTCCTCCTCGTCGGAGTGCACGTACGCGACCGACCTCACCGACGTGGTCGAGATGCGCGCCGAGATCGACTCGATGGCGCGCCAGAACGCCGCCTGGCTCGTTCGGCGCGGCCTGCTCGCGCGCACGGTGACGATCAAGGTCCGGTACGACGACTTCACGACGGTGACCCGAAGTGACACGCGGCCGCCCGCCGATCGCGCCGACGACCTCGCCGCCCGGGCCGTGGCGCTGCTCGCCAGGACCGAGGCCGGTGCCCGCCCCGTGCGCCTGCTCGGCGCGGGCGTATCGAACTTCGTCGTGCCCGGCGGCGGCGGGCTGCCCTTCGACGACTGACCGCCGGTGCTGGATCACTTCGAATGGCGTACCCTTCCTGGCTGGGACGCCGATGGCGGAAGCGTCCGTCGAGCGCGGTTCCACGCGTTCCGAGTCGATCACCAAGTGAAGAAACCGGACCGGTCGTCCGTCTAACGCGATGGTGGTGAGCCAGAGGGACCGGAGCGTCACCCCGGCCGTGCTCGAGGCGTGCCGTCGGGGTGATCGGGACGCATTCCTGCTGGTCTACGAGGCCTACAAGGACACCGTGTACTCGATGGCCTTGTACTTCTTCCGGGGCGACGCGGCCACCGCCGCTGATATTACGCAGCAGGTGTTCCTGAGGCTGATGGACAAAATCGGGCAGTTCAAAGGCCAGGCCAGGTTTTCGACCTGGCTGCATCGCATGGTCGCGAGCGCATGCGTCGACCGAACACGCGGGGCCTGGCGGCGTGCGAGGCCGACGGACCCGGCCGTGCTGGACAGGCGCGCGGTCGAGCCGGGCCACGACGTCGAGCTGGAGCAGCGCGAACGGGCGCGCGTCATTCAGGCAGCGCTGGCGGGCCTGACGCCCAAAATCCGGATGGCCGTCGTCCTCCGGTACTTCGACGACCTGTCCTACAGCGAGATGGCGACCGTCCTGAACTGTTCGATCGGCACCGTCGCGTCGCGACTGAGCAAGGGGCACGCGATTCTCAGCCAGCGCCTGGCGGCGCTTGGCGGAAAGGGCGACCGATGATGTGGAGACGGCATGTGCGTCATCGCCTCGCGGCGTTTGCCGACGCCGCGCTCGACGCCTCGGAGACTGCGCGCGTCGAGGCGCACCTGAGCGCCTGCGCCTCCTGCCGCAACGCGCTCGATCGTCATGACGCCGTGGCGGCGCTCCTCCGGCAGATGGCGCTGGTTGAGGCGCCGTCCGGCATCTGGCATTCGCTCGAATCGGCCCTCGATCGGCCATCGACCGTGAACGTGGCGGCGCGCCGCCGGGTACGGTGGCCGGGCCTGACGCTGGCGGCAGTCGCGCTTGCGATCGTGGGGACGGCTGGCGCGTGGTGGGCCATGACGCGACCGGCGGCGTGGGACGTGGTGCGCCTCGACCAGCGACTGGCGGCGCGAGTGGCGGATGGCCAATGGCTCGAGACCGACCCAACGTCTACCGCCGCGCTTCGCATCGGAGAGATCGGACGGGTGGACCTGGCGCCGGGCACGCGTCTGCAGTTGGTGACGGCGCGGCCAGGTGAGCATCGCCTCAATCTCGCGCGAGGTCGCATCAGCGTCGAGATTCTCGCGCCCCCACGGGTGTTCTTCGTGGAGACGCCGGCCAGCACCGTCGTGGACCTGGGCTGCGCGTACACGATGGACGTAGAGGCCGATGGCGGCGGCATGTTGCGCGTCACGCAGGGGTGGGCCGCGCTTGAATGGACCGACCGCGAGTCGCTGGTGCCCGCTGGCGCGAGCGCGCGGAGCCATCCCTCCCTTGGACCAGGCACGCCATCGTTTGATGACGCGACGGAAGGCCTGCGACGGGCGCTCGACGAGTTGGACTTCGGTCTGGAGAAGGAGACGGCGTTGACCGTCGTGCTGGCCGAGGCGCGCGGTCGGGACACGCTGACGCTGTGGCACCTGATGTCGCGCGTCACGCCGGTCGAGCGGGTGCGGGTCTTTGAACGGCTGGTGTCGTTGACGCCGCTGCCCGATGGTGTGAGCCGGGATGGGGCGTTGGCCCTTGACACCGACACCATGCGCCATTGGCGCGAAGAGCTCGCGTGGACCTGGTAAGGGATTGGTAACGGAGAAGCCTGTGAAAACTCTGAGAACCGTTCTGCTGATGTCGGCTGCACTTGTCGTGACGACGTCTCATCCCTCCGCGAGCGGGCTCGTGGGGATCTACGGCGTCATCGAACGAATTGTGTTCGAGCCCAACCAGACCGCTCCCGCGCGTGTGCAGGTGTGGGGCGCTTTTACCTTCGCGAACGGGGGAGTCGGAAACCACACGGCGTGGTCACCCGTGAAGCGGGGGTATCTCTACTTCAGGCTGCCGGATTCCACGGTGGCGACAGCGTCGGACATCGAGATGATCAAGCGTGAATGGGCGGACCTCCGGTCCGTTGCCGGCACCGCGCAGGCCGTCGGGTTCGGACGGTGGGGCTACATCGGCAGGTTCGAGGCGCTGCTTCGTGAGGGGACCACAGGGCCCGGCATGTTTCTCGAGCGCGCACCCCGAGGCGGAGCCCAGACGGACCTTCGTGTGCGGCCAGCCAATGAAGCCCCCGTCACACCCGCGGCGTATCAGACCAATGCCGGCGTCGTGCGGCTCCCGGCCGACGGGAGCCACGCGGATCTTGTCAGACAACTCCGCGCTGCCGTTCCGGCCGGCGCACGGTCGTTCAGGCTGCAGACAGGTCCGCCCGTGGCGGCCATGCCCGATCCGGCGAACCCGGGCCAGAAGAAGTTCAAGGACGTGGCGTTTGTCGTGCGGTCAGTTGGATGCGCCGACGTGGCGGCCTTCCGGCTCACCGCAAGCGCCGACGGGCCGACGAACGGCGTACGGCGGTCCATGGCGTTGAAGGTCCTGGCGTTGCCTGCGGGTGTCTTCGCGCTGGCCGGGCACGAGACGTCGGGCACGTGGGTCGTGTCCGTGTCGGCCAACTGTGGTTCACAGGTCGCAGGCGCGATGGTGCGACTGACCAATGGCGGCTATCGTCGCGACGCGGTGGAGTTGCTGCCGCATCATCCGACGCCGGCCGACGTCGACCGGGCCCTGGCACGCCCGCCTGGCGGCGGCCCGCAGTGAAGTGATCTGATGCGGCGACGGCAGGACGCGTCGTTTGTCGCACTGGCCGCCCTGCACGGCGCCGCCGTGGTCATGGCGCCTGCGGCGCCGCTGATTGCCGTGGGCGTGTGGTGGAACTCCAACACCATCGCGCACAACTTTGTGCATCGGCCGTTCTTCCGACGGGCGGCGGCCAACACGGTGTTCGCCCTCTACCAGAGCGTGCTGCTGGGAATCCCGCAGACCCTGTGGCGTGAGCGGCACCTCGCGCATCATGCCGACAAGCCGTGGCGATGGCGATGGTCGGCCAGGCTTGCAGTCGAGGTGGTGCTCATCCTGGCGGCGTGGAGTGTCATGGCTGTCACCGCCCCGGCATTCTTCGCCGCGACGTATCTGCCGGCATATCTCGCCGGACTCGGATTGTGCGCCATGCAGGGGCGCTATGAACACGCGGGAGCGGTCACGACGAGTCACTACGGTCGCGTCTACAACCTGCTCTGCTTCAACGACGGATACCACTGCGAGCACCACGCCTTTCCCGGCGTCCACTGGTCGGAACTGCCCACACGGACAGCTCCGGCCAGCCACGTCAGCCGATGGCCGGCGCTGTTGCGCTGGCTCGAGGCGTGCAGCCTGGACGGCCTCGAAGCGCTGGTCCTCACCTCGCCGCGCCTCCAGCGTTTTGTCGTCGAGGCGCACACCCGTGCGCTGGCCTTGACGCTCGTTGAGCGTGACACGGTTCGGCACGTCGCCATCATCGGCGGCGGCCTGTTCCCGCGCACGGCGCTGGTGTGTCGTGATCTGATGCCGGACGCCAGGGTGGTGATCATCGACGCCAATCGCGACCACCTGGACTCGGCGCGGGCCCTTCTGGACGCGCGGCCGACCGGCGCCCGCCCGGTCGCAGAGTACCGGCACGAGACGTTTGTTGCGGGTCATCGCTGCGACGGCTTCGATCTCGTCGTCGTGCCCCTGGCGTTCAGGGGCGATCGGCAGAGGCTCTACGCCAACCCGCCCGCGCGGCTCCTGCTCGCGCATGACTGGTGCTGGCGGGTGCGCGGCAGCGGCCGCCTGGTGTCTCTCCTCCTGCTCAAGCGCGTCAACCTGGTCCGCCAATGATGACTCCGGCACTCGTGCTGGTGCTCATCGTCGCGCGTGCGGTGGTGTTGTGGGATCGGCCGGTGGAGTGGACGCCCACCCTGATCGCGGCGTGTGTTGGACAGGACGCACTGGCGGCCGTTGCCTTCCTGGCGGCGGAGACTGGGCTGAACCGCTGGCGCTCGGGCCGTCGCGTGATCATGGCGATGTTCTGGATCGTCGTGATGTACGTGGCCGTCAACACGGCCGTCGCTCGTGTGCTCCCGGCGCCTCTGACGTGGCCGATGTTGCGTGCTGCGGGCGCGCCCATTGCCGACTCCATTCGCCTCCATCTCACCGCGTCGTCGCTCGGTGCGATCGCGTTAGTCACGGGGACTGCAGTTGTGGCGGTGCGATTGGGCCGGCAGGCGCCGGCCTCGTGGGCCCCGATGCTGGCCCTCAGTCTGCTACTTGTCGGTGTTGGTGGCAGCGTCGCGGCCGCGCGTGTCGAGACCTGGGGGCTGCATCGGAATGCCCTCGTGACGCTGGTCGTCAGCGCGCTTCCGGCGGTCGATGCCCGGGCCGTAGCAGGGGACTGGAGGCGTCCGCCGTTCGATGCGTCCCCGTCGGTCGATCTGTCGTCGCTGCATGGGAGTGCCGAGGGCCGCAACGTGGTCGTGATTGGACTCGAATCCACCGCCGCGCAGTACCTCCGTCTGTACGGCGCCGCGGACAACGTGATGCCCAGGCTGGAGGAACTGGCTGCCCACGCCGTCGTGTTCGAACGAACCTATGCGGTGTCGCCCGACAGCATCCGGAGTCTATGGTCGGTCATGTGTGCGCGGTCTCCGGCGTTCGACACCGACGTCGAGGCCTACAGGGCCGTTCCCTGCGGCTCGGTGACGGACGTGCTTCGTGCACGGGGGTATCACACGGCGCTGTTTCACTCCGGACGGTTCGGGTACCTCGGCATGAACGCCGTGATCCGGAACCGCGGCTTCGACACGCTCGAAGATGCGGGGCACATTGGCGGCAATCATGAGTCCAGCTTCGGTGTGGCTGAGCCCGCGACCGTGGCGCGGCTGTTGTCGTGGATCGACGCGCTCCATCCCACCGATCGATTTCTCGTCAGCTACATGCCGGTGGCTGGACACCATCCGTACGAGGTCTCCGGAACAGGAGCCTTCGGGTTTGCGACCGATCATGACCGGTACCGCAGTGCGTTACACGCCGGCGACGCAGCCATTGGCGTCCTCGTCGACGGGCTGACATCACGGGGATTGCTGGAACAGACGATGTTCGTGGTGTATGGCGATCACGGTCAGGCGTTCGGCCAGCACCCGGGCAATGTCGGACATTCTTTCTATTTATACGAAGAGAACGTGCGAGTGCCGTTCTTCGTGGCCGTGCCAGGGGCCATCGCGCGCGAGGTGCGCAGCGACATCACGGCCAGCCTGGTTGATGTCGTTCCGACCGCCTTCGATCTGCTTGGGCTTCCGATCGATGCGCGGCACCAGGGCGAGTCTGCGCTCGGGGGGCAGCCACGCATGGCGTTGTTTTTCACCGACTACGGTGCCAGGCTCGTGGGCCTGCGCGACGGGCGGTGGAAGTTCATCCATGACCTGGGCACTGGGCGGTCCCAACTGTTCGACCTTGGGCAGGATCCGGTCGAGCAGCGTGACCGTTCCCGTGATGAACCCGCGCGAGTGGCGGCATACACGCAGACGCTGAAGGCGTGGAGCTCGGCCCAGAAGGCCTTGCTGGCAACGGGTGATTGACCGTCGCGGCGCCGCATCGCCTACACTGATGGGCCGACGACCGTGACGACCATCCTTCAACGACTGCCCGCCGGCCAGAGGGTCGGCATCGCGTTTTCCGGCGGCCTCGACACGAGCGCCGCCCTCCACTGGATGCGCCAGCGCGGCGCCATTCCGTACGCCTACACGGCCAACCTCGGCCAGCCAGACGAGCCGGACTACGACGACATCCCGCGCCGGGCGCTCCAGTACGGCGCCGAAAAGGCGCGCCTGGTCGACTGCCGCCGGCCGCTCGTGCTCGAGGGTTTCTCGGCACTCCAGTGCGGCGCCTTTCACATTTCGACGGCCGGCCTGCCGTACTTCAACACGACGCCGCTCGGGCGCGCCGTGACGGGCACGCTGCTGGTCGCCGCGATGAAGGAAGACGACGTCCACGTGTGGGGCGACGGCAGCACGTTCAAGGGCAACGACATCGAGCGGTTCTACCGCTATGGCCTCCTCACCAACCCGAGCCTCCGGATCTACAAGCCCTGGCTCGATCAGGACTTCATCGACGAGCTCGGCGGCCGCAAGGAGATGTCGGAGTACATGGCCCGGCACGGGTTCGCCTACAAGATGAGCGTCGAGAAGGCCTATTCGACCGACTCGAACATGCTCGGCGCCACGCACGAAGCGAAGGACCTCGAGCACCTGAACACCGGGATCTCCATCGTCCAGCCCATCATGGGCGTCGCCTTCTGGAACGACGACATCCTCGTCAAACCCGAGATCGTGCGGGTGCGGTTCGAGGAGGGCTCGCCGGTCGCGCTGAACGGCATGGCGTTCAGCGATCCGGTGGCACTCCTGGAAGAGGCCAACCGGATTGGCGGCCGACACGGCCTCGGCATGAGCGACCAGATCGAAAACCGTATCATCGAAGCCAAGAGCCGCGGCATCTACGAGGCGCCGGGCGTGGCGCTGCTCTTCATCGCCTATGAGCGGCTGATCACGGGCATTCACAACGAAGACACGATCGAGCAGTACCGCGAGAACGGCCGCCGCCTGGGCCGTCTGCTCTACCAGGGACGCTGGTTCGATCCGCAGGCGATGATGCTGCGCGAGTCGGCGCAGCGGTGGATCGCACGTGCGATCACAGGCGAAGTCGCGATCGAGCTGCGCCGGGGCAACGACTACTCACTCGTCGACACGACGAGCCCGAACCTCACCTACCGGCCGGAACGCCTGACGATGGAGAAGGGCGAGGGCGAGTTCACGCCGCAGGATCGGATCGGGCAGTTGACGATGCGGAACCTGGACATCACGGATACGCGCGACAAGCTGCGTGTGTACACGGAGGCGGGGTTGCTCGGTCCGGGCTCCGCGACGGCATTGCCTCGACTGCCGACAGGCCGCTCGGACGACGAGACACCGTAGACACTCGAACGTGACATCGGGCCCGTTTGCCGCGTGCCCTTGACAGTAGCCGCGCCGACGCAGAACACTCTGCGAAGCGCGCTGCTGGGGCGCCTCCTGTCCGCGGCAAGGACGTTCGACGTCCACCCAGCCGGTTCGGCAGCACGTTGGCTCGGAACCTCCCTCCCGCCTGACGTCAGCGGACATCGGGCACCGAAGGAGGAAGGTCCATGTCCCGACAGATCACCCCGAGCACGACCCTCGACGCCCTCAAGACGGAAGCCAGACGCTGGTTGAAGGCGATTCGCGCAGGCGCAGGCCATGCCCGCCCGCGGCTGGCGCGCGCGATGGCGAATCCTCCGACCATGCCGACCCTGCGCGACGTCCAGCACGCGCTCGCGCGCGAACACGGTCTTCCGGGCTGGACGGCACTCAAAGACCGGCTGTCGCCGGCCTCGCCGATGCGCCGATATGACACCGTCGCCGAGGCGCTCGTCGTCGCCTACCGCACCGGCGAGCGCGAGGCGATGCGCATCGTCCGGGACTTCTTCGGCCATGGGCGCACCTGGGAGGTGACGCGGCGGTACATCCGGCTCGCGCTCGGCCGGCCCGAAGCGGAGCCGGAGACGCCGGACGAGATCGGGCTCGAGGAGGCGCGGTTCCTCGTGGCACGCGCGCAGGAGTTCGAGAGCTGGGAGGCGCTCGAACGCCATGTCGCGGCATTACCGCGCGGCCGCACGATCATCGCGAAACCCGTCGCGATGTACGCCACCTCCGACGCCGCCGACGAAGACGTCGCGACCCGTTCGCGCGACTGGGATGAGGTCACCGACCTGATGCGCGCGCGGCGACTCGAGAGGCTCCATGCCGTTGGCCAGATGACCGACGCCGTTCTCGACCGCGTGAGCCGCCTCGACCACATCACCAGGCTCGATCTCGGTGGATCGAAGGCGCTGACCGACGAGGGGCTCCGGTACCTGGCGCGGCTTCCGAACCTGCGACACCTGAATCTGGGCGGGTGCACCGGCATCACCGACGCCGGGCTGCAGGTGCTGCGCCACTTGCCGGCGCTCGAAGCCATCGAGCTTACGTGGACCCGGATCACCGACGACGGCGTGGCGCACCTCTCGGTCTGCGAGCGCCTGCGCGCGGTCGACCTCTCGGCGACGCGCTCGGGCGACGGTGCGATCCGGGCGCTCGCCGGCAAGGTGAACCTGGCCGATCTGCGGACGGGCATCGGCGTCACCGACGCCGGTCTGGCGCTGCTCCACGAGCTGCCGTCCTTCAGACAGTGGCGCGGCGGCGAACCCCGGATGTCGCTCCTCGGCTTCGACGCCGGGCCCACCTTCCTGATGCTGCGCGGGCCGTTCACCGACGCCGGATTCGGGCAACTGGTCGGACTCGACGGGCTCTTCGCGCTGAACGTGGACGACGCCCGGCTCGCGATTTCGGGCGCCGCGCTCGCGCCGCTGGTCGAGTTGCCGCACCTCGAGTGGCTCGCATTCGACGCGAAGGACGAGTCGATGCCGTCCATCGCCGCGCTGCCTCGGTTGCGGTTCCTGATGTGCCAGGACACGTCGGCCGGCGACGATGGATTCGAAGCGCTCAGTCGATCGCGGACGATCGAGCACATCTGGGGGCGCCGCTGCTACAACCTCCAGCGCCGCGGGTTCGTCGCGATGGCCGACATGCCGGCGCTGGCGCACCTGTCGGTCAGTTGCCGGAACGTGGACGACGAGGGTTTGTCGGCACTGCCGCGCTTCCCGGCGCTCCGGGAGCTCATGCCGATGGACGTGCCGGACGCCGGCTACCGTCATGTGGGGCACTGCCGCGGAATCGAGTCGCTCGTCCTGATGTACTGCCGCGACACCGGCGACGAGGCAACCTCGCACATCACGGACCTGCCGCGGCTACAGAAGTACTTCGCCAGCTACAACCGCATCACCGATCGGACGCCGGAGCTGCTCGCCGGCATCCCGACGCTCGAGGAGGTCACGTTCGACACGTGCACCGCGCTCACCGACGCCGGCGTCGCCGCCCTGGCCCGGCTTCCCCGGCTGCGGCGGCTGCGCGTCTCCGGCATGCGGCACGTGACGCCGGCCGTGGCCGACGCGTTCGTCCCCGGTATGCGCGTGAGTCACGGCACCTGACGGGCGGCGGAGAGCGGTGGGGGTCGTGCGATCCCGGACGCGATTGACACCAGTACTCTACATAGCTAGCATACGGCTGTGAGCCGCGCCCTCTCCTCCGCTACCGCGCTCGTCGTCGACGCCCTCGACCGCGGGTTCCATCACGGATTTGACATCCTCGACGCCACCGGGCTCCCGAGCGGCACCGTCTACCCGATCCTGCGCCGCCTCGAAGGCGACGGCCTCGCCCGGTCGCGCTGGGAGAGTGTGAAGATCGCCCAGCGCGAACAGCGGCCGCCGCGGCGGTACTACGAACTGACGGCAACCGGCACGGCGCTCGTCGCCGAGGCTCGCGCCCGGTTCCCCATGCTCGCCGCGTTGCCGGCCCGCGGTCGCACGCGCCGCGCCTGATCCGTCATGCGCGACCGTCCGCCCCTGCTCATCCGCGCCGCCCTCGGGATCGTCCGCCTCTTCGGCCTGCTCGTGCCGCGCCGCGATCGCGCGTCGTGGCGGCAGGAATGGGAAGGCGAGATCCGCCGCGACGCACCGGGGAGCCACGATCCCCCGCACTGGAGTGCACAGATGACCCTGCTCCGTCGATCGCTCGGCTCGCTGTCAGACGCCGCCTGGGTGCGTCGCCAGTTCACCCGCGACAGCGAGATCGCGCAGGACCTCAGAAGCAGTCTGCGGCTCATGCGCCGGCGGCCCGGCTTCTTCCTGCTCGCCATCGCCGTGCTCGCGCTCGGGATCGGCTCGGCCACGGCCGTCTTCAGCGCGGCCGACGCCGTGCTGCTCCGCGAGGTACCGCTGCCCGAACCCGATCGGCTCGTCGCCGTCTGGCAGCACGACACGACACAACCGGAACGCCGCAGCGACGAGGTCGCGCCGGGCAACTTTCTCGCCTGGCGTGCCGGCACGTCGACGTTCGAGGGGCTGGCCAGCGCCGAGCCCTTCAGCGTCGACTACACCGGTGGGGACCGGCCCGAGGTGTTCTTCGCGACCAGGGTCAGCGAAGGCTACTTCGATCTGCTCGGTCTGCGCCCGATCCACGGCCGCCTGTTCACCGCGGCCGACCACGTGGCCGGAGAGGACCGGTTGACGATCCTCGGCGAGGAGGTGTGGGCCAGCCGGTTCGCCTCGGACCCGGCCATCGTCGGCCGGACGATTCCGCTCGATGGCGAGCCGTATACGGTGGTCGGCATCGTGTCGTCGCCGGGGCTGGCGTTGCTCGAGTCACCCAGCCGCCTGCGCAACGTGTGGCTGCCCAAGGTCTTTCAGGAGTACGAGACGCGCACCCGCGGCACGGGGTGGTGGGCGGCGATCGGCCGTCTGCGGTCGGGCGTGACGATGGAACAGGCGCAAGCCGATCTGGACGTCGTGAGCGCCGCGCTTGCGCGCGAGTTCCCCGGCACGAACGCCACGACACGAGCCGTGATCGAGCCGATCGGCGAGCACGTGGTCGGCGACGCTCGGCCGGCGCTGACGCTCCTGCTCGTGGCCGTCGTCGTGGTCCTGCTCGTCGCGTGCGCCAACGTCACGAACATGATGCTGGCGCGCGCCGCCGACCGCGATCGGGAATTTGCGGTGCGGGGCGCGCTCGGGGCCGGACGCGGGCGCCTGGCGCGGCAATTGCTGACCGAGAGCGTGCTGCTGTCCGTGGCTGGTGCAGCGGTCGGGATCGGATTCGCCGCGTGGCTGCTCCGCGTGGTCGTCGCCCTGGCGCCTTCCGACCTGCCGAGGCTCGACGCGATCGGTCTGAACTGGACCCTCGCGGCGGTAGCGGTCGGCCTCGGCCTGGTCACGGGCATCCTCGCGGGCCTGGCGCCCGCCTGGCAGTTCTCCCGCCCGCGCGCGCAGGACGCGCTGTCCGCCGGACGCGGCAGCACGACATCACGGGGCGGCCGCATCGTACGCGACGGGTTGGTGATGATCGAGGTCGCGCTCGCCGTCGCGCTCGTCGTGGGCGCCGGACTCCTCCTGCGATCGTTCGGCCGGCTGCTCGACGTCGACCCGGGATTCCGTACCAACCAGGTCCTGGCGCTCCAGGTGTTCGCCTGGGATCGGGACCTGCGCACGCCCGCGCGCCGCGCGGTGTTCTTCCGCGAGACGACCGACGAGATGCGGGCGCTTCCGGGCGTCGTCGAAGCCGGTGCCGTTTCGGCAATGCCGTTCATCGGCGCGAACATCAACATCCAGGGCCCCTTGACGATCGAGGGACGTCCGGCCGTCCGCGCGGAGGAACGGCCAAACGCGCACCTGACGGTGGCCACGCCCGGCTACTTTCCGGCGATGGACATCCCCGTCATCCGAGGCCGCGGCCTGGCGCGGACGGATACGGCCGACACCGCGCCGGTCGCCGTCGTGAGCGCGGCCATGGCCCGGCGCCACTGGCCCGACACGAATCCGGTGGGCTCGTTCGTGCAGGTGACGTTTACCGGCATACAGAGACGCGTCGAGATCGTCGGCGTCGTGGGCGACCTGCGGCACGATTCGCTCGACGCCCCGGCGCGCGAGGAGCTCTTCATGCCGCACGCGCAGTTGCCGTACGGATCGATGACGTACGTGCTGCAGACCGCGCGGGAACCCTGGAGCCTGGCCGAAGCGGCCCAGAAAGTCGTCTGGGCACGCGATCCGCTCATGGCGTTCTACGACACGGTGACGGTCGCCGACCTGGTGGATCGGTCGGTGGCACCCCGGCGGTTCAGCCTGGTTCTGGTCGGCACGTTCGCCGTGACAGCGCTCGTGCTCGCGCTGGCTGGTATCTACGGCGTACTGAGCTTCACGACGAGCCGTCAGACGCGCGAGTTCGGCGTCCGGATGGCCATGGGCGCCACGGGCCGGTCGGTGGCCCGGATGGTGATCGGCCGTGGGCTGCGGTTGTCGGCCGTCGGCCTGGTGGTCGGGCTTGTCGCCGCCGTGCTCGCCGGCCGCCTGCTCGAGGCGCATCTGTTCGGCGTGAGCCCGCTCGATCCGATGACCATGGCCGGTGTGGCCGTACTCGTGCTCGCGTCGGCAGCAACAGCCTGCTACGTGCCGGCCCGACGGGCGATGCGCGTCGACCCGCTCGAGGCCCTCCGGGACTGACCGCGGGTGTCGGCCCCGCTCGCGCCTACCGTCGCACGCCGGCCTTCGTCACGACGATCGGCGTGCGGGGCGATTCGCCGTCCAGTTCGACCGCCGCCATCCGGTTGACGACGTCCATGCCGGAGACGACGCGCGCGAACACCGTGTACTGCCCGTCGAGCGACCGGCACTCGCCGATGCAGATGAAGAAGGACGTCGTCGCGCTGGCCGGGTCCTCGCCCCTGGCCATCGAGATGACCCCGGGCACGTTGGGCGTCTGGCTGAACTCCGGCTGGAGATTCCGCACGAGATTGTTCTGCGCAACCGTGAGCGGCGTCTGACGGAACGCGATCGCGCCTGTCTGGATGACGAACCCGGGCGCCACGCGGTGCACGGGCACGCCGTCGTACACGCCAGCGTGCGCCAGGCGCAGGAACTGCCGCACGGTCTCGGGCGCGACGTCGGCGAGCATCTCCAGCTCGACCGCGCCCATCGTCGTCTCGAGCGTTGCGCGATACGCGGCCAGATCGGCCGGCGTGTCGTTGACGAATGGCACGGGCGGCGTGTCGCGAATGGTCACGCTCCGGATCACGATCCGCTCACGCGCGCGGTCGCCGTCGGCCTCGACGGCCGAGATCTGCTGGACGACCTCGAGGCCCTCCACGACCCGGGCGAACAACGTGAACTGCCCGTCGAGTGCCAACTGGTCGGTGGCACAGATGAAGAACTGCGCGCCGGCGCTGTTCGGACGGCCGGGCACGAGCACGGCGCCGACGGCGCCGGCGGTGAATGACTCCTTGCTCGGTTCGCGCGCCAGAACGTTCAGACCACCCGTGCCGTACTGGGCGGCCCTGGCCGGGTCCTTCGACAGCGGGTCGCCGCCCTGGATGAGGCCGTACTTGATGACACGGTGGAACGTGGTGCCGGCATACGCGCCATCAGCGGCCAGTTTCATGAAATGGCCAACGTGGTTCGGCGCGAGGTCCGGCATCAATTGCAGGACGATGACGCCCATGGTCGTCTCGACGACGGCCTGCTTGCCGCGCATCTCGTCGAGCGCGTAGGGATTCTGGAATCCGCGCTGGGCCACGAGGCCCGGCGCGAGGAGGAGGATGGCCAGGAGTATGCGCATGGGGTCGGAGGTGTTTTCCACAGTTTGCCTGCGTTAAGGTGCCCGAGGTCGCTTGGGCGGATG
>DATKDF010000225.1:0-12346 GCA_035512795.1 Vicinamibacterales bacterium
CGCCAGATGCGGCGCGTCGTCCTGCGCGACGAGGCGCCGGCCGGAGTGCCGTGGGACGTGGCCCTGCTGCCCGAGCCGACGCTCGACGCCCGCAGCGTGTTCGATCGCGCCGTGCACTCGTCGATGCGGGCGGCGTCGGCGTTCTTCGGCAAGACGGACTTCGACGGCCAGATCAACTGGATGACGACCGGCCTGCTCGATGTGACCGGGGAGCGCCCGTGGTCGATGATGACGGGGAACGTGGCCTATCTGGCGATCGGCGCGCCGATTGCCGGCCATGGATCGTGGATGGTGCGCGGCGCGTGGTCGGCCGGGGAACCCTCGAGCTGGGTCATGCTTGGCGAGTTCACCTCCAGCGGCGACGAGCGCCACGCCATCAGGGCCGGCGTCTCGTATGGCGCGCTCCGGCCCCGGGGCACGGATCGGGTTAGCCAAGGCCTGTCGGTCGGCGAAGCGCGGACGGCCGGCGCCGTCTACCTCCTGGATCGGTGGACGGTGCGACCAGGACTCGACGTGAGCTACGGCCTGCGGGTCGACGCGTACGACTATCTGGCCCGCTCGCCGGTGCTCAGCCCGCGCCTGGGTGCGCGCGTGGCCGTCATCGGGCGCACGGCGGTGACGCTCGACGGCCTGCAGCACGCTGTGGCGCCCGGCACCGCCGAGTTCCAGCCCCCGGCCGCGGCGGGATTGTGGTTGCCGCCGGATCGGTCGTTCGCCTCGATCCGATCGGGTGGGGCGATTCGTGCCGAGCGGGTGCGCGAACTGGCGGTCGGCGTCGAACACGCCTTCGGCGCGGCCGGCGCCGAACGCACGGTGGCGTTCCGCCGCTTCCGGCAGACGAGCCACGATCAGCTCGTGACACTCTTCGGTCCCGGCACGGCCGGCGCCAGTCACTACCTGACCGGCGCGCTGGGTGACGTCGAGGTCACGGGCTGGTCGGCCCGCCTGACGGGCGCGTTGTCGCCCCACGTCCGCGGCGACATCACCTACGCGGCCGGCCGTGTCGGCTGGGAGTCGGCGACGCGGATGTCACGGCGGATTCAGGCGCTTGCGCCGTCGATGGTGCGGGGGCCGCGTGAGACGCTGCACGATCTGTCGGCCTCGGTCCACGCCGAGATCCCGGCGACCTCCACGCACGTGGCGATGGCCTACCGGGTGAGCTCGGGATTCAGCGCCACCGGCGCTGCCGGTCCGGTCGCGCGCGCCCGTTTTGCGGTCGAGGTGCGGCAGCCGCTGCCGTATCAGCCCCTCCGGGGCGGCTCGTTCGACGTGCTCGTCGGCGTCCGCAACCTCTACCGGGACCTCGACGATCCCGGCTCGTTTTACGACGAGCTGCTGACCGTCTCGCCGCCGCTCCGGTTCGTGGGCGGGATACAGGTCCGGTTCTGATCCTTCCGGCGGGCCAGCCCCCGGCCTGAATCGGGTACTCTTGAGTTTCTTCACGCGATGTCGGCGGCCACCCGCGTCCTTCGTCCGTTCGTCAGCGTCGGTCTGCCCGTCGCGGTGTCAGCCGTCCTCATCACGCTGGCGGTCGTCAACATCGTCCTCGTCAAGGGCTGGCAGCACGAGCTCGAGGACGGCGTGCTCTGGGGCGACGACGGCCGCGTCGTGGCGCTGGAGGTGGCGCCCGGCGGGGCGGGCGATCGGGCCGGCATCGCGGTTGGCGACGCGCTCCTGCGCATCGACGATCGGGAGATCGCCAGCTGGCTCGAGGCCATTGACACGCTGCACCAGGCGACGCCCGGCCGGCCACTGACGTACGTGGTCGTCCGCGCCGGGGCCGCCGAGCCTGTCGAGGTGATCGTCGTCCCGGTCATGCGCCAGCCGTCGTCGCTCTACTACTCGCTGGCGCTCGTCGGCATCCTGTCGATCCTCGTGGGCGCGTCGGTGCGGCTGCGGCGGCCGAACGACGTCTCGACGCTGCACTTCTTCTGGCTGACGGTCGCCTTCTTCGGCGTGCTGGCCTTCACGCCGTCGGGCCGGTACGACCGGCTCGACTACTTCTTCGACTGGGCCGACATGGTGGCGCGGCTGCTCTTGCCGCCGCTCTTCCTGCACTTCTCGCTGGGCTTTCCCGAACGGCCCGATCCCTGGGCCAAGAGCGACGCCGGCCGGAAGCTGCTGCCGCTCGTCTACCTGCCGGCGCTCCTGCTTGGCGCGATGCGGGTCACGGCGTTCACCAACGGCGTGCGCGGGGCCGACACGACGCCGCTGCTCGAGGGGATCGAGTGGTGGAGCCTGGTCTATCTGGCCGTCTGTCTGGCCGGCGGCCTCGTCATCATGATGCGGGCGCTCACGCGCCTGCGGTCGGTGACCGCCAATCGTCAGTTGCGCTGGATCGTGTGGGGGTCGGCTACCGGTGCGCTGCCGTTCCTGCTCCTGTACGTGATTCCGTTCCTCGTGGGCCGGGTCCCACCGTTTGCCGAGTACTCGGCCGTGCTGCTCGGCTGCATCCCGTTGGCCTTCGCGTCGGCGCTCGTGCGGTACCGGCTGATGGACGTCGAGGTCATCATCAAGAAGGGACTGGTGGGCGCGGCCTACCTGCTGCTGCTGGCGGTGATCTACGGCGTCACGCTGCAGTTTCTCGGTTTCGCCATCGGCACGGGCGCCGAGTCGAGCCGGTTCTGGGCGTTGATGGCGACGTTCGTCGTGGTGCTGCTCGCGCCCTGGATCCGTGAGGCGATCCAGGCGGGCCTCGATCGGTTGTACTACCGCGATCGGTACGACTATCGCCGCGCGCTGCTCAGTTTCGCGCGCGACCTGAACAGCGATCTCGATCTGGAACGGTTGAGCACGCGGCTGGTCGAGCGGGTGCGCGAGACGCTCGTGGTGGACCGGATGGCGCTGCTCCTGGCCGACCCGCACGGTGACGCGGGCCGCTTCGTCGTGGTGGCCGCCGAGCACGTCGAGCGCGCCGCCGACATTCACGCCGGGTCCGTCCTGAGTGCCCGGCTGTCGTCGGGCTCCACGGTGATTGCCGACGACTCGGCCGCCGGCCGCCGGCTGCCGGCCGACGAGGCCGCGACCTGGCGCGAGGTGGGCCTGTACTGCTTCGTGCCGTGCGTGTCGAAGGGCACGACGATTGCCGTGCTGGCCGCGGGCCGGCGCCCGCAGCAGGAACCGCTCAGCAGTGAAGACCTGGCCCTGCTCGCCTCGGTGGCCGGACAGGCGGCGACCGCGCTCGAGAATGCGCGTCTGTACGGCCAGCTCCAGGGCAAGGCCGACGAGATCGAACGGCTGCGTCAGTTCTCGGACAGCGTCGTCGAGTCGCTGACCGACGGGCTGGTCGTCGTCGATCTCGAGGATCGGGTGCTCCGCTGGAACCGGCGGATGGAGACGCTGGCCGGCATCGCCCGCGGCCGCGCGGTGGGCCGGCATCTCGGGGGCCTGTTTCCACGCACGATTGTCGAGCTGCTCGAAGCGGCGCGGCACGACCAGCCGGCCGGCGCCAGCCTCTATCGCGTGCCGTTCGGCGCGCCGATCGCGGATCCGAAGCGCCCGCAGCTGGTCAACGTGACGATTGCGCCGTTCCAGACCGCTGAAGGCGCGCAGGCCGGCTGGATCATGCTGATTGTCGACGTCACCGACCGGGTGACGCTCGAGGAGCAGCTGCAGTTGTCCGAGAAGATGGCGGCGGTGGGCCTGCTCGCGGCCGGCGTCGCGCACGAAGTGAACACCCCGCTCACGGGCATCTCCAGCTTCACGCAGCTTCTGCTCGAACGGGCCGATCCGGCCGATCCGCGCACGGGGCTGCTCCAGAAGATCGAACGGCAGACGTTCCGCGCCGCCAAGATCGTCACCAGCCTGTTGAACCTGGCGCGTCCGTCGGGCGGCGACACCGGACCGGTCGACCTGAACGCGGTCATCGGCGACGTGCTGGCCCTGCTCGAGCATCAACTGCGAAGCGCCCACGTGCAGGTGCGGAAGAACCTGGCCGCGTCGCCGGTCGTCGTCAACGGCGTCGAGCACAAGCTGCAGCAGGTCTTCCTGAACCTGCTGCTCAATGCCCGCGACGCGATGCCGACGGGCGGCTGGCTCTCGATCGACACGCGCGTGGTCGACGCCGACGCCATCGTCGAAGTCAGTGACACCGGCGTCGGGATTCCCCCCGACCAGGTCGCACGCATCTACGACCCGTTCTTCACGACCAAGGGCGGCGGGGGCACCGGCCTCGGCTTGTCGGTCACCTACGGCATCGTCCAGGAGCATGGCGGCACGCTCGTCTGCGAGAGTGAGCCGGGACAGGGCACCACGTTCAGGCTGACGCTGACGAGGGCAGAGGACAGAGGGCAGAGGGCAGAGGGTGGATCACACTACGCGTGAGATGCCGTCGGTGCTGGTCATCGACGACGAAGAGATCATCCGCGAGGCGCTCGAGGCGCTGTTGTCGGCCGAAGGATTTCGGGTGACGACGGCGCCGACGGCTCGTGAGGGGCTCGAGGCGCTGGGGGGGGCGGGCGTGGACGTCGTCCTGCTCGACCTGATGCTGCCCGACCGTAATGGCCTCGAGGTGCTCGAGGAAATCCGGCAGATCGACGACCAGTTGCCGGTGGTGATGGTCACTGCCTACGGCACGATTGAGAACGCCGTGGCGGCGACCAAGCAGGGCGCCTTCTACTATTTCACCAAGCCGTTCAAGAACGACGACGTGCTGGCCGTCGTCAGGAACGCGGTCGAGCACCGGCGGTTGGCGCGCGAGAACCGCGACCTGCGCGATCAGCTGCGGGCCGGTGCGCACCGGCTGGGCGAGATCATCGGCGGCAGCGGCCCGATGAAGGCGGTCTACGACATGGTGGCCCGTGCCGCGCCGAGCCGGGCCACGGTCCTCATCCAGGGTGAGAGCGGGACGGGCAAGGAGCTCGTGGCGCGGGCGTTGCACCGGTTGTCGACGCGCGCGGCGCGCGCCTTCGTCACCGTCAACTCCGGCAACCTGCCGCCGGATCTGCTCGAGTCGAACCTGTTCGGCCATGTGCGCGGCGCGTTCACCGGTGCCGTGATGCCCAAGCGCGGTCTGTTCGAGATGGCCGACCGCGGCACGATCTTCTTCGACGAGATCGGCAACGTGCCCGCCGAGACCCAGTCAAAGCTGCTCCGGGTCATCCAGGAGCGGGAGTTCATGAAGCTCGGCGGCGTGGACACGATCAAGGTCGACGTCCGCATCATCGCGGCCACGAATGTGAATCTCCGTGCGATGACGAAGGAGGGCCGCTTCCGCGAGGACCTGTTCTACCGGCTGAACGTCATTACCGTCGAGTTGCCGCCCCTGCGCGATCGCAAGGACGACATTCCGCTCCTCGTCCAGCACTTCCTCGACAAGTTCGGCACCGAGAGCGAGAAGACCGACCTGCTGGTCACACCCGCCGCGCTCGACCGCCTGGTGGCCTACGACTGGCCGGGCAACGTGCGGGAACTCGAAAACGTAATCGAACGTGCCGTCGTCCTCTGTCCGGGACGCGAGATCGACACGGATCTCATCCCCGACCAGGTCGGTCCCGGCGGCCAGGCCGGGATTCCCGACGTGGCCGTGCCGCCCGAGGGCATTCATTTTCGCGAGGTCATCATCGGCTACGAACGCCGCTACATCGAGGCGGCGCTCGAGGCGGCGTCCGGCGTGCAGAAGAAGGCCGCCGAACTGCTGCGTATCAAGCCAACGACGCTCAACGAGATGATAAAGCGCTACGATATCCGCCCGCGCCGCCGCAAGGGCGGCGACGAGGGCGAGCCGGCAGGCGAGTAGGGCGACCGGCGCACCGGTAGCGCACCTGTCATCTCGAGCCGATACCCGAGGCGTGGGGACGAGGCCAGTGACACCGGGGGCGGCCGACCAGGCCGTCCGGCTGTCGGTCGACGGCCTGCTCGAAGGCGTGCAGGTGGTCGGCTACGACTGGACGTATCGCTATGTGAACGCGGCCGCCGCCCGGCACGGCCAACGCACGGTTGACGAGCTGGTCGGCCGGACCATGATGGCGTGCTACCCGGGGATCGAGACGACCCCGGTCTTCGCCGCGCTCCAGCGGGTGATGTCCTCGCGCCGGCGCGAGCAGGTCCGCAACGAGTTCCACTTTCCCGGCGGCGACTCGCGCTGGTTCGATCTGGTCATCCAGCCGGTCTCGGACGGCGTCTGTGTGCTCTCCATCGATGTCACCGACGAGCACCTGGGCGCCGAGCGGCAGCGGCGGATCGAAGCCCAGCTGCAGCAGGCGCAGAAGATGGAGGCGCTCGGGCAACTGGCCGGCGGCATCGCGCACGACTTCAACAACCTGCTGACGGAGATCATCGGCTACTGCGATCTGGCGATCGACGCGGTGGGCGAGCATCCGGTGACGGGCGATCTGTCCGAGATCCGCAGGGCGGGGGAACAGGCGGCCGCCCTGACACGCGACCTGCTGGCGTTCAGTCGCAAGCAGTTGCCCGAGCTCCGTGTGCTCGACCTGAACGGTGTCATCTCCGACGCCGGCCGCATGCTCAAACGGATTGTCGGCGAACAGGTGGACATCGACCTGCGACTGGCGCCGGACCTGGCCGCGGTGCGGGCCGACCGGGCGCACATCGGCCAGCTCCTGATGAACCTCGTGGCCAACGCGCGCGACGCAATGCCCGACGGGGGCAAGCTGACGATCGAAACGCGCAACGTCGAGCTCGATGCCGACTACGTCGCCTCGCACCTGCAGTCGGCTCCGGGCCGGCACGTCCAGCTGGCCGTGACCGACACGGGCATGGGCATGGCGCCCGACGTGCAGGCGCACCTGTTCGAGCCCTTCTTCACCACCAAGGAGGTGGGACGTGGAACGGGGCTCGGCCTGGCCAGCGTCCACGGCATCGTCAAGCAGAGCGGGGGCAACATCTGGGTCTACAGCGAGCCGGGCCGGGGCACGACGTTCAAGATTCACCTGCCGTGTGCCGAGGGCAGGCCGGAGCCGACGCCAGCCGAACCGGTCGACGAGCCGGCGCCGGTGGCCACGACGGTGCTCGTGGTCGAAGACAACCCGGCGCTTCAGGCCCTGACCGGCCGCGTGCTCGAGAGGGACGGCTGCACCGTCCTGGTCGCGGCGTCCGGTGAGGAGGCCCGTGCAGTGGCCGCCGCCCACGACGGGCGCATCGACCTGCTGCTCTGTGACGTCGTGCTGCCCGGTGAAGGCGGTCCGGCCATCGCCCGCGCCCTGCTGGCGTCGCGACCTGACATGGCCGTCCTCCACATGTCGGGCTACACCGATGATGCCGTGGTGCGGCACGGGGTTGTCGACGGGACGGTCGCCTTCATCCAGAAGCCGTTCACGCCTGACCGGCTCATCCGGAAGGTGCGCGACACGCTCCGCGGGACTCGGTCGGCATCGGTCTGACGCGTGTTGCCGGCCGGTGCGGCTATCGCCGCCGGCGGTGTGGCACCGGGCGTTCGGGTGCCGCCGGGGCGTGCAGGCGGCCGAACAGGCGCTCGTATTTGGCGAGGATGGTGCTCCACCGGTAGTGGCGGTGGATGTAGGACTTGCCGTTCCGGCCCAGGGCCGCGCGCAGCTTCGCGTCCTTCATCAGCAGCCGCAGGGCCTCGCTGAACTCGTACCGGTCGGCGTAGTACAGCCCGGCGCGGCTGCGCCGGCAATGGTCCACGACCACCTCCGAGCGTGCGTTGGCGAGCACCGGCGTGCCGACGGCGAACGCTTCCAGTGCCAGGAGCGACAGGCTCTCGTAGGGCGACGGCACGACCACGACCGACGCGGCTTCGAGGGCGTGCAGCCGCTCCGTGTCGGGCAATGTGCCGGCGAACCGGACGTGCGGATCGTCAGGCAACGGCATGAGCTTGACGCCCATCAGCACGAGCGAAGCGTCGCCACCGTCCTTCAGGTAGTGCTGGAAGTACTCGAGCAGCTCCTCGCATCCCTTGCCGGGATCGATCCGGCCGCCGTAGAGCAGGAAGGGCTCGAGCAGCCGGTGGCGGCGTCGGAAGGTGTTGGCCTGGCCTTCGAGGTGCGGCGGCAGGGTCTCGTGGCTCGCGCGCGCCGGTGCGGCCAGCTCGCCCTCGAGCGAGGCCTCGCCCTCGGACAGGTCCACGCCGCAGCCGACGACGTCCTCGACCGCCGTCCGGAGGTGGAACATCGAGCTCACGAATCGGCGCTCGACATCGGTGTTCCAGACCATGCCGGCCGGGCGCGAGAACACGTCCTGATAGAGGCCCAGCCGGATGGCCGGTTCGTCGTGCGCCGTCGGCACGAGCAGGCTCTTCGATGGCGCTACGCGCAGGCCGAGGACCGTCGGCGCGTACAGGTAGGTGAAGAAGACGAGCACGTCGTACTGCGGGTGATGACGCTCCAGGTAGTCGACGAGTGCGGGCGCCCACGGCCCCTGTTCCTCGAGCCAGCGCATCTCGTCCTGGGGCGAATGGCGATGGGTGAAGATCCAGTCTGACAGCCGGTTGAACTCGGCCATGTTCCGGGTGCGGGCCGTGGCAAACCGCCGGACCGTCACGCCGCGGATGCGGTCGGCGCCCTCGGGATACTCGTTGGCCCACGTCGTGTACTCGCGCGCGCACGTGGTGAGCACCTCCACCTGATGGTGGAGGGCCACGCGCTCGGCGATGAGCCGGCAGTGGTACTCGGACCCGCCGAGGATCTCCGTACCGTAGCGCTGGACGATGAACGCGATCTTCATGACCCTACGATGTCCTTCAACAGGGGCTCCAGCCGGTCGCGGCTGAAGTCCTCGCGACGCCGTCGCTGGCCGGCCAGCACGGGCTGGCGCAGCGACTCGTCGTAGATGAGGCCGCCGGCCAGTTCGGCCGCGTACTCCAGGTCCTTCGGCGCGAACGTCACGCCGGCGCCGCCGAGCGTCTCGGGCACGGCCGCGGCCGCGTAGGCCAGGACGGGCACGTCCATCGCCATCGCTTCGACGAGGGGTGCGCAGAAGCCCTCATGCTCGCTGAGCGAGACGTAGACGTGGGCGTGCCGATAGTAGGCCGCCAGTTCGGCGTCGGGCACCGCCCCCGTGAACCAGAACCGTTCGGGCAGCATCTGGAAGTCGGCGACGAGCGCCCGGATGGCGGCATAGTACCGTGGCACGGCGTCGGTGCGGCCCACGAAGATGAAGCGATAGTACGCGTCGACGTAGCGCTTGAAGACCTCGGCCAGGCGGATGTGGTCCTCGATGCACTTGTTCGGGGCCAGCCGGCCCACGAACAGGATGTTGGCAAGCCCATCGGCGAGCAGGTGCTCCAGCGGCGGAACGGGCGGCGCCGTCGTCAGCCTGGCCGTGTCGACGACGAGCGGCAGGACGCCCGTGCGTGAAAACCCGAGGGCGTCCAGTTCGTCGCGGTTGAAGGCCGAGACGCCGAGGGCCAGGTCCGTACGGTCGGACAGCGTGGCGAGCTCGCGCCGGCCCAACATCGCCAGCCGCGCAAGGCCCGCATCGTAGGGCGCGAAGAAACTCGCGGGCGTCACGTTGTGGTACACGAGCACGCGGCCGCCCGGTAGCGTGCCGAAGGCCGCCGTCATCGGCGAGGGGAGGGCGAAGTGGAAGATCGTCACGTCGCCATCGCGCGAGTCGGGCTCGAACCACGACCGCACGTGCTCGCGCATGTCCTCGTCGATGGTGAGCGCGTAGATGCCGGCCGTGTGTCCGGCCTGGCTCAGCATGCCGGCGAGGGTGCGCGCATAGTTGCCGATGGCGTCGCCGCGATGAGCCGCCGGAATCCACTGGTTGACGATCATCGGCGCCGGGTCCGCGGATCGCCCGCTGGATCGAGATCGGCGACCGGTGTGCTCCCGCCGTCCGGAGGCAGGGCCCGGTACGCCGCGGGACGCGAGAGACGAATCGCTTCGAGTTCCTCGGCCAGCTTGACCTGCCGCCAGAAGTCCCCCGAGACGGCCGCCGGTGCGCGCCGCGGACCGGCGAGGGCCCGCTCGGCGAAGCGCACCGCCATGCCGGCGAAATCGCGGGCCACCAGCCGTGCGAGCGCCGCGTCCTGGCGCTCGAGGATGTCCGCTTCGTGCCGGGCGTCGGTGGTCACGTCGTGCAGGAGTCCGGCGATCCGTGTGTGATCGCGCGTGTCGTACAGCACGCCGCCACCGTCCATGGTGGCCGGCACGGCCGTCGCCGCGCGCGCCACGACCGGCACGCGCTTGTAGAACGCCTCGATGAGCGGCACGCAGAATCCCTCGTGCTCGCTGGCGCAAAGAAAGACGTCGGCCACGTCGTAGAGCGCCGTGAGTTCCTCGTTGGTGACCTGGCCGAGGATGTGGACGTCGGGCACGCCGAGGCGCGCGACGAGATCGTGCAGTTGCGCCAGGTACACCTCGAAGGCGCCGTACGAGCCGGCGAGTATCAGCCGGGCGCGCGGGTTGAACCGGGTCCGATAGGCGTGGAACGTCCGGATGAGCTCGTCGGGCCGCTTGTTGGGCACGATCCGGCCCACGAAGAGGACGTTCGTCCGGTCGTCGTCGAACACGTCGAACACGCGCGGGTCCGGCGCGACGTCCAGGTGCGTGAAGTCCGGCACGACCGGCAGGACGTCGGTCGGGTCGAAGCCGAGCGCCTCGAGTTCCTGCCGGTTGTACTCGGAGTCGCCGACGGCCAGTTCGCAGCGTGACCGGTACGGCAGCAGCTCGCGGCGGCCGTGATAGCACTGACGGACGAGCTGGTCGTGCACGCCGAGGAAGTACTCGGGCGGCGTGATGTTGTGGTAGATGAGCATCATGCGCGCTGGCAGCGCAAAGGCCACGCGGGAGGCGCGCGATCCGAGCGAGAAATGGTGGATGAGCAGGTCGTCGGCCGAGACCTCGTCGATCGCGTCGCGATAGTCAACCGTCAGGTCCTCGAGCCGCGGGTCGGCGGCCTCGACGATGATGTCCGAGGTGTAGCCGGCGGCGAGGAGCGCGCGCCGGATGCCGAGAACCTCATGGCCGATGGCATCGCCATAGCCGAGCGTCGCCAGGATCTGATGGACGCGCGGGCGCGGGCCGGTGCTCATCGGCGCACGACCGGGCCGGACGGCGCGGCGTCCACGATCGTGCGGGCGGGCTCGAGATCGCGCCGGCGTCGCGCCAGCCAGCCCGGCAGGGCCGGCATCGGCGAGCCGGCCTTCTCCCGCGACAGCCGGTCGAGCATCTCGAGATACTTCCGCTCGATGACCGGCCACGTGTAGTGCTGCCGGAAGTACTCGCGGCCGTTGGCGCCCAGGAGTCCCCCGAGCGGGCCGGTACCCTCGAGCGTGTAGAGGCACTCGGCAAACTCCTCGGCGTTCTCGTAGTAGAGGCCGCCGCGGCTGCGGACCACCTGTCCCCGCAACACGTCACACCGGCCGTTGACGAGGACCGGTTTGCCGAGCGCCCAGGCCTCGATCACGACCATCGACAGGCTCTCGTATCGCGACGGCATCACCAGGACGTCGGCCGCGGCGAGCACGTCGAACTTGTCGGCGTCGGACAGGAAACCCAGGTGCCGGATGCGCGGGTGTTTCGGGATCTCGAGCACGTGCGATCCAACCAGCAGGAGGTCGAGGCCCCGCGGGTCGGTCGCCGCGTATCGCTGGAAGAGGTCGAAGAGCTCGACGCACCCCTTGTTTTCGTCGACGCGGCCGATGTAGAGGACGAACGGCCGCCGGACGTTGTACGTGCGCCGGACCCGGCGCGGGTCGGTCCGGGTCGGAATCTCGGATCCGACGCCGACGACGATCGACGGGCCCTCGCGACGTGACACGTGCTCGATGATCGCGCGTTCCTCGAGCGAGTTGTACATGATGGCGCGGGCGCCGGCCAGCACGGGCCCGAAGATCGACACGCCGAGCGCCGGATCGCGCTCGGCGGTCGGCACGAGGATGGCCTTGTCGGGCACGGCCCGGGCGCCGTGCCAGGCGTGGTAGTAGCGGTAGCTGAAGAAGATGAAGAAATCGAACTCGGCCTGCACCTTCCGGAGATGTGCGATGAGCGCCGGGCTGGTGGGTCCCTCGCTCGCGAGCCAGCGCAGTTCGTCGGCGACCGAGTGCCGGCGGTCGAAGACGAGATGTGACAGGCGGCCGAAGTGGTCGGGCCGGCGCGGCGTCGACACGGGGAACCGGTGCACGTGGACCCGGTTCACCTCAGCCGGGCCCGGCGGCAGTTCGTTCTTCCACGTGATGTAGTCGCGCGCGCAGGTCGTGAAGACCTCGACCTCGATGCGCCGGGCCAGCCGTTCGGCGATGTACCGGGCATGCAGCTCCGCGCCGCCGTTGATGTCCGCGCCGTAGCGCTGGACGACAACCGCCACTTTCACTGATCGGATGCTCCGTCGTCGCCACCGGAGTCGTCGCCAGCCGGTGGGTCGAACGTCTCGCCCGAGGGAGCCTCGCCCGCGTCAGGCTCCGGTCCGGTCTGCGGGCGGG
>DATKDF010000226.1:0-12274 GCA_035512795.1 Vicinamibacterales bacterium
GGCCGCGCTCCTGAGCCTCGGCGGTGTGGCCATGACCATGGCGCTCGTCGCCTTGGCCATTCCGGCCCTGCTCTGCGGGTGGGGACTGCTGAAGTTCGGGAAGTGGGCCCGCGTGCTGGCGATCATCCTCGGCGCCATCGCGCTCATCGAGTTTCCGCTCGGCACCCTCTTCGGCGTCTACGTCCTCGTCGTCATGTTCCGCAAGGACGGTGAGGCGCTCTTCGGACTCGACAGCCCAACGGCCTGACGACGGGCCCCGGTCAACGTGACCGATAGAGCCCAACCCGGCCGCCGGCACCAGCCGCCCACCCGAGGGCGCGGCCGGGCGCAAAGCTGAACGTGTCGTACCCGGGGCCGCCGGCCGGCATCCACGTCCGCCCGTCGTCATGCGAGACATCCGAGCCGGTGGGACCGACGGCCAGCCACGCGGCCGGGGTGCCGGGCACCGGCGCGACGACCGACCGGAAGCCTGACAGTCCGGTGACGAGCGTCCAGGTCGCGCCGCCGTCGGACGTGACGGCGACGTTGTCGACCGCAGCCTGTTCTTTCGCATAATCGCCCCCGACGACGATGCCGTGGCGCGCGTCCCGGAAGGCGATCGAATAGATGCCCGACGTCGGGCCGGCCGCAAGCGGTGTGTCGGCAATCTGCCAGGTGGCACCGCGGTCGGTCGAGCGCAACACCCGGGCCCTTGTGGCGGCACCGGTGCCGAGCCAGACGTGGTCCTGTCCCCAGACGGCCACGTTGGTGCCACTGGCGGCGAAGTAGCCTTCGTTGTCGAGCGCGGGCGGCAGCCGATCGGCGGGCACGAGCGTCCAGTCGCGCCCGCCATTCAGCGTGATCCGGACCACGAACTGCCCACGCACCGAGTCGCTGACCGCCACACCGGCATCGGCATTCCAGAACGCCATGGCATCGAAGAACGCATCCGGATCGGTACTGGTGAACTGCAGTGCCCACGTCGCCCCGGCGTCGGTCGTCTTGTAGATGCGCGACGCGTCGCCGTTGCCGATGCTGAGGAGGTAAGCCGTCGTCGCGCTGACGGCGTCGACATCGCGAAAGTCGAGCCGCTCGGCGCCCGGCACGGTCAACCGCGCCCAGGTGGCGCCGGCATCAGTCGACCGCAATACCGTGCCACGCGCGCCGCTCGCCCAGACGACCGACTCGTCGGCCGCGCTGACGCCCCGCAGGCGCGCGGTGACGCCGCTCGGCTGTGCGGTCCAGGTGCCCTGCGCCGACAGGACAGCCGTCAGGACAACAGCCGCGAGGGGACACAGCCGGACACGGCGGTCTCGGAAACCAAGCCGCCCGACGACGGGCATCTTCACTGTCATGGCCTCCTGACGACCACGCCGCCCTTCATGATGAACCTGACGTGCCGGAGCGCCGTGATGTCGGCCGTCGGATCGCCCTCGACGGCGACCAGATCGGCCAGGAAGCCGTCGGCGACCTGGCCGAGCCGGTCGCCGAAACCGAGGACCCGGGCATTGACGAGGGTCGCCGCGCGCAGCGCGTGGGCCGGCGTCATGCCGTGCTCGACCATGAGCTCGAGCTCACGCACGTTGTCGCCGTGCGTGAAGACGCCGACGTCCGAGCCGGCGGCGATCGTCACGCCCGCGGCCATGGCGGCGCGAAAGCTCATGCGTTTCTGGCGGATGCGGGCCGGCTCGGGGTCCTGCCCCTTGCGCCAGCCGGCATACTGTGACGTCGCGTCACCGGCGGAGAGTGTCGGCACGAGGGCCACGCCACCGGCTGCCATCAGTTTGAAGATCTCGGTCGTGCCGCCGTCGCCATGATCGATCGTGTCGACACCGGCGGCAATCGCCCGGCGCATACCCTCCGGAGAACTGGCGTGCGCCGCCACCGGACGGCCGAGGCTGTGCGCGGTCTCGACGATGAGCCGCAGTTCGTCCTCGGAGAAGGTCGGCGTCGTCTGCCCCTGCGGGCCGGCACGGTAGTCGGCGTACACCTTGATCCAGTCGGCGCCGCGACCGGCCTGATCGCGGACCACGCGGATGAGATCGCCGCCGTCGGCCTCCTCCGCTCCCTGCGGAATCGTCCACTCGGGCGAGAAGCCCTTCGGCGCGTACGTCCCCGTGGCGACGATCGCCCGACCCGAGATGAGCAGGCGTGGGCCGGCGATGACGCCCTGCTCGATCGCCTGCCGCAACCCGAGGTCGGCATATCCGGCGCCCTCGGTGCCCAGATCCCGGATCGTGGTGAAGCCGGCGGCGAGCGTGGCCGCCAGATGATTGACGGCGCGCGCCACGCGCAGCGACTCAGGCTCCTTGAGCACCTGATCGATCCAGGGCGCCTCGTTGTAGGGATGCAGCAGGACGTGCGCATGCGCGTCGATGAGGCCGGGCAGGAGTGTCGTGCGCGGCAGGTCGATCATCGCCGTCCCGGCCGGCACCGTCATCGTCGTCGCCGGCCCGACGGCCGTGATGCGGTCACCCGACACGAGCACGGCGAGGCCGTCGGTCACCACGCCCGTGTCGGCGTCGAACACGCGGTGGGGGCGCAGCAGGTAGTGCGCAGGGGCCTGACGCTCCGGCTGCGGACGGGCCGCCGGAACAGCCGCCGCCGACGTGAGTACCAGCAGCACGAGCATCAGCCTGCGCATGGGAGCCTCCGCTGCGCGCCAGTCTACCCCGCCGAGACGGGTCTCACCGGCCGACGATCCGAACGCCGGCGATCACCCGGTCGGACGGGTGCAGCACGACCCGATCCCCCTCGGCCAGCCCGCTCCGGACCTCGGCGGCGAGCCCGGTCTGCCCGCCGATCTCCACCGAGCGCGATTCGACCCGATCGCCGCCGCCCACCACCCAGGCGTGCCAGACGTCGCCCACCCGGAACAGCGCACTGGCCGGCACGCGCAGGACGTCGGCGGCTTCCCAGACCACGACCCGCACTTCGACCCGATAGCCGTCCCCGAGCGACGGTCGCCGGTCGGGCGCGTCACGAAAGTCGACGAGCACGTTGACGCGCTGCTCTTCGACGCCAAGCGCCGAGATCTTCGTGAACCCGAACGGCTCCACCCGGCGGACCGCGCCCGCAAGCGGCTCAGCCCCTCCCCAGCGGTCGATGCGCGCGGGCATGCCCGGCTGCATCCGGACGGCGTCGACCGACAGGAAATCGGCGACGACCTCGAGCGTGGCGAGGTCGCCGAGTTCGATGAGCGGCTCACCGGCGAGCACGACCGCCTCGCTCTCGCGGACCCGGCGGAGGACGACGCCATCGATGGGCGCGCGAAGGACGATCGGGATGCCGCCCCCGCGACGGCCCTCGTCGGTGGCCAGGAGCGCCGCGCGGGCGACGTCGCGCGAGTGGGACGCGGCCGTGGCGGCCGCCTCGGCGACCTGGACGGACTGACCGGCGGCGCGCGCCTCCTGCTCAGCGGCGTCGCGCTCGCGCGCCGACACGGCGTCGGCCGCAAACAGGCGTGCGATCCGATCGCGCTCACGCTCGGCAAACGCCGCGGCGGTGCGCGCCAGCTCGAGCGCCGCCCGGGCCTGCTCGAGGGCGGCGGTGGCCGTGGCCACGCGCGCCTCGGCCTCGGCGCGCGTGCGGGCGTCGAGCAGCGGTGCCGGCATGGGCAGAAGCGTCGCCAGTTCCGTCCGGTCGCGGATGATGCGATCGCCCGGCTCGAGCCCGATCCGGAGCACCCGGCCCGACACCGGCGCCGAAATCGTGTACCGCTCGCGCACACGCGTCTGCCCTTCGTGGTCGAGCGTGATGGCCAGCGGGCCGCGGGTGACCGTGCCCAGATCGACCGGCACCGGCTGCGGCCGGAGGATCCACAGCGTGCCGGCGCCGACGACGAGGATCGCCAGTCCCCAGAAGATCCCCCGCCGTATGCGCGCTGACGCCATCTCCTACTCCCGTGTCTTGAGCACCGCGATGAGGTCGAGGTGGTCGAGCCGCCGGCGGACCACGAGACCCGACACGACGGCCGCCAGCACCACCGTCGCCATCGCAAAGACGTAGGTGCGCGGCGCGATGATGAGCGGCAGCCGGTAGACCTCGGTGTCGAACGCCCGCACGAGCAGCGCCGCCAGCCCCGTGCCGAGGAGCATGCCGAGCGGCTGGGCCAGCACGGTGACCACCGCCCACTCGCCAAACAGGATACGGGCAATCTCGGTTCGCGTGAGGCCGATGACCCGGAGCGTGGCCAGTTCACGTCCCCGCTCCGAGAGGGCCACCCGCGCCGTGTTGTACACGACGCCGAAGGCGATGATCGAGGCGAAGACGATCATGATCGTCCGCGTGATCCCGATCGTCTCGGCCAGGGTGTCGCGGAAGTTCTGCAGCATCGCGGCCTTGACGGCCACGCCGGCCACCGCCGGCGTCTGCCGCAGCGCGTCGTAGACCCGATCGGCCCGCGCCGGATCGATCGTCACGACCGCGCCCGACAGCACGCGACTCTCCCGCATCAGCCGATGGAGGCCGTCACGGGACAGGTAGACGTTGGTCCCCATGAAGTCCTCGATGAGCCGGCTGACCGTGGTGACCAGCACGGGCCGGGCGCCTTCGAGCACTTCCAGGGTGACCGTGTCGCCGGTCGCGATCCCCAGGAGCTCGCCGAGCTTGCGTGACATGACCAGGCCCTCGGGCGGCAGGGTCACGACGTGGTCGAGCCCGTCGAGCACCTGCTGCAGCGCGGCGGGACCGGTCTCGAGCCCCGTGATCTGTGCATAGCGCGTCCGGCTGCCGGCCCGCAGCCGAATCGGGACGGCCCGCACGCCCTGCACCATGCGCACGCCGTCGAAGCGCGCCAGATCGAGTTCGGCCGACGCCGAGCGCGGATGGACGAAGGTGACGAGCGCGTCGTAGCGCTGCGCCCGGTAGAACTGTGCGTCGAGGAGCACTTCGATCGAATCCAGACTGAAGAGGCCGACGACGAGGAGCGACCCGCTCAACGCGATCGCGACGGTCGACATCACGGCGCGTCCCGGATGCCGCGTCATGTGCCGCAGAACCATCCGGGCCGGCTGGGACAACCATCGTCGGAGCCCGGCGCGCTCGATCCACGTGACGCGGTACCGGGCCGGTGCCTCCGGCCGCATGGCCTCTGCCGGCGGCAACTGGACGACCCGCCGGACGGCGCCGACGGCGCCCACGATCGCCGCGGCGACGGCCACGGCCAGCCCCTGCACGATGACGACCGGCGGCAGGCGGTATTCGAGGATCGGAAACGTGAAGAACTCGGTGTAGATCGACGTCATGCCGCGGCCGAGCCAGGCGCCGGCCCCGATGCCCAGCACGGCCCCCGCCAGGGCGACGAGCAGGCTCCACTGCAGGTAGTGCGTGCCGACTTCCCGGTTGGTGTACCCGACCGCCTTCAGCGCCGCAATCTGCTCGCGTTCGACGGCGATGAGGCGCGTGAGCACCACGTTGATGAGGAACGCCGCCACCGACAGGAACACGATCGGGACGATGCGCCCCATGCCGTCGAGCTGGTCGAGCTCGCCCTGGAGGAAGAAGTGCGAGAGCTGCTGCGCGCGGGGAATCGCGCCCAGGCCGCCGTACGGCTCGATCAGCCGGTCGACCCCGTCGAGGACGTCGCGTTCCGACGCGCCGGGCTCGAAGAGCAGCGCGACGTCGTTGAAGGCGCCCTCCATCTGATACGCGGCGCCGAGCGCCCGCTGCCCCATCCAGAAGATGCCGAACCGGGCGTTGTCGGCCACCAGTTCGCCCGGGCGGATCGCGTAGACGTACTCGGGCGAGAGCGCGAGCCCGACGATCCGGAGCTGGCGGCGGCGGCCGTTGATGAGCGCCGCCACCGCATCGCCCGGGCCGAGCCCGTTGGCCACGGCGAACGTGCGGCTCGCCAGCACTTCGTCGTCACGGCCCGGCTCGGGCAGCCGGCCGAGGGCCAGGAAGACGTCGTTCACACGCGGTCGCCCGGCCTCGGGCCATGAAATCAACCGGCCCGACACCGGTTCGGTGCGCGCGGGCATGTCCAGCGTGACGTCGACGACGATTCGCGCCTCGACGGCCCGCACGCCGGGCAGGGCGCGCAGGTCGGCTTCGAGCGAGCGGGGGGCGCGCACGAGCGAGGCAAAGACGTGCGCGAAGCGGTGCTGCTCGTAGTACGCATCCTGTGTCAGCCCGAGGGACGCGTAGGCGCTGAGCATGAGCACGTACATCGCGACGCCGGCGCCGACGACGAGCGCAATGGCGGCCGCCTGGCTGCGGATGCGCCAGAGGTCCCGAAACAGCTTTCGCGTGAGGGCGCGCATCAGCCGGCCCCGCCCCGGGGCTACCACCGGATCTCCGAGACGTCCCGGCGGGCCGGGTTCAGCCGGTCCGTGGCGATGCGGCCGTCCGTCATGGTCACGACGCGGTCGGCGACGTCGGCGATCGACGCGTTGTGCGTGATGACGAGCGTCGTGGTGCCGAGATCCAGGTTGGCGCGGAGAATCGCCTGGAGGACGGTGACGCCGGTCGCGAGGTCCAGGGCCCCGGTGGGCTCGTCGCAGAGCAGCACGTCGGGCCGCTTGGCGATGGCCCGGGCAATGGCCACGCGCTGCTGCTCGCCGCCCGAGAGCTGCGCGGGAAAGTGATCGAGCCGCGCCGACAGGTCGACCCGCGCCAGGGCCTCGACCGCCGGCATCGGGTCGTCGGCAATCTCGGTGGCCAGTTCAACGTTCTCGAGGGCCGTCAGGCTCGGCATGAGGTTGTAGAACTGGAAGACGAAGCCCACGCGCCGCCGGCGGAAGGCCGTGAGGGCCCCTTCGCCGGCGTGCGTGAGATCGTCACCGCGATACCACACCGTGCCCCGGGTCGGCGTATCGAGGCCGCCGAGGATGTTGACGAGCGTGGACTTGCCGCTGCCCGACGGTCCGAGCAGCACCGTCATCTGGCGTTCGGGTAGATCGAGATCGACGCCCCGCAGGGCGTGCACGTCGACCTCGCCCATGTGGTAGACCTTGGTGAGACCGCGGACCGTGAAGACGAGTGGGTCGGGCACCTGCGACATCGACGCGCGTTCGGTCCCAGCCTACACGCAACGCCCCCCTGAATCGACTGATGCCGGGCAGTCGCTGTACAATCGTCGCTCGATGCCGAACCTTGCGCGCGTCCTCGTCACCAGCGTGACCGCCGCCCTGATCGCCGCTGCGCCAGGCGCGGCCGCCGCCCAGCAACCGGTCAGTCACGACCCTCCGGCCCCGGTCAGCCAGTACCCGAACCTGCACATCTCGGGCTTTGGCGACGTCAACTTCTCCATCACCGATCGGCCCGACGGCCCGCGCAACTTCAGCCTCGGCCAGTTTGCCCTGCACATGGCGTCGGCGCTCTCACCGCGCGTGACGTTCTTCGGCGAGATCAGCTTCACGGCCCGCACCGACGCCGGCACCGGATCGCCGTCGGCCGCCGGGTTCAATGCCGAGATCGAACGGATGGCCGTGCGGTTCGACCAGAGCGACCGGTTGAAGGTGTCGTTCGGGCGGTACCACACGCCTGTCAACTACTGGAACACGGCCTTTCACCACGGCCAGTGGCTGCAGACGACGATCGCCCGGCCGGAGATGATCCGCTTCGGCGGCACGTTCCTGCCCGTGCACTTTGTCGGCGGCCTCGTGGAAGGTGCGGTGCCGGCCAGCAGCCTCAACCTCAACTACAAGGTCGGGCTGGGCAACGGGCGGGCGACGGTGCTCGGTCGCGCCGGCGACGCCGGTGACGCCAACGACGCCGTCGCGTGGCTCGCCAGCGCCTTCATCCGTCCGGACGCGTACTATGGGCTGGAAGTGGGCGCGTCGCTCTACGGCGACACGATCACCCACACCTCGGGCCGCGAGATCAGCGAGCAGATCGTCGCGGCCCACGTGGCCTGGCAGCGCGAGGATCCGGAGATTATTGCGGAGATTGCCAGCGTGCGGCACCGCGACGACCTGACCGGGCTCGTCACCTGGAGCCGCGCCTACTACGTGCAGGCGGCCTACCGGCTCCAGCAGGCCGAGCTGTGGAAGCCGTACCTCCGCTTCGAGCACATCGGCGTGGCCGACGACGATCTGGCGTTTGCGACCGTGCCGGAACTCGATCAGCTCACGCTCGGCGTCCGGTACGACCTGACGCTCTTTGCCGCCGTCAAGGGTGAGTACCGGACGTGGACGCGGGGCGAGGGCTCGGTCAGAAACCACGGCGGCTATTTCCAGATCGCGTTCACCTTCTGATGGCTGCCATGCGCGCGCACCGCCTCTGCACCCTCGTGGCGACCTGGATCGCGGCCGCCCTGCTCGTGGCCGCCACCGCGCCGGCCGGGCAGGCCCAGCAGCCGGCCGACATCGCCGTCATCGTCCATGCCGACGTCGCCATCGACAACCTGACCCTGGCCGAACTGCGGCGTGTCTGGCTCGGTGACCGCGAGTTCTGGCCGTCGGGCGAGCGCATCACGCTCTTCATCCGCGCGCCGGTCGCCGCCGAACGCGACGCCGTCGTGTCGACGTTGTGCCGGATGACCGAAGCGCAGTTTCGCCAGCACTGGATCGCCAAGGTCTTCCGCAACGAGTCGCCGAGCGGGCCGAAGATCGTCTACTCGACCGAGAGCGCGCACGATCAGGTGGCGCGCGTGCCGGGCGCGATCGCGTTCGTGCCGGCCTCGGCCGTCGGCACCGGCGTCAAGGTCGTGCGCGTCGACGGCCGCCGGCCGGGCGAGACCGGCTACCCGATCCGCTGAGCGCCGCTCACCCGGCCATCCCCGACACCCGCAGCGTGCCGCGCCGGAGCGCCCGCGCCTTGATCACGTAGAAGATGACCGGCGTGATGACGAGCACGTGGATCGTGGAGGTCACCATGCCGCCCAGGATCGGCGCGGCAATCGGCTTCATCACGTCGGTCCCCACGCCGCCGCTCCAGAGAATCGGCAGCAGGGCGGCGATGACGGTACTCACCGTCATCAGCTTGGGCCGCAACCGCAGGACGGCGCCACGGACGGTCGCCTCGAACACGTCCCGGATCGAGAGTTCCTCGGCCTCCTGGATGCGCCGATCGAGCGCCTCGTGCAGGTACAACACCATGACGACGCCCGTCTCGACGGCCACCCCATAGAGCGCGATATACCCGACCCAGACCGCCACCGAGAAGTTGTAGCCGAGCCACCACTGGAGCAACACGCCGCCCGTCATCGCGTAAGGGACCGACAACATCACGATGGTCGCCTCGGAGGCCGATCGAAACGTCAGATACAGCAGCACGAAAATGGCCACGAAGACGACGGGCAGGAGCCTCGTGAGCCGCGCGCGCGCGCGCACCTGGTACTCGTACTGGCCCGTCCAGTCGAGCCGGTAGCCGACCGGCACGGCCAGGCGATCGGCCACGGCCTGCTGCGCGCGCGCGACGTAGCCACCCAGATCGCGGCTGGTCGTGTCCACGTAGACGTAGCCGGCGAGCAGCCCGTCTTCGTCGCGGATCATCGCCGGGCCCGTCGTGAAGACGATCTCCGCCAGCTGCCCGAGCGGCACGTGTGCGCCGGCCGGCGTCCGGACCCGGATGGCCTCCAGGTCGGGCAGGTCCTCGCGGAAGGCCCGCTGGTAGCGCACGTTCACGGGGTACCGCTCCCGCCCCTCGATCGTGGTGGTCACCGTGGCACCGCCGAGCGCGGCTTGAATCACCTGCTGCACGGCCGCCACGCTCAGCCCGTGCCGGCCAATCGCGGCCCGGTCGACCCGGATGTCCGTGAAGTAGCCCTCCGCCACGCGCTCGGCGTACACGCTGCGCGTGCCCGGCACGTCCATCAGCACGCGCTCCAGTTCGCGTCCGATCTGCTGGATGACACCCAGGTCTGCGCCGAGCACCTTGAGGCCCACCGGCGTCTTGATCCCGGTCGACAGCATGTCCAACCGGTTGCGGATCGGCTGCGTCCACACGTTCGGGAACCCGGGGAACTGCAGCGCCTCGTCCATCTCGGCCTGGAGGCTCTCGAAGGTCACGCCCGGCCGCCACTCGGCGCGCGGCTTGAGGAGCACGGTCGTGTTCACCATGCCCATCGGCGAGTTGTCGGTGGCCGTCGACGCGCGGCCGACCTTGCCGAACACGCGATCGACTTCGGGGAACCCGCGCAGCAGGCGGTCCTGCACCTGCAGGAGCCGGGTGGCCTCGGTGATCGACAGGCCCGGCGGTGCGGTGGGCATGTACAGGATGGCGCCCTCATAGAGCGCCGGCATGAACTCGGACCCCAGGCGCTGACCGGTCGCCGGCGACGGCCACCAGAGAAACAGCACGGCCAGCGGGATGACGAGCGCGTTCAGCGTGAGCGCCGTCCACTTCCAGTGCAGCACCAGCCGGATGATCGGTTCGTACACGGCCGCGAACGCCCGTGAGACGGGGTTCCGCGATTCGGGCCTGAGGTTGTGGCCGCGGATGAAGACCGTCATCAGCACGGGCACCAGGGTGATGGCCAGCAGCGAGGCCGCCACCATGGCGAACGTCTTGGTGAACGCGAGCGGCCGGAACATCCGGCCTTCCTGCGCCTCGAGCAGGAACACCGGTGCGAATGAGACGACGATGATGATGAGCGAGAAGAAGATGGCTCGCCCCACCTGCCGCGCGGCGGCCGCGACCGCCGCCGGCTGTGCCCCGTACGGTACGGACCGGCCGTCCGGCCCCGGCTCGGACACCCGCCGGTAGGCGTTCTCGACCATGACGATGGCCGCGTCGACGAGCACGCCGATCGCCAGCGCCAGCCCGCCGAGCGACATGATGTTCGACGTGACCCCGAGGTAGTACATCGGGATGAACGACATCGTCACGGCGAGCGGCAGCGCCAGAATTGGAATCAGCGCAGACCGCAGGTGCATCAGGAAGAACGCGATGACGAGCGAGACGACGACCGCCTCTTCGAAGAGCGCACGGCCAAGCGTGGCCACCGATTCGCCCACGAGCCACGACCGGTCGTAGGTGGTCACGATCTCGACACCGGGCGGGAGCGACCCGCGGACGGCCTCGATGGCCACCTTGACGCGATTGATGACGGTCAGCGCGTTCTCGCCGAACCGCATGATGACCACGCCGCCGACGACTTCGCCTTCCCCGTCGAGATCGGCGGCGCCGCGGCGGAGGTCGGGCCCGATGACGACCTGAGCCACGTCCCGCAGGAGGACGGGCGTGCCCGACGAGGTCGCCCCGAGCGCCACCCCCTCCAGGTCGGCAATCGACGCCAGGTAGCCGCGGCCGCGCACCATGTACTCGCGTCCGGCAAACTCGAGGAGGCGGCCCTCGACGTCGCCGTTGCTCTCGCGGATCGCGGCGACGACATCCGGGATCGCCAGGTCGTACGCGGCCAGCCGCGCCGGATCGAGATTGACCTGATACTGCTTGACGAAGCCGCCGATCGTCGCGACCTCGGCGACACCCGGCACGGCGGCCAGCGTGTACCGCAGGTGCCAGTCCTGGTAGCTCCGCAGATCGGCGAGCGTGTGTTCGCCGCTGCGATCGACGAGCGCGTACTCGAACACCCAACCGACGCCGGTCGCGTCCGGGCCGATCGTGGGTATGACGCCCTCGGGCAGCCGGCTGCGGATCCCCTGCAGGTACTCGACGACGCGGCTCCGGGCCCAGTAGATGTCGGTGCCGTCCTCGAAGATGACGTAGACGTACGAGATGCCGAAGTCGGTGAACCCGCGCACCGTGCGCACGGCCGGCGCGGACAGGAGCGAGGTCACGATCGGATAGGTGACCTGGTCCTCGATGAGATCCGGGCTCCGGCCGATCCATTCGGTGGAGATGATCACCTGCACGTCGGAGATGTCCGGAACGGCGTCGAGCGGGGTTCGGAGCATCGCCCAGACGCCCCAGAACGTGAGCGCAGCGGTCAGGATGACGACCACGACGCGGTTGCGGACGCAGGCCGTGATGATGCGTTCGATCATGGCGGCCTCCTACCGCGCGACGATCGCGCGCGCGATCCGGCCGAGTGTGGCCCCGTCGCGCCGGACGGTGATGGTGACGTCCCATCGCCCCGCCATGCCGACCTCGACCTGCCCCCGATACCGGCCCCCGCCCGTGTCGAGGAGCGTCGCCTCGGCCCGCATGGCGGGCATGTTCATCGACGGCATCGCCGGCATGAAGAGCGCCACGGTGACCTCGGCGCCGGCGACCGGCGCGCCGGCCGCGTCGCGGACGATCACGTCGAACGTGTTGTCGCCGGCGCGCGGCGGGTCAGGCCGCGTCACGAGCTCGATGGCGAGCGCGTCGGCCGGCGCACCGCGCGGCACCGTGTCGGCCGCCGGCGGCGACGACTCGAAGCCCGGCACGGACGCGCGGAGCTGGCTCT
>DATKDF010000227.1:0-8256 GCA_035512795.1 Vicinamibacterales bacterium
TCTGCTAACCGGAGGGTTGCTGGTTCGAATCCAGCCTGAGGAGCCAGCCCCGTAAGGCCAATAGAATCAATCACTTGAAGCAACTGTCGATGTGGCCTGCGCGTAAATGTCGTCCGATCAGCAGTTTACCGTCACAAGGCCGCACTGGACGATGTCCGCAACTGGCTGAGCAGACGCTCGACGAGACCACGGGTCGACCAGGCGTCTTCGCCCCTACAACGGTGGCGAGTCCGGACTCTGACCATCCGGGCGGTGCTGGCTGGCTGTTCGTTTTCGACCCGTCACAATCAGTCGTGACGCAGATGCGAGGACGGTCGACAGCGTCGATGGCTCTCTCACTCCTTGAGGACGACCGGCAGGCCGGCGACGACGAGGACGACGCGCCCGGCCTCGCGTGCCAGGAGCTGGTTGGCCAGGCCGTGCACATCGCGGAAGGTGCGAGCCACGGGGTGGTCAGGAACGGTTCCCCCGCCGACTTCATTCGACACGGCGACCACCGTGCGGATCCGTCCGGCGTCGGCCAGCTCCTGCGCGGCCCGCAGCACGGCCCGCTCCTGGTCCTGAGCGGTGGCATCGCGGTGCTTCCAGAGGAGATTGGAGATCCAGACCGTCACGCAGTCGACAATCACTGGGGCGTCGGCCGGTCGCGCGTGCACGACGGCCGATGCCACGTCCTCCGGCTCCTCGACGGTCGTCCACGACGCCGGCCGGTCGCGCCGATGTCGGTCGATTCGTTCCTGCAGTTCAGGATCGCCCGCCGCGCGCGCCGTGGCCACGTACACGGCCGGCCGGCCGTCGCACAGCGCTTGCGCGTACCGGCTCTTGCCGCTCCTGGCGCCACCGAGGACGAGCGTCAACATGACGATGCACCCGTCCACGTCGCGTTCATGACCTGCACGACGGCTTGATCGCCGTAATAGTCGATGAGGCTCGCGGCACCGCATGTCTGCTGGAGGCGAAACATGTGGCGGAGGTCGAGGCCCAATGCGCGCGCCAGGATCAGACGATTGACGCCGCCGTGGCCCACCACGACGATGGCGTCCCCGGGATGACGGGTCGTCAGATCTGCGATGGCGCGAGCGACGCGGTTGCTGAAGGCGTCGAACCGTTCGCCCTGCGGAAACGCGACGTCGACAGGCGCCTGCATCCAGCCCCGCCAGATGTCGGGGTGCCGATCAGCTATCTCGTCATAGGTCAGGCCCTCGAGGAGACCGAAGTCGATCTCGCGCAGCCGGTCATCGACCGCGATCGGTGCGGCCATCTCGAGTGTCCGCGCGCTGTCGAGCGCACGTGCTTGCGGGCTCGCATAGATCGTCACGGCCGCCAGACGCTGGAGCAGACGGCTGGCGTGCCGCATCTGGCGCCGGCCTTCGTCCGAGAGCGCCGGATCGAGCGACCCGCAGCAGCGCCCGCGCACCGAGCCATCGGCCTCGCCGTGCCGCACCAGCGCGATCCGAAGTCCGACGCCGGCAGGCGCTGGTCCGAAGATGTTTCCAAGGGCCACGTCTGTCGTCATGCGGCCATCCCAACGGCGGCAATCCAGACGGCGGCTTCCGTCAGCTCGCCGGTGGCGCCCAGGGTGTCGCCGGTAAAGCCACCGATGCGCCGGCGGTACGCGCGGCCCGTCACGAGCGTCACGCCGACGGCGATCGTTCCGAAGGCCACCGCGTGCCAGCCGGCGAGAGTGGCCAGCAGCAACGCGGCGCTGGTCGTGGCGATGGCCAGCCCGCGGCCCGCCCCCGATCCCCGGGCCACCGCGCCGACCCCGCCGTCCGCTCTCGCGTACGCCAGCCACCATCCCAGCGCTGCCATGGCCCAGCGGCCAGCGATCGGCGCCACGAGGAGCGGAATCGTGGCGGCGCGCCGCTGGGTCAGCGCGTCAAGGCAGGCCACCTTCAAGAGCAGCAGAACCACGATGGCGACCGCGCCGTACGCGCCCACGCGCGGGTCGCGCATGATCGCGAGGACCTCCTCGCGCGATCGCCCACCGCCGAAGCCGTCGAACGTGTCGGCGAGTCCGTCCACGTGAATCGCTCCGGTGATCCAGACCGCCAGGGCGACCAAGCAGACGGCGAGGACCATCGACGGCACGCGCGACGCGCCGCCGGCCACCGCGGGTGCGGGAAGCCAGGCGACCGCGACCCACAGCACGGCCGCCTGGCTGGCCCCAATGGCCGCACCGACGACCGGATAGAAGGCTGTCGCGCGCGCGACCTCCGATTCGCTGAAGGCGCGACGGATGGGCACGCGGGTCAGCAGTCCGAGGGCGGCGAGCAGTGCCGTCATGGCTCGGGCTCGCTCACGCCGGCGGACTCGAACGTGGCCATCGAGGTGAACGCCCGTGCGGCGGCACCGATCACGGGCATCGCGAGCGCGGCCCCGGTGCCTTCCCCGAGCCGCATCTGCAGGTCCAGGAGCGGACGCAGTCCCAGGTACTCGAGTTGGACCGCGTGCCCTGGTTCCGGCGAGAGATGGCCGGCGAAGAGGTAGTCGGTCAGCGACGGGGCCAGCGCCGCGGCGACGAGTGCCGCGGAGGTTGCGACGAACCCGTCGGCCACAATCGCGACCTTCCGGTCCGCGGCGCCCAGACAGATGCCGCACAGCGCCGCGATCTCGAGACCGCCGACCGCGCCGAGGACTTCGAACGGTACGCCGGGCGTGCAGCCGTGTGTGGCGATCGCCCGCTCAACCGTGGAGACCTTTCGCGCGAACGTCTGCTCGTCGACCCCCGTGCCGCGACCGGTCACCGCCGCGGCCGGCCGGCCGGTCACGCCAGCCGTCACGGCACTTGCGGCGGTCGTGTTGCCGATGCCCATTTCGCCGAGGCCGAGGAGTCGAACGCCGTCAGCGACCGCCTCCGCAGCCAGATCGAGACCGACCTGCAGCGCGGCCAGCACTTCCGCTTCCGTCATCGCCGGTTCGTCGAGCATGTTGCGTGTGCCGTTCCTCACTCTGCGCGAGACCAGGCGTGCATGCCGGCCGCTCGTGGCAATCGGACCGTCGACGCCGACGTCGACGATCCACACGTCCGCATCCGCGGCAGCGGCCAGGGCGTTGATCGCCGCGCCACCGCGGAGGAAGTTGGCCACCATCTGTGCGGTGACCGCCTTCGGATAGGCGCTCACACCTTCGGCCACCACGCCGTGATCGGCCGCGCACACGATGATGCGGCGCGACACCGTCGTCAGGTCGAGCGTCTCCTGGATCGCGCAGCACCGAAGGGCCACGTCCTCGAGTCGGCCCAGGCTGCCGGGCGGCTTGGTCAGCCGGTCCAGGCGGCGCTCGGCCTCCCGGCGCCAGGACTCGCTGGTCGGTCGGACGCGACCGACAGCGGCGTCAAGGGCGGCTCTCGTCTGCGCGACGGCGAGATCGCCGGTCGTCATGATTCGTGGTCCCCTGACCAGGCGCGCGACCAGCGCGGGCCGGGGTGGTCGGGCCCGCGCATCCGCGCATCCACGCCGGCGGCGTGCTCGACAACGCGACCGAGAAGCCAGAGCAAATCGCTCAAACGATTCACGAACGGTACGGCATGTGGACCCACAGTCTGACCCGCGTCCCTCAGCCGGACGAGTGCCCGTTCGGCCCGCCGGCAGGTGGTGCGCGCCACGTCGAGCGCGGCGGCCCCCGTGTGGCCTCCGGGTAGCGTCCAGTCGCCGGCCATGCCGGGCTGGGCTTCGAGGTCGTGCACGTGTCGCGTCAGCGCCTCCACGTGCGCCGCCTCGACCAGTGCCGGCGCCGCATCACGGTCGCCAGAGGCGACTTCTTCGGCGACCAGGAAGAGCTGGCGTTGCAGGTGTTCGACGAGCGCGCGCGTGTCGGCGTGCTCGCAGATCGACCGCGCAAACCCCATCTGCGAAATCAACTCGTCGAGGCAGCCGCACACCTCGACGCGAAGGTCGGCCTTCGAGACGCGTCTGTTGCCGATGAGGCTGGTCTCTCCGGTGTCGCCCGTCCGGGTGGCAATGCTCATCCGTGTCCTCCATTCCCTGTCACGATGTTTCGAAGCCGCGGTTCGCGCGCCCCCAGAGAAGGAGCGTGAGGAAGAACGGGCCGCCGACGAGCGCCGTGATGCTCCCGACCGGGACTTCGACCGGCGCAATCGCCACTCGCGCGACCGTGTCGCACGTCACGAGAAAGGTGGCGCCGCCGAGGATCGAGAACGGCGCGAGGAACCGGTGGTGGCCGCCGACAAGCAGCCGGCCGATGTGCGGCACGATGAGCCCCACGAAGCCGATGGGTCCGCAGACCGCCGTGACGCCGCCCACCATGAGCGACACCGCGAAGAACAGCAGCCGTTTCACGTGCTCGACCGACACCCCGCGCGTCGCCGCGAGATCCTCGCCGACGACGAGCAGGTCCATCTCGCGTGTGAGGACCGTCACCACGATGAGTCCGACCGTCGCAAAGGGCAGCACCTGCCAGACAGGTTCGAAGCCGACCACTTCGAGGCCTCCCATCAGCCAGCGGCCGACGCGGAACGCGGTCGTGACGTCGCTGGTGTATTGCGTCAGGAGAATCAGGCTCGTGAAGGAGAAGCTTGTCGCGACCCCGGCCAGGAGGAGCGTGGCGGTGGAGAAGGCGCGACTCAAGCGGGTGAGGCCATAGACCAGCATCGTCGAGAGCACCGCGCCGGCGAGCGCCGCCAGCGAGACGCCGTCGATGCCGGCCGCGTCCAGACGGAGCGCGGCCCGCATGTAGAGCGCGGCGCCCAGTGATGCGCCGCTCGATACGCCGAGCGTGTACGGCGTTGCCAACGCATTGCGAAACATCGCCTGGAAGGCCATGCCGCTTGCCGCGAGGGCCGCGCCCGCGGCCAGACCCAGGCAGACGCGCGGCACGCGAATGCGCCAGAGGATCTCCTGTCGGCCTTCCATCGGCAGATCGATCAGGAGGGCGGCCGCAATCGCCGCGAGGACTGCCGCCGAGACGCCGGCCAGCCACATCAGGGACCGGGGCGCGCGGCAGGTCACTGAGGGCCTCCGACCGCCGCCCACGCCCCGCCCGCAGGTCGCCGCAGCACGTCGAAGGGCACACCGTACACCTCCTCGAGAACCTGCGACGTCAGGAACGTCTCAGCGTCGCCGTGGTAGACGACGCGGCCCTCCCGGAGAGCCAGCACGTTGTGCCCGCACGCAGCGGCCAGGTTGAAGTCGTGCGTGACCATGAGCACCGTCAGCCCATGGCTTCGATTGAGGTCCCGGAGCAACGCTGCGGTGTCGAGCTGGTGTCGGGGATCGAGGAACGCGGTCGGTTCGTCGAGCAGCAGCACCTCGGCCTGCTGCGCCAACGCCCCGGCAATGAGGACCCGCTGTCGCTCGCCGCCGCTCAGCGACGATACGGGTCGCTCGGCGAACGCGGCGGTGCCGGTATGCTCCAGCGCGTCGCGCACGATGTGCCGGTCTTCGCGATCGGCAGGCGCGAACCGGCCCCGGTGCGCGTAACGCCCCAGCAACACGAATTCCTGGACCGTGAACGGCACGGCGCGGCCGTCCGACTGCGGCACGTAGCTCATCCGCCGGGCGAGCTCACGGCGCGTGTGCGCTCCGAGCGGGCGACCGGCCAGCGCAATGCTGCCCGCAGCCGGCCGCACCAGACCCAGCAGCGCCACGAGCAGCGTCGTCTTGCCGACGCCGTTCGGCCCGACGATGGCAAGGAAACCACTTCGCTCGACGGCGAAGGTCACACCATGGAGCACCTCGCGATCGGCTCGCCGAACGACCAAACGGTCGACCTCGACCAGCGTGCGCATATCTCAGACCTCGCCTTCAGAGGCGACCGCCTTGACCCACACCACGACGGCCCAGCGCACGCGGCCGGCACGCACGGGCAGCGACCGGTGGGGCACGAACCGGTCCAGCACCAGCACGTCTCCCGCGAGCATTGGCATCGCGCGGCGCGCCTCGAGCGGCAGGTGCTCCTCGGAAACGTGGAACTGGCCGGCGCCGTTCGTCACGTGCGGCAGGGGCGCGTCCCACGTCCCCGGAATGACCTCGAGCGCTCCGGTGTCCTCGTTTACGTCGGCCAACGGGATCCAACACGCCAGGCGCACGGATCCACAACTGCCGGGCGTGGTGGACGGGCTCAGAACGTCCTGATGCCACGGACTTGCCGCGTGGGAGAGTGACGGCACCGCCGCCCGCGGCCGGATCACCTGCCCTGTGACGCGCAGCGGCTCAAGCGTGCGCGTGACCAGATCACGAAGCGCCTCGTGTGAGGCCAGAGCCTGCAGGCGCGCGTCGCGATGGACGTCCGCCATGACGGCATGAAACAGGGCTGTGGCGTACGCCGAATCTCGCGCGGCGACGCGCTCGAGTCGCTGGTCGAACGGCGCGTCAGGAGCACTCTCCTCGAAGGGCGTGCGCAGCGCATGCGCGGTGCGATCGATCGTCTCGCTGATCGCCTCGCGCAGTCCGGACAGATCCGCAGGTGCGAGCACCTGGCGAGACACCGAGTAACCGTTCGACAGCGTAGGACTCATTGGGGCCTCCTTGTGTACGGAGCGTCTGGATGGAGCGCGCGGGCCAGGGTGTCCGTGAAGCGGACCAGTCGGGGGCCGGGCACCGGGAGGAAGTCCTCCGTGAAGACGAACACGCGCTGGCGTTCGACCGCGGTCAGCGACGGGAGCGCGCGCCATTCCTCGCGGATGGCGGTTCCGTCCACGGCGCCAGATGCGAACTCGACGACCGCGTCTGGATTCAGGCGAAGCAGGCTCTCCGGCGACAGCGCGGGGTGGAGCACCGGGCCTGGTGGCACGGCATTCCGTCCGCCCGCTCGCAGCAGGAGGTCATGGTAGACGCCATCCGGTCCCGCCGCGGACAGCGAGCCGAAGCCTCGCTCCTGGCCGCGGCTGACGCTGATGACGACGCGCGGTCGGGGTCGTCCATCCGTGCGCTCGTCAACCCGATGCAGAAGGCCTTCGAGTTCGGCGACGGCAGCGTCGGCGCGCGCGCGCGTGCCGCACAGGTCGCCGGCCCTGGCGATGCTGTCGAGGATCCCGCGAATGCTTCGATGGTCGAACTCCACGACGTCGAGGCCGAGCGTCGCTAGATATCGACGGGCATCCACGTGCTCGGGCAGGACGACGATCAGATCCGGGCGCACGGCGACGAGCGCCTCGTAGCTGGGTGTCAGGTAACCGCCGACCTTCGGCAGGGTCGTCGCCTGGGCGGGATACCGGCAGTAGCTCGTCACCCCGACCACGCGGGCTCCGCACCCGGCTTCGAACAGGACCTCCGTGGCGCTCGGCGCCAGCGAGACGATGCGTTGGGCGGTAGCGAGCGTGGGAGTTGACGTCGCATCCGGTGCGCACGCAGCAGGCACCGCCGCGAGGCAGGCCAGGACGACGAGCACGGCGGGTCGGCGTCGGCCCGACGGCGGGTGAATTGGGTGCTGCATCGACGTCCCCGTCCGTCAGAACGTGATGCCCACACCGGCGGTGGCGTAGCGGCCGGGCGTCCGGAAGCCGCTTTCGTAGCGGACGGCTCCAAAGAGGTTGTCTATCCGTCCGAAGAGCCGGAGCTGCGTTTGGCCCTCGAGTGCCTTCGTGTACAACACGGCGAGGTTGGCCTGCTGCGCGCCGCCGAATCGGAACACGCGCGCGGCGAACGTTACCGGATCGGACAGCGTGCCGAGATGGGCGCTGGCTGCGAGCAGGTCGAAGCTGGCCTGCACGTTCCGGCCGAATCGGTGGCTCACCACGAGCGACGCCTGATGGCGAGGGATGGCCGCGGCGCGCGTGAGTTCCACGGGCCCTGCGGTGCGCGGCTCGGCGTCGACGAACGTATAGGCGACGTCGACGCGAGTCTCGGCCGGCAGCACCGCCGCCAGTTGGAGTTCGACGCCGCGACTCGAGGCGCCGGACGTCGTGCGATAGCCCGACGATCGGCCGAAAAGATCCGTTGCCGGATCGATCGCGCCCGAGAAGTCGAACGCGATCACGTCGTCGAGCCATGTGCCGAACGTCGTCGCCGACAGACGGGCCCGACCTCCCGCAAGGTCGCGATCGACGCCCACGTCCAGCGTGACGGCCCGTTCGGGCCGGAGGCGCGGGTCGCCGAAGATTGAGTACCCGCGCCGGCCGAACGACGTGCCGAACCGCTCGAAGAGCGAGGGTGCCCGATAGCCGGTGCCGGCGTGGGCGCGGAGCCGCGTGGCCGGTCCCAGGCCGGCGTAGACGGTCGAGAGGTCCGCCGTAAAGGCGGTTGGCGGCGCTTCGAAGTCGACACCTTGAAACGGCGGCTCGTCGGCCGGCGTGAG
>DATKDF010000228.1:0-7441 GCA_035512795.1 Vicinamibacterales bacterium
CGGTCGCCCCACCTGTCGGAGTCGCGCGAGGTCGTCGACGAGGGCCAGCCGCTCGTCCTCGGGATGGGGCCGGCGATTCCGGCGGGGCAGTCGTTCGTCCTCGAGATCGACGGCCTGCCGCACCATGCCATCTGGCCGCGCAACACCGCGCTCGGGCTGGCCGGTCTCATCGTGACGGTTGGCATCTGGGCGGCCGTCTTCCCGGGGGCGCCGGCCCCGCGCCGCCGCGGCCGTGGCTGAGCCGGCGGCACCCGACTTCGATCGCGTCGACCTGCTCAATGTCACGCGCCGCTATGGACGGCGCCGCGCGCTGTCGCGTGCGACGCTCACCTGCCATGCCGGCGACATCGTCGGGCTGTTCGGGCCGAACGGCGCCGGCAAGTCCACGCTGTTGTCGATCCTTTCCACGCTTGTCGCGCCGTCGGAGGGCGAAGTGCGCTTCGGCGGCCAGCTGGCGCCGGGGCTCGGGGATGCGCTACGCGGCCGCATCGGCGTGCTGGGACACGACCTGTTCCTGTACTCGGACCTGACCGCGCGTGAGAACCTCGAGTTCTTTGGCCGGCTGCACGGGGTGCGCGATCTGGCGGCGCGTGTGGCGGCCGGCCTCGCCGAGGCGAGGCTGACCGAGCGCGCCGGCGATCGCGTCGGCGCGTTCTCACGCGGCCTGCGCCAGCGGCTGGGCCTGGCGCGGGCGCTCCTGCACGGCCCGCGCCTCGTTCTGCTTGACGAGCCGTTCACGGGTCTCGATGACGAGTCGGTGCACCTGCTGGCCGGGCGGTTGCGCGCGCTGCAGGCGGCGGGCGCGATCGTGGTGATGGCCACGCACGACTTCGAGACGGCCGACGGGCTCGTCGACCGCCCCGTGTGCCTGCGCGAAGGCCGGATGCGCGCGCTCGCCCCGGGCCCGGAGCGCATTCGCGAGCGCTACCGGCAGGCGCTCGCCGAGGCCTGGACGTGACAACCGCGCTCCGGGCGGCGTGGCTCATCGCGGCCAAGGACCTGCGCACCGAGTTCCGCAGCCGGGAACTGGTGTACACGACGCTGTTCTTCGGCATGGCCTGCGTGCTCGTCTTCGCGTTTGCCTTTGCGGCGCCGAGCGGCGACGCGATCGCGGGCGTGCTGTGGATTGCCGTCCTGTTCTCGGGCACGGTGGCGCTTGGCCGGACGTTCGAGCGCGAGCGGCAGAACGAGACGCTGCGCGCCCTCCTGCTGGCGCCGGTCGAACGCGGTGCCGTCTACCTCGGCAAGCTCATCGGGCTGATGATCCTGCTCGGCGGTCTCGAACTCGTGCTCGTGCCGATCATCGGCATTCTGTTCACGGCCCCCGTCGGACGGGCGCCCTGGCTGCTGGCCGGGCTGCTCCTGAGTGGGACGCTGGGCTTTGCGGCCGTCGGCACCCTCTTCTCGGCCATGTTGTCGCGTGTGCAGTCGCGCGACATCCTGCTGCCGGTCGTCCTGTATCCCCTCACGGTGCCCGTCGTCATCGCCGGCGTCGAGGGGACGGCTGCGATCTTTGCCGCCGATCCCCGCTTTGACGTGGCCCGGATGTGGCTGGCGATGCTGATATTCTTTGATGCCGTCTTCGTGACGCTCGCGCTCTGGACGTTCGGCGCGGTCATGCGCGAATAGGGCAGAGGGCAGGGGACAGAATCGATGCAGCGCGTGATCGTGCCGGGGTTGTTGGCGGTGGCCGCCCTGATGTTCGCCCGGGCACCCTATCTGATCGACGCCGCCCCGTACGAGTCGACGATGGGGCTCGTGCAGAAGATCTTCTACTTCCACGTGCCGGCGGCGATGACGTCGATGCTGTCGGCGTTCGTGTGCGGGATCGCCAGTGTCCTGTACCTGTGGCGGCGGCGGCCGGCCGCCGATCACACGGCGTTGGCCGGGGCCGAACTGGTCGTCGTCTTCGGCGTGATCGCGCTCGTGACCGGGCCGCTCTGGGCCCGCAAGGCCTGGGGCGTCTGGTGGCAGTGGGGCGATGCGCGGCTCACGATCACCTTCGTGATGTGGATGATCTTCGTCGCCTACCTGCTCCTGCGCCGGTTCGGCGGGCCGGGGTCCGAGGTGATGTCGGCGGCGGTCGGGCTCTTCGGGATGGCGCTCGTCCCCTTCGTGTATCTGTCGGTCAACTTCTGGCGCACGATTCATCCGACGACCGACGTGGTTCGGAGCCTGCCGCCCGAGATGGCCTGGCCGTTCCGCTGGTCGATCGTGGCGTTCGTCCTGTTCTACGCCGCGCTGGTCCTCGTGCGGGTCCGGCTCGAGCGCCAGCGCCTGGCTCTCGATGAAGCGTATGCGGCACTGGAGGAGTGAGATGCGTGTGACCGGTACACTCGTGCGCGTTGTGGCGGTCGCCCTCGGCCTGGCGGTGGTCGCCGCGGTCGGCGTCCTGGCGCAGGAACCCCAGACGCAGTTCGTGCCGGCCGATACGCTGCCCCAGGAGACGCTGCCGGCCACGCCGCTGGTGTTTGCGGCGTATGCGTTTGCCTGGGTCGCCCTCGTCGGCTACGTCTTCGCGCTGTGGCGCAAGATCGGGCGTGTCGAGCGCGAGCTGGCCGACGTGCGGAGTGCGCTCGCGCGCCGCCAGGGGTGACGGCGATGTCGGCCAGTCACTTCATCTTCATCCCGGCCGTGCTGCTTGTCGGCATCGTGATCGGCTGGCTGCTGGGGTCGCGCGCGGCGAGGGATGCCTACGCCATCGAGCTCAAGCGCCAGCAGGAACGCGCGGCCCGGTCGCGGCAGACCTGATCCACGGGGCCTCGACGATTACTGCCCCTGGCCGAGCCGGAAGGCGAGCCAGGGCGGCAGGCCGGCGTCGAGAATCCTCGACTGCGCGGCGTCGAGGTCGTACGCGATCCGGCGCAGCCGGATCGTCCGGTGGTCGGTGTCGATCACGCCGTACGCGGCACGCGGATCGCCGTCGCGCGGCTGCCCGACCGATCCGACGTTGACGAGCGCGGGGCCTTCGCGCGGCAACCGCAGTTCGTCGTCGGCCAGGCCGGGGGCCGACGTCATCCGGTCGTCGTCGAGCGTGAACACCGCCGGGATGTGCGTGTGGCCGTAGAGACAGACTCGCGCCCTGGCGGCGTCGATGGCGCGGCTCGCGTCGTTGGTATCGAAGATGTAGTAGTCCTCGTCGAACGGAGCGCCGTGACAGATCTCGATCTGGTCGCCGACGCGCGCCGGGCCGGCCGGCAGCGCGGCCAGTTGCGCGAGCGCCGCGGCCGGCAGCACGGTCCGCGTCCAGTCGACCGAGGCGCGGGCGACGTCGTTGAAGGACTCCGCCGATTCGATGCCGGCCGCCACCTTGTCGTGGTTGCCGCGGATGATGGCGGCCGGCGCGAGGTCCAGCGTGCGCGCCATGGCGGCCGCCGGATCCCCGCCGTAGCCGACCAGATCGCCAAGCACCAGGACCTCGTCGTAGCCGAGCGTGGCGGCGTCGGCCAGCACGGCATCGAGCGCCTGCAGGTTGGCGTGAATGTCACTCAGGATCAGATAGCGCACCGGGGCCTCATCCGAACGGCTGCACGGCCGGGCGGGCGGCCAGCAGAGCGATGACGTCGTCGACCAGGGCCTCGACGGAGCGGCCGGCGGCTGCCACCCGCGCGTGGGCCTGGCGATAGCCCTCGACGCGGGCCGCGTACAGGCGCTCGAGCTCGGCGCGGTCGCGGGCGAGGGGCCGACGGCCGTCGAGCGGCAGGCGAGGGATCAGTTCGGCGAGCGGCACGTCAATCCACACCGACACGCCGTCGAGATTGATGAGAGCGCGATTGGCCGGGTCGGCAAAGGTCCCGCCGCCGGTGGCGACGACGACGTGCCGCAGAGGCTGGACGAGCTGCAGGACGTCGCGTTCGGCGGCGCGGAAGTACGGTTCGCCCTGCCGCAGGAAGATGGCGGCAATCGACTGCCGTTCGCGGGCTTCAATCAGGTCGTCGATGTCCTCGGCCCGCCAGTCGAGGCGCGCGGCCAGGGCGCGGGCGAGCGTGCTCTTGCCGCACGCCATGAACCCGACCAGATAGATCTTGTCCGGGGTCATGCGCGGAGCGCCGCCAGCGCCGGTGCGAAGCCGGGATAGGAGACCGCCACGACGTTGGCACCGGTGATGGTCGTCCGGCCCGAGGCGCCCAGGCCGACGATCGCAAATGCCATGACGAGGCGGTGATCGCCCGCGGCGTCGACGCGGCCGCCGGTCGGGCGACGGTGGCCGGTAATCGCGAAGCCGTCGGGCCGTTCGTCAGCCTCGACGCCGAGCGCGCGCAGGCCGGTGACGAGCGCGCTGATCCGGTCGCTCTCCTTGACGCGCAGTTCGCCCGCCCCCGATACCTCGAGTCCGCCACCGAGCGCGGCCGCGGCGGCGAGCACCGGCAGTTCGTCGATGACGTCCGGGACCTCCTCGGGCGCAATCACCACGGGACGCTGGTCGCCGCCGCGCACGCGCAACGTGCCGCAGGGCTCGCCGCCGGTCAGGCCCGTCACTTCGGCGTGTACCTCGGCGCCCATGCGCTCGAGAACACGCAGGAACCCGAGCCGTCTCGGATTCAGGCCGACGCCGTCGATCGTCACCGACGAGCCGGGCAACGCCGCGGCCGCCGCGGCCCAGACCGCGGCCGACGACGGGTCGCCGGGCACGTCGAGATCGCCGGTGGGCGCAACGGCGCGCTGGCCACCGTCGACCGACACGACCAGGCCGTCGGTCTCGGCGCGGAGCCCGAAGAGCGGGAACGCCCGCTCGGTGTGATCGCGTGTCGCGAGCGGCTCGTCGACCGACGTGCGTCCCACGGCGCGGAGACCGGCCAGCAGGATGGCGCTCTTGACTTGCGCGCTCGGCACCGGCGGCCGCCAGGAGATGGCGCGGAGCGTTCCGCCCCTGATCGTGAGCGGCGGCCGGCCGTCGGCCGATGTGATCGCCGCGCCCATGGCCGTCAGCGGGTCGATGATCCGCCGCATCGGGCGCCGGCAGAGCGAGGCGTCACCGGTGAGGCCGACCGCGAGCGGCCAGCCGGCCACCACGCCCGACAGCAGGCGGAGCGTAGTCCCGGAATTGCCGGCGTCGAGCATTGCCGCCGGTTGTGCGAAGCCGGTCAATCCGCATCCCGTCACGCGGACAATTCCGTCATCGTCGCGTGCGATCCGGGCGCCGAGTGCGGCCAAGCAGGTGAGCGTGGCCTCGACGTCGGCGCCCGTTGACAGGCCCCGGATCGTCGTGCGGCCCTCGGCCATGGCCGCGAAGATGGCGTAGCGGTGCGAGATGGACTTGTCGCCCGGCACGCGGCAGCGCCCCACGATCGCGCGCGCGGCCTCGAGCACGAGCGGCCCGTCTGACACGGCGGGCGTCGTCACGTCAAACGGCCCCGGCGGTTGAAGCGCATGACGCATATATGTTACTTACTCCGAGCCCCATGGCCCCCGCCGGTCACGTGATCCGCCTCGAGCTGCCGAGCTCGTTCGACCTGCTCGACCTGGTCCAGCTCCTGAGCGATCGCTGCTCGTCGGTCGCCGGGCTCGACGAAGACTCGACGCACTGGGTGAGCGTGTCGGTGCGCGAATCGGTCATCAACGCCATCAAGCACGGCAATCGCGAGGCGACCGACAAGAAGGTGACGGTGGCCTTCTCGCTGACGCCGCCCGAGTCGCCGACGGACTTTCTCATCGAAGTGCTCGACGAAGGCGATGGCTTCAGTCCCGAAGCGGTCGCCGATCCGCTCGACCCGGCCAACGTCCTCAAGTCGAGCGGCCGCGGCATCTTCTTCATGCGCAGTTTCATGGACGACGTATCGATGGAGCGGCGGCCCGAGGGCGGGATGGCCGTGCGCATGCGCAAGAAGCTCGGCACGAGTGGCGCCTGACCCGCGCTGGCTGGCGACGGCCGTCGAGGGCGCGCTTGCGGCGGGCCGCATCCACCGGGCGTTCTTCCGCCAGCACCCCGAGGTCTCCAAGAAGGGCCCCATCGACCTAGTGACCGCGGCCGATCTGGCCGCCGAACGCGAGTTTCGCGCGCTCGTGGCGGCGCGCTTTCCGACACACGTCGTGCTCGGTGAGGAGTACGGCGACCCGGGGCCGGGCAGCGGCTTCCGATGGATCGTCGACCCGCTCGATGGCACGACCAACTTCGCACACGGGCTGGCGCTCTTCTCGGTGTCGATTGCGCTCGAAATCGACGGCCGTGTCGACGTCGGCGCCGTGTTCGATCCAATCGCCGAGGAACTCTATACGGCCGAGCGGGGGCAGGGCACGCGGCTGAACGGGCAACGCCTGCGCGTCACGTCCACGGCCGATCTGGCCGACTGCCTCCTGTGCACCGGGTTCCCGTACTCGGTCCGGGAGAAGCCCGCCCGTCAGGTCGAGGTGTTTGCGGCCTTCCTCCGCGAGGCGCGGGCCGTCCGCCGTCTCGGCTCGGCGGCGCTGGATCTCTGCTATATCGCGGCCGGCCGGTTTGATGGGTTCTGGGAGGACGGTCTCCAGGCGTGGGACGTGGCGGCCGGCGCGCTCATCGTGGAGGAAGCCGGTGGGCGGGTCACAGACTTCGCCGGCGCCCCGCTCGATCTGGCCTCCGGTCGCATCGTGGCCAGCAACGGCGCCGCGCATGACGCCATGCGCCGAGTCATCCTCGAGGGGTGACACGCCGGCTCCTGGAGTCCTCCTGGTCCTCACGAGGGGACACCATCGTTGACCGATCGCGTGCGAAACGCGCGTCGCAGCCGCACTTCGGGTTGGCATCATTCCTGCCTCTCTCAAATGGTGGCGGTACTCGGTCCGCTTCGGGCGAGGAGATGGTCATCATGCGTACATGGGTTCGGGCAGGGGCAATCGGAATGGCGATCGCGCTTGCCGGCGTCGTGCCGGCTGCTGCGCAGGCCGTGCACTCGTTCGGCGTCGGTGCCGGAGGGGTCTGGCCGCGCGGGTTCGACGCGCGGGTCGATGGCGACGTGCTCGTCGAGAACCTGAGTTCGTCGGAGCCGCTGCTCTTCGACATCGGACGCTTTCGCGGGGGACAGGTCTTCGGCGAATGGAACGTCGCGTTCAACGATCGTGTCGAAGTGTCGGGGGGCCTCTCGTTCTATCAGCGGACGGTTCCCAGCGTCTACCGGGACCTGGTCAATGACGCCGGCTTTGAGATCGCGCAGGACCTCAAGCTGCGGATGGCGCCCATTACCGGCATCGTCCGGTTTCTGCCGGCCGGGCGGCCGAGCGAGTTCCAGCCCTACATCGGCGCGGGCGTGGCGGCCATCAACTGGCGCTACAGCGAGGCCGGGGAGTTCGTCGACGAGAACTTCGACATCTTCGCGGCCCGGTTTGTCGAGACCGGCACGAGTCTCGGCGCCGTGTTCGTGCTCGGGGCGCGTGTGCCGATCGAGGGCGACATCTACGGCCTCACCCTCGAGTACCGGTACATCCGGGGGCAGGGCGACACCGGCGGCCTGCAGAACGGGTTCCTGGG
>DATKDF010000229.1:0-3389 GCA_035512795.1 Vicinamibacterales bacterium
AGGTGCTGGATCGTCCGTGCGTAGTAGCGCAACACGCCGCGTTCGCGCACGCGGACCCGCGGCGCCTCGAGCACGAGCACGTCACGGGCGACCAGGCGCGCGAGCCCGTCCTCGACGGCGTCGGAGGCCGAGCGCACGGCGAGGTTGGCGCCCCGCTCCGCGAGCGTGCCGATGAGCGCCTCGACCCGGTCGACGAGCGCGCGCCGCTCGATCGACGGCCGCATCGCAGCGGCCACGAGGGCCGTCGGCAGCACCTTGTGCAGCCGGCCGACGGCGTCGTGCACGCGATGGGTGAGCGTGACGAGGCTTCGGCGCGAGTCGGGATCGAGGCCCGCGAGCGGGATCGGCTCGCCGCAGGTCACGAAGGCCCGGCTCCGGTAGCCCACCGCGTAGCGGAGCATCTCGGTGGCCTCGTACGAGAACGACCGCCGGCGCCGCCGCGTCGCCTCGCGCGTGAGGATGCGGTCCTCGAGGACGATGTCGTACGCGATCGCCATCGGCAGAATCGACAGGTCCGTACGTCCCGCCTGCAGCGCGGCCTGGAGCAGACCGGTCTTCGGCGTCTTCAGCTCGCCGGTGTAGCTGCGGCCGCCTTCGGCGTAGTAGAGCAGGTCGCGGCGCTTGAGCGCCTCGGCCACGTAGGCCTTGAGCGTGACCAGGTAGACCGGGTCCTTGCTGTTGCGCCGGATCGGGATCGCGCCGGTGACGTGCCGGTGCAGCAGGCCGAGCGGCCCGCCGAACAGGTTGATGCCGGCCGCGAGCACGGGTGGCCGGATGCCGTGGTCGTCGAGCACGAGCGGTTCGATCAGGTAATCCAGGTGGCTCTTGTGGTTCGACACGTAGACGACGCCGCCCGACGCCGTGGCCCGGCGCGGATGCTCGAGACCCTCGGGGACGCGTGCAACCTTGCGCAGAATCGGGTAAAGCGGGTGCTGCAGCGCCCGATAGAAGTGATAGCGCTGCGTCGTCTTCAACTCGTCGAGATAGGCCTCGATGCGCCGGCGCGTGTCGGCCTCCGAGGCGCCCTCGACGCCGCGCAGGTAACGGGCGACGTCGTCGCGGGCGAAGACAGCCTGGGAGATGTCGTCGACGGACATCGTAACGCCTATGGTACTAGGTTCCGGTCGTCGCCCCCGACCGTGCGGCTGGCGCGTCGAGCGCGCGCACGATCGCCCCGGCAAACTCCGTCGTCGTGGCCGACCCGCCGAGATCGCGCGTCCGCACGCGGCCCTCGGCGAGCACCGACAGCAGCGCCTCGCGGATGCGTGTAGCGGCGGCGGGTTCGTCCAGGTGATCGAGCATCAGGACGGCCGACAGCAGCAGCGCGGTCGGATTGGCGACATTCTGCCCCGCGATGTCGGGCGCCGTGCCGTGCACGGCTTCGAACACCGCCACGCCCGCGCCCAGGTTCGAACCCGGGACGACGCCCAGGCCGCCAACCAGTCCGGCACACAGGTCCGAGACGATGTCGCCGTAGAGATTGGGCATCACGAGCACGTCGAACGTCTCGGGGTGCATGACCAGGTGCATGCAGGCCGCGTCGACAATACGTTCGTCGTAGGTGATGTCGGGATAGGCGGCCGCGACGCCCCGCACCGAGTCCAGGAACAGGCCGTCGCCGAGCTTCATGATGTTGGCCTTGTGGACCGCCGTCACCCTCGTGCGGCCGTGGCGCTTCGCGTACTCGAACGTGAACCGGCCGATCCGCTCCGACGCATGCGCCGTGATGATCTTCAGGCTCTCGACGACCCCCGGCACGACGACGTGTTCGAGGCCGGAGTACAGGTCCTCGGTGTTCTCGCGGACGATGACAAGATCGACCCCCTGGAACCGGCTGGCAACGCCCGGCAGGTTCCGGACGGGCCGCACGTTGGCGTAGAGGTCGAGCGCCTTGCGCAGGCCGACGTTGACGCTGGCAAACCCATGGCCCACGGGCGTCGTGACCGGGCCCTTGAGCGCCACACCGTTGCGTCGCACCGAGTCGAGGAGCGCATCGGGGAGCGACTGGCCCATCTGCGCGAACGAGATGAGGCCCGCCTCCTGGCGGTCCCAGTCGACGTGGACGCCGGCCGCGGCCACGATGGCGACGACCGCCGCCGTCACCTCGGGGCCGATGCCATCCCCCGGTATCAAGGTAATCACATGATTCATCTCTGCTAGCATACGCGGCGAATCCGGGCGGGAGAAAGACGCGTCCACACGCGGCGGCGGCCGCGAGAATCGGGAGGCATCGTGTCGACGACGGAGCAAGCGGCGTCCGCAGCGAAGGAAGTGGACGCATTCATGACGGCCCTGGCGGCCCGTAATCCCGGGCAGTCCGAGTTTCTGCAGGCAGTGCGCGAGGTAGTCGAGTCGGTGATGCCGCTCGTACTCGATCGGGCCGCCTATCGCGACGAACGGGTGCTCGAACGGCTCACCGAACCGGACCGGGTCGTGACGTTTCGCGTGGCCTGGATCGACGACACCGGCCGCGTGGAGGTCAACCGTGCGTTCCGGGTGCAATTCAGCAACGTCATCGGGCCGTACAAGGGCGGCCTGCGGTTCCATCCCACGGTCAACCTCTCGGTGCTCAAGTTTCTCGGCTTCGAGCAGATCTTCAAGAACAGTCTCACGGGGCTGCCGATGGGCGGCGCCAAGGGCGGCGCCGATTTCGATCCGAAGGGCCGGTCGGACCGCGAGGTCATGCGGTTCTGCCAGGCGATGATGACCGAGCTCTACCGGCACATCGGCGAGGACGTCGACGTGCCGGCCGGCGACATCGGCGTCAGCGGGCGCGAGATTGGCTACCTCTTCGGTCACTACCGCCGCATCGCCAACCGGGTGGCCGGCGTCCTCACCGGCAAGGGCGTCACCTACGGCGGCAGCCTGATTCGCACCGAGGCGACCGGCTACGGATGCGTGTACTTCGTCGAGAACATGCTGCAGCACCGGGCCGACTCGATGGACGGCAAGACGTGCGTGGTGTCCGGCTCGGGCAACGTGGCGCTCTACACAGCCGAGAAAGCCATGCAGCTCGGCGCGAAGGTCGTCACCCTGTCCGACTCCGAGGGCTTCATCTACGAACCCGACGGGCTGACACCAGAGAAACTCGCCTGGGCGAAGGACCTGAAGGAGGTGCGGCGCGGCCGGCTCCGCGAATACGCCGACCACTTCAAGTGCGAGTTCCGGGCCGGCGCCGTGCCGTGGATCGTGCCCTGCCAGGTGGCGTTTCCGAGCGCGACGCAGAACGAAATCGGCCGGGCCGACGCCGAGCTGCTGGTCAAGAACGGGTGTCTGGCGGTGGGCGAGGGCGCCAACATGCCGTCGACGATCGAGGCGACCAGCGTCTTTCTCGACGCCGGCGTCGCCTTTGCGCCGGGCAAGGCCGCCAATGCCGGCGGCGTGGCCGT
>DATKDF010000230.1:0-6653 GCA_035512795.1 Vicinamibacterales bacterium
GATGTAGAAGTCGTACCACTCGATCATCGTGCCGAGCGCCGAGACACCGATGACCGACCAGAGACGGGTCCCGGCCGATGCCGCCGGCCGGACGGTCGAGGGGCTGGACATGGGGCGCCATTGTCGCCGAACGTGGCGTCCGGCGCCACGTCCCGGGGCGGAGCGCAGCCGCCGGTAGCCGCAGCGGCGCGACTCCGCACGGGGCGGAGCCGCGCCACGATTGACTCGTGCGGAGACTAGATCATGCTGTTCAAGCCACGAAGCGCGCGCGCGCGGACCTTCCGGCTCGCCGGCTTGGCCTTGATCATGATCTCCTGGCCGGTGAACGGGTTGCGGCCCCTGCGCGCCGACGTCGCCGGCTTGTGCACGGCCTTGAGCTTGATGAGCCCGTTGAAGTTGAACTCGCCGGGGCCCTTCTTGCCGAGGTCGGCGGCCATGAGCGATGTCAGCGTGTCGAACACTTCCCGGACCTTGCCGGGCTTCAGTTCGGTCGCCTCCGAAATCTGCTTGATGACGTCGCCACGGGTGCGACGCGAGGTGGCCGGGGTGATCTTGAATGCCTTCTTCTTTGCGGTCTTTGCCATAGGTATGAGCCTGATCCGTTTCAGTGGTTGGTGAGGTCCGACACTAGGGTCCGGGTTCGTCGGTCCTGATTCTCTCATCAACCAGCCCGCAGGTACAGCAGGAAAACGCGGGGTTCCAAGCCATTCTGGTCTGGCCAGCCCGGCGGCCCGGCCGGCCCAGGCCCGGCTCGCAACCGGCTGGCGTCACCTCCGGGCCAGGCCCAGGACGGCCAGCACCGGCCGGTGATCGGAGGCCACCCGCTCATCGACGACACGGACCTCGTGGGCAGCAAACGCCTCCGCGGGCGCGTAAAACACGTAGTCAATCTCGCGCTCGGGCTGCGTCGCCGGAAACGTGAAGCGCCCGGTTCCGGCCTTGGGGGCCTCGGTTGCGCGCGATCGGACGAGCGCCAGGGTCCGCGAATCAGGCCCGTCGTTGAAGTCGCCGAGCAGGACGTACGGCACAGTCAGCCCGGCCAGATACGCCATCAGGGCCTCGGCCTGTGCAAACCTGAAGGCGTCGTCGCGGACCCAGTCGAAGTGGACGTTGACGACCGCGAGCGGCTGGCCACCGGGCAGGCGTAACTCGACCGAAAGCGCCATGCGCGGCTCGTTGCCGTCGGGCAACCCGACGGGCGTCACACGGACGATGTCGTGGCGCGACAGGATGGCCATCCCGTACGCGCCGCCCTGGAAATCCATGAACTTCCCGAATGCGTGGTGCAGGCCCAGAAGCTGGCCGAGCCGTTCGGCCTGCGCGACGCCGCCACTGCGCGTCGCCCGTTGGTCGACCTCCTGCAGCCCGACGATGTCGGGCGAGAGCGGGCGCAGCACGGCCGCCGTGCGCCAGGTCGATGACGTCGTCGGTGCCTCTTCCGTGCCGGATGTTGTAGCTGACGATGCGGAGATCGTCGGAGGCCTGCGCCAGGGTGGGCACACCCGCCCCGCCGGCCCCGATGAGCCAGAGCGTGACACCCGCAAGAACCACGCTCATCGTCCTGGACATGGCACGGCCAATAGTACGACGCCCGCGAAACAGCTGACGACCGGGCACCGTAGAGACGGGCAGACCGGCACACAGAGCCCAAGGGAGACGGCCATGGCACACCTGTCCCGTCGTGAGCTCCTCGAAATCGGCATGACCCGCTTCGGGGTGGTGGCCGCGGCCGCCCCGTGGATCCTGGCCTTCGACTCGCGCCGGCTCTGGGCTGGCGACTTCGCCCAGGCCCTCCAACGCACGCCCGCACAGACCGAGGGCCCGTTCTACCCGACGGCGCTCCCGCTCGACACCGACAACGACCTGCTCATCATCAACGACGCCATCACGCCGGCCGTCGGTACGGTCACGCATCTGACCGGTCGGCTGGTCGATACGGCCGGCGTGCCCGTCCGAAACGCCACGGTCGAGATCTGGCAGGTGGACAACACCGGCGCGTATCTCCACAGCCGCAGCACCGGACACGCGTCGCGCGATCGCAACTTCCAGGGCTTCGGACGGTTCGAGACCGGATCGACGGGCGAGTATCGGTTCCGGACGATCAAGCCCGTGCGGTACCCCGGCCGGACGCCGCACATTCACGTGAAGGTGAAGCGCAACGGGCGCGACGTGCTCACGACGCAGTGCTACATCAAAGGCGAACCGCAAAACGCCGCCGACGGCGTGCTGCGCCGCATCCGGGGCGACCGGGCGCGAGAATCGGTGATCGTGGACTTCGCGCCGGTCACCGGATCGACCATCGGCGAACTCGCCGCGCAGTTCGACATCGTGCTCGGCGTGACGCCTGAACTGCCGTAGCGCGCCGCGGCCGCCGCTCGTCGCCGGGCGCTTCAGTTCGGTAATGTGGGCGCGACGATCGTGTAGGTGGCCGTCAGCTCGCGCAGGAACTGGAGCAGGTCGGCGCGTTCCTCGGCCGTGAGGGTCGCCGCCTGCAGATTGGCGCGGTCGAGATTCGGGTTGTCCAGGCCGCCACGCAGCATCAGATCCACCGCTTCTTCGAGCGTCGCGACGCTGCCGTTGTGGAAGTAGGGCGCCGACTTGCTGATGTCGAGGAGCGTCGGTGTCTTGAACGCCCCGCGGTCGGTGGCATTCTGCGTCACCCGGTAGCGGCCGAGATCGGGGTCGGCCGCATCCATGCCGATGCCGACGTTGTGGTACTGCTGGTCGGTCAGCAGGATGCCCGCGTGGCAGCGGCTGCACATCGCCTTCTGGTCGAAGACCTCCCAGCCGCGACGGGCCGCCTCGCTGAGCGCACTCGTGTCGCCTTCGCGGAACCGCACCCACGGCGAGTCGGTCGACACGATGGTCCGCATGAACGCGGCGAGCGCTTTCGTCACGTTGTCCGGCGTGCAGCCGGCGCCAAAGACGGCCTGAAACTGCGTCCGGTATCCCTCGAGGCCGTCGAGCGTTTGACAGACCTGATCCATCGACGGCGCGCCGTCGTTGCCGCTGGCGCCCATGTTGCCGCCGCTCCACGCCGCGCGCGCCTGGCCCTCGAGCGTGTTCGCACGGCCATCCCAGTACCACGCACTGTGATAACCGATGTTCCACATCGTCGGGCTCGATCGGGTGAGCGGCCGATCGAACGCGCCGATGGCGACCGGCTGGCCGTCGGTCAGGCCGCGCTCTTCCACATGGCACGAGTAGCAGGACCGCTGGCCGTCGCCACTGAGTCGGGTGTCGTAGTAGAGCTGCTTGCCAAGCTCCACCTTCTCCCACGTCATCGGGTTGTCGGCCGGAATCGTCATCGCGTCGTACCGCGCGAGTGCCGGAAAGGGCGCGGGTGCAGCCGGCTCGTCGCTCGCCCGGCCACAGGCCGCCGCGATGGGCGCCGCCACGAGAAACGTCACGAGCAGGCGCAAGGTCCACCGGCTCGACCAGAACAGTCCTGACATCAAACCCTCCCTGTCACCACGGCGCACGGCTGTCGCCGCCTTGCTGGCAGCCGCGCGGCCCTCGCGTGGATCCCGGGCACTATAGCCCACGATGGCAACGACGGGACGGTATAGTGCTGTCGATGTCCGCCTGGCGCGCAGCACTCGTCCTGCTGGCGACAGCGGTCGTGGCCGCCGCAGGCTGTTCGGCCAGTCCGGCCCCGGACACCGCCGCCGGCGGGCCGCGCTTCCACCACGCGCATTTTCGCGTGCCGGACCCGGCCGCGACGATGGACGGACTGGCCAGAGCCCACGACTGCGAGAAGCTGATTCTGCCGGGCCTCGGCGTCGGCGTGCGCTGTGGCGACGCCTATCTCCTGTTCGATCGCGATACGGCGCCGCCAGCGGGGACGACACGCGCGTCTGTCTTGGTCACCGGAACCGGCCCCGACGCCGCGATTCACGTCCTCGTCGAGGCCGCTGATCCCGAAGAGGCCAGGGCGTGGTTGTCCACGACATTCGGCGACCAGGTCCTGCAGCGCATCAGCTTCGCCCCCAAAGACCCCCGGCGTCTTTTTGATGACTCAAAAAGACGCCGGGGGTCTTTGGAGGCCGAGCTCGCCCATCTGGGTGTCGGCCTGCCGGTCCCGCCGCCCGAGCCGGTCGTCAGGGGTCCCGACGGCCTCGTCGTCGAGCAGGTCCGTGACGAGGGGTTCGGACCCGACGCCTTCTGGTGTCCAATGCACCCCGACGTGCGGTCGCCGGCCGGGGGCACCTGTCCCCTTTGCGGCATGTCGCTCGTTGCGATGCCCGAATCGACCATTCGCAGGCATCGACTGGACGTCGACTTCCAGCTTGCCCGGCGGCTGAGCGGCCGGCTGAGACTGGGGATTCGGGTTGCGGAGTCGGGCGAACGGGTGACGTCGTTCGTCACGACGCACGAACGGCTGCTGCACCTCTTCCTGATCAGCCGCCAGCTGGACGTCTTCGAGCACCTGCACCCGACCCTTCAGCCGGACGGACGGTTCGTCATCGATCTCGATCTGCCGCAGGACGACGCCTACATGATCGTCGCCGATGTGCACCCGGCCGGCGCCGCACCGGAGATGCTGCAGTCGCTCTGGGTCACGCCCGGCTACCGCGGTAGCCCGTTTCCCGACGGATCCGGCCTGCTGGTCGATCGCGCACCCCGGCGCGCCGGCGCGATTCGCGTCGCCCTGACAACCGGTGCGATTGCGGCCGGCCTCGAGCAGTCGCTTGCCTTCAGCGTCACCGACCCGCAGACGGGCGCACCGGTTCGCGATCTCCAGCCGTATCTGGGCGCGCCCGGCCACCTCGTCATCGTCAGCGCCGATCTGGGCGACGTCGTCCACAGCCATCCGGCCGACGTGTCGTCGTCAGGCCCCGAGGTCACGTTCGACGCCACGTTCCCGCGGCCCGGCCTCTATAAGATGTGGATGCAGGTCCAGCGCCGCGGCACGGTCGAAACCGCGGCGTTCGTCATCGAAGTGCAGTAACGGAATCAGCGGATGACGTCGAGGCGGACGGCGCAGTCGGCCGCCCCACTTTCGACGACGAAGGTCGCGCCGGGCCGGAAGGCGATCGGATCGCGCAGGCGATAGGTCGCCCGGTAGTTCGCATCGAAGGTGCGGACGCGGACAACCGGAATCGGCGGCGCGTCCGCGTACGACAGGGCGACGCCCACTGCCGTGCCCGATGGCGCAACGAGCGGCTGCACGGACACGAGCCAGCCCACGGCCGGCGCGGCGGTCGTGCCGCAGCGCAGCTCGATACTCTCCCGCGTGAACCGTGGGCGCTTGCCGACGGTCGTCAGGGCAAGGACGGGCGGCAGCGCCGGCAGGCCGACCGGGAAGTCCTGCTGCAGTCGCGCGCTGCGGTGCGAAAGCCTCGCGACGATCGTCGCGTCAGCCGAGAGCAGTGCGCCAGAGCCTTCCGGCAGGCCGATCCACGTGTCGGGCGGAACCCAACTGGCCAGCGGTCGTCCGCCGGCGAGCGCGAAGTCGGCCTGGATGATGGCCGGGTCGTTCGGGAAGAATCGCCAGGCCGTCATCCATCGATCGCGTGGCAACCGCAGCGGAATCTCGACGGTGGTGGTCTCGCCGGCCGGCGGTCGAGCGCGACGCGGCAGGCGGACGGACGTATCGGCCAGGGTCGTGATCTCAGCCAGGCCGGATCGTCGCGGCCCGCCCTCCGGCGCGCCGCCATCGGCCCACGCTCTGATGAGCATCGCCTCGAACGGCGACAGGCTGCGATCGTTACGGAACTGACCAATGCCGCGCGCCGCATGCCAGACCGGCATGCGACGAGCGACCACCTCGGCGCGCATCGCACGCGCCCAGGGCCTGGCGTCGGCGTAGGTCGCAAGCGACATCGGCGCCGCGCCACCCGGCCGATGGCACCCCACACACTGGCGCTCGACGATCGGCGCGATGTCGCCGGACCAGGTGACACGCGTCGTGATGCGATCGTGCGCCCGGCCACCGGCGAGCAGGACGAGCGCGCCGAGCGCCAGCGCCGCCGCGGCGCGCCTCATCGGTCGTCTAGCGCGCGCGCCCGGATGGCGGCGGGGTGGCGTCCACCGTGTAGGTAATGCCGGTGTACTGCATCTCCTCCCACGTCTGGTCGCCCCAGCGCACGGTGACGCTCGGATCGGGGTTAGCCGGATTGTTCGCCGAGTTGTCGTACCAGGCGGACGAGCGGATCCGCGAGCCGCGCGTCACGGCCAGCGGCTTCGTGAACATGTAGTACGTCTGCCAGTTGAAGTCGTAGCGCGAGACGTCGAGGATCTTCTCGGTCCGGCCGTCGGGATGCACGAGCGTGTACTCCCACTTCACGCCGCGCAGGTGCGTGTGCGGGAACAACCCCCAGACGTGGACGTCCTGCGCGAAGCCGACTTCGGCATCGACGCGGTGATGCGCGGCGCCGGCCGGGATCTCCAGGCGGGCGTTGATGAACGAGCCGGCGCGCATTTCCTGTGCCGGGGGCTCGGGGGCGAAGACGAAGCCCACCTTGGACTGGTCGGTTCGCGGCGTGCCGCTCGCCGTGTAGTGCATCTGGAACGTCAGCACGGCGCCGGCGCGGATCTGCAGCGCGGTACCGGGCTTGAACACCATCGCGTTCCATCCGGGCGCCATTGTCGCGACGAGCGACCCGAGACGGCGGGCCGGCGCCTGACCGGCCGCCGGGCGTGGCGGCGCC
>DATKDF010000231.1:0-4764 GCA_035512795.1 Vicinamibacterales bacterium
CGCGTCCTGGCTGGTGCCGGCGTCGGCCGGGGCGTCGCACTCCTCGATCCACGTCTGATCGACCAGCCGCGCCAGCGCGTCGTAGAGCGTGCTGGCCGTCAGGCGCATCTGGCCGCCCGTCCGCTCGCCGATGTCCTGAATCATCGCGTAGCCGTGGCGGGGCCCGTCGGCGAGCGACAGCAGCACCTGGAACACCTGCGCGGACAGGCCGCCGGTGGGCGGCGGCGGTCGGACCATGGATGATATCTCCCGCTGGACGTTATACCGTCAGACGGACGAGATGGCAATCCCCCTTGCCCGCCGGCCGTCCGCCTGTGTGAAAATCACCGGTTGCAGATGACCCACGCCCTTCACGAACACCTCGCCACGTTCGACGCCGCGGCCTGGCGCCGTGCCGTCGAGGCGCTCGCGCCCTCGATCCACGAAATCGACCGCACCGCCACGCGCATCTGGTTCCACTTCTTCCCGCTCGACCTCTTCCGGCGGCTCGAGGACGCTCCCGACGAAGACGCCATGGTCCGGAAGCTGGGCCTGATGGGCAACTGGCGGCTGCGCGAGCAGGTGGACGTCTCGCACCGGTTCCTGTTCGCCCATCGCTACTGGCCGCAGGTGAAGACCGCCATCCAGGCTGCCGAGCCGCCGTTCCCGGACGACCTGGCCGCGCTCATCACCGATGTGGCCCACGTGGCCACGCGCAGGGCCCGGTGCGATCGGGAGATGCTGCTGAGCATCACGGCTGTCGGCCTGATGACGCTCCGGCAGGCTGGCCCGGAAGCGTTCTGGGAAGCGCCGGGGCATGTGCACCTGTCGGCCCGCGCGCACGCCAGGTCGCCCCACCAGATCCTGGCCCGCCGCGCGAAGGACGACTGGCAGGGCCCGCTCGGGTTTCTCCGCGGTCTGCACAAGCGCTGGACTGTCACGTTCGACGAAAACGACCCCGACGCCACCTTCCCGGTCATCACGGGCCAGGAACTGGCCACCGCTGCGCAGACCGACAAGCGCGACTACCGGTCGCGCGACATCCGCTGCATTCCGAACGAGGGACCGATTCCGGTCGAGTGCCGTGCCGCGTCGTGCGGCACCTGCTGGGTGGGCGTGCTTGGCGGGGCGGCGAAGCTCTCGCCGGTCGTCGACCGCGACGAACGACGCCGCATGCAGGTGTTCGGCTATGTGGATACCGACGACCCGAAGCCGGAGATCCGGCTCGCGTGTCAGGCGCGGGCGAGCGGGGCCGTGTCGATCGTGATTCCGCCGTGGAACGGCATCGTGGGCAAGCTTCTGTAGGATTCCGGGGCTCGGCCCGCTACTTGTCCCTGCCGCGGAGCGAGGCGAGTTCGAGATCGATGCGCTCGTTGATCTCGCGGATCTGACGGGCGCGCCAGGTGTCGGTAATCGACTCGAACGCCTTCTTCGCCAGCATCTGACCGATGATGCCCGTGATGGCCATCTGCGCCAGTTCGGTCGGACGGATGCCGCCGCCGCCGTACACCTCTTTGGGCGTCACCATCGCCAGGAACTCCCGGTGCGTGATGGGCGCGCCGGCGACCGGTGCGTGCTTCAGGTCCTCGTCCTTCATCAGGTCTGCGATGGTCACGCGCGGCGCGTTGATCTGCAGGTAGAACCGCACCAGCCCGTCGTCCACCTTGATGGCCGGATCGCGGCTGACGGCCTCGCGGATGCGATCGAGATCGACCGCCGATCTGCCGGCCGCGACCTTCGCATTCGGCGGCGGCCCGGTCGTCGACTGGGCGGCCGCCGGGAGGGGGACGATGGCCAGACAGAGGGCCAGTGCGAGGGGGCCGATCCGCCGAAGCCGGTTCCTGGACGCCATGGCCTGCTTCAATCTTAGACGCGATGGCGGCCCGTCGGGCCGGGAAGGCGCGATCCGGCCAGAGCGCCGCACGGCCCCGTCAGGCCGATTCGGGCACGAATTCCGCCAGGCCGGCCCAGGTGACCGGGTCGAGGACCACGAGCGTCCCGAGGTACAGGTCCACGTCAGGGGTGGCGAAAGACTGCCGAACCGCCTCGACGGCGCTCCGCAGGCGCGCCGGCTCGGGCGCCTTGGGCTCCTCGGTGATGAGGCCGTTGTCGTGCGGGAGGCCGGCGGCGTCGAGAAACGCGCTCATCAGCGGCCGCGCGTGGGCGAAGTGATACGCGATGAGCGCGCGCGTGGCGATGGCGTCGGAGACGTCGCCGAGTGCCGCCAGGTGCTTCGCGCGCTGGTCGAGCGGCAGCGCCTGCACGCTCTTCGGCCGGAACTTCATCCGCTGCGCAAGCACGACGATGGCTTCGACGTGCTGCGCGGCCGCGCCGTCTTCGTCATCCCGCCAGAAGGCCTCGGCCGCCAGCACGCGCCTGTCGCGCGACATGTTCTTCCAGAGTTTCGACGGACGCACGCGAACAGATTGTACTTCGCTTGTGGTTCGGTGGTCCTGGGTCCTGGGGTGCGACCGTATACTGTCCTGGCCCCGTGTCGGACCGTCTGTTCACGCCGCGCTTCTTCGTGATGTGCGGCTTCAGCTTCACCGTCTTCGTCTCGCTCTTCCAGCTGCTGCCGGCTGCGCCGTATCACCTCATCGATCTGGGCGGCACGACAGCCGTGGCGGGGCTGTTCCTCGGCGTCCTCACCTACTCGTCGGCGCTCGCGGCGCCGTTGACCGGCACGATTGGCGATCGCATCGGCCAGCGTCGCGTCCTCATCGTCGTCAGCCTCGTGCTCGCGGCGATGACGACGCTCTATGCCGTCCTGCCCGGGTACACCGCGATGCTTGGCCTCGTGGTCGTGCACGGCGTGTTCTGGTCGGCGCTGCTGTCGGCGTCGGGCGCTTACATGACGTCGGTCGTTCCGCCCGCGCGTCGCGCCGAGGGACTCGGCTACTGGGGACTCGCCTCCGTGGTCGCGATTGGCGTGGCGCCGCCCATCGGGTTCTGGGTGTACCAGTTCGGGTGGACGGTGCTCTGTCTCGAACTGACGGCGCTCAACCTGCTGATGGCGCTGATTGCGTGGAAGTGGCTGGACAAAGACGGGGGAGACAAAGACGCCGGGGGTCTTTTGAAAAGACCCCCGGCGTCTTTTTCAATTGAATGGCGCGTGCTCGTGTTGTCGCTGAGCGTCGGCATGGTGTCGTTCGCCTACGGGGCGCTCACGAGCTTCTCGGCGCTCTATGCCGACGCGCTGGGCATCAGGCCGCCGAGCCTGTTTCTGTCGGCGATGGCCGTGTCGGTTCTCATCGGCCGGCTCACCGTCGGGCGGTTCGTCGATCGCCTGGGCCATCGGCGCGTCCTGCTGCGGTGCTTCATTGCTCCGCCGGCCGGCCTGCTCCTGCTGGCGTCGGCCACCGGACCGGTCTCGATGGCGGTTGCCGCGCTGGTCTTTGGCGCCGGGTTCGGCCTGCTGTTTCCGGCGCACACAGCGTACGTCATGACGCACGTGTCGAGCACGACTCGCGGGGCGGCGTTCGGCGCGATGCTGGCCGCGTTCGACACCGGCATCGGCACGGGCTCGTCGGTGCTCGGCTGGGTCATCGAGCAGCACGGATTCCGGATCGCGTTTGCGGGCACGGCGGCGCTGGCCGCCCTCGGCTTGCCGGCGTTCCTGCTGGCAGAGCATCATCTGGGTTTCCGGGAGCGTCACTCATGATTGTCAACGACGTCCACTGTCACTTCTTCTCGGCCAACTTCCTGCGGACGATCGGCCGGGATCTCGAGACGGGCGGCGTCGACGCCGCCACGGCGCTGCCGGCGGCGCTCGGCTGGGAGCCGCCGGGCGAACCCGAGGCGCTGGCCGATCGCTGGATCGCGGAACTGGACCGCCAGAAGGTGTCGCGCGCGATGCTCATCGCGAGCGTGCCGGGCGACGAAGGGTCGGTCTCGGCCGCCGTGCGCCGGCACCCCTCGCGCTTTGTCGGCGCGTTCATGTTCAATCCGGCGCCGCCGGAGTTCGAGGCGCGGCTCGAGAAGGCGATGGCGGACGAGGCGCTCGGCACGATCTGCCTGTTCCCGGCCATGCATCACGTGCCACTCGACTCGCCGTCGATCGCCGCCGTGTTCGCGCGTGCGGATCGGGCCAGGCGCGCGGTGTTCGTCCACTGCGGCGTGCTGTCGGTCGGCGTCCGCCAGAAGCTTGGCCTGGCCAGCGCGTTCGACTTGCGCCTGGGCGACCCGCTGGCCGTCGCGCTGCTCGCGATGAAGCACCCGGGCGTGCCGGTCATCATTCCCCATTTCGGCGCGGGCCGATTCACCGAGGCGCTGATGGCGGCCGGCGCCGCGCCGAACATCCTGCTCGACACCTCGTCATCGAACGCGTGGGTGCGGCTGCACCCGAACCTCACGCTGAAGGAAGCGTTCGCCCGTGCGCTGGACGTGCTCGGCCCGAACCGTTTGCTCTTCGGCACCGATTCGTCGTTTTTCCCGCGCGGCTGGCAGCGGCCTGTTTACGAGGCCCAACTGGCCGTGCTCGAGTCGCTCGGGGTCGACGAGGCGGCGCGCGACGCCGTGTTTGGTGGTAACTTCAACCGGATATTCAGGAACACACCATGACAGCACGCATGACGCTCGTTGCCGTACTTCTCGCCCTCGGTCTCTCGTCGGTCGCCCCGGGTGGCGCGCCGGTCGCCTCAGAACAGGCCATCGAACCGGCGGACCTCGTCCTCCGCGGCGGCCGCATCGTCACGCTGGACGAACTGGTGCCCGAGGCGCAGGCGCTGGCCGCGCGTGGCGGCCGCCTCGTTGCCGTCGGCTCCGACGCCGACGTCGAGCGGTACG
>DATKDF010000232.1:0-4900 GCA_035512795.1 Vicinamibacterales bacterium
TATCGGGGCGACAACGAACCGGCCTTCCGCGCCGTCCTCGACGAGATCGATCGCCGCATCGCAGCTCTCGCGATTTTCGAACCGTGACGCGCGCCCGGCGTCGATGACCGGATCGCTCGCGCGCGGCGTCAACCGGCCCGCGGCAACGTAGCCCGCAGCAGCCCCAGACCGAGCGTCAGGCTCACAGCCGATCCCAGCAGGATACCGGCCTTGGCCGCGTTGAGGGTCTGTCCGTCCAGGCTGAGCGACGCGAGAAACAGGGCCATCGTGAATCCGATGCCCGCCAGGCAGCCGGCGCCAGTGAGCGTCGCCCATGACACGCCGTCGGGCAATCGGGCCCAGCCGGCGGCGACCACGAGGGCGACGGCCGCCACGATGCCAGCGGGCTTCCCCACAACGAGCGCGACGGCGACCGACAAGGCGACCGGATCGGTCAGACGCGAGACCTCGACGGCTATCCCCGCGTTGGCCAGCGCGAAGATCGGCATGATCGCGAAACCCACCCACGGGTGCAGGCGCGCCTCGAGACGGTCGAGCGGCGAGACCGCCTCGGTGCTCGCGAACGCGAGCTGCTCGAGGTCGGCGCGCCGGACACCCTGACCGTCGTCGGCCACGCTTCGTCGCAGACGTCGCAGCACCTGCTCGGCCACCCGCACGAGCGACGCGTCACCCAGCCACGCGCTGGCCGGCGTGAGCAGCCCGAGGAGCGCGCCGGCCACCGTCGGGTGCACGCCCGACTTGAGCGTGCACAGCCAGATGCCGGCCCCCACGAACACGTAGACGCCGATCGCGCGGACACCTAACCGATTGAGCAGCGCGATCAGGGCGAAGCCGGCGACGGCGCCCGCCATCCATCCCACGCTCAGGCCCGAGTTGAAGAACACGGCAATGACCGTCACGGCCAGGATGTCGTCGATGATCGCCAGCGACAGCACCAGCACCTTGAGACCGGGCCTGACCCGGGGGCCCAGGAGCGCGAGGCACCCGACGACAAACGCGATGTCGGTGGCCATGGGCACCGCCCAGCCGGCACGACCGGGCAGCGCAGGCTGCATCAGGAGGTAGATCGCGACGGGCACGATCACCCCGCCCGCGGCCGCCGCGAGCGGCAGCCGCACCGCCCGCCGGTCGCGCAGCTCGCCCCAGACGAGCTCACGCTTGATCTCGAGGCCGATGACGAAGAAGAACACTGCCATCAGCCCGTCGTTGACCCAGTACCAGCGCGGGTAGTCCAGGACGAGCGGCCCGGTCCGGACGGTCAGGTGCTCGTCCCAGAACGCGTGGTACGCCCCGGCCAGGCCCGAGTTGGCCGCGGCCAGTGCCACGAGCGTCGCGGCCAGGAGCACGAGGCCTGCCGAGGCCTCGATGTGCATGAACCGTTCGAACGGCCGCGTCAGCCGGGTGACGGGACGATCGGGCAGGGGCACACGCCCGGGCCTCGCGCCGGCGGCCATTACGGCACCGGCGGCCCCGACCGCCCCGCCTCGAGGAACTCGAGCATGCACATCAGACGATTCTCAGGCATCGCACTCCCGCTGACTGCACCCAGGCACCTACAATACGATGGGCCGCGGCCGGCTCGCCGACGACATGAGCACATCGCAGCTACTCATCGCCGCGCTGGCGGCTATCGTACTCTTCCAGTACGCGCCGCCCACGGGGCGGTGACGCCACGGCCGGCATTGCTCTGCTACGATCACTCGCCCATGACCAGGCATGTGCGGGCCCTCGGCGCATTCGCTGCGGTTTGCGTCTTGGCGACCGCACCCGCGGCCGCGCATCCGGCGCCGTTCAGCTTTCTTGACCTCCGTCTCCAGCCCGGCGCCATCGACGCCGCCCTCGTCGTTCACGTCCTCGACCTCGGCTTCGATCTGCAGGTCGATGACGCCGATCGGTTCCTGGATCCGGTGTTCGCCGCGTCGCAACAGGCACGGATCGCCGACCTGGTATCGCGGCGGCTGTCCCTCTCGGTCAACGGCCGGCCGGTTCCGGTCGGGTGGGGTGGCATCGAGGTGGTGCCCGACGCCCATGCCGTGCGGCTGCGGGCGCGCATCGCGCTCGACGCGCCGGTCGCCACGGCCGCGGTCGCCGGCGTGCTGTTCCCGTACGACCCGCAGCATCGGACCTTCATCAACGTCTACGAGGGCGACGCGCTCACGCAGGCGATCGTCGATCACGGCCGGTCGCGCTTCGAGTATTTCGCCGGCACGCGCCAGGGCGTCGCCGCTGTCGTCGGGCGCTTCGTGCCCGCCGGCGTGCACCACATCCTGATCGGGCCGGACCACGTCCTGTTTCTCGTCGGCCTGCTGCTCCTCGGCGGCTCGCTCAAGCGGCTGGCGCTCATCGTCACCGGCTTCACGCTGGCGCACAGCGTGACGCTGTCGCTTGCCGCGCTCGGCATCTTCACGCCGCCGGCCGGCATCATCGAGCCGGCCATCGCACTCAGCATCATCTACGTGGGCGTGGACAACCTGCTCGTGCGGGAAGGCCGCGATCTGCGGGCGTGGATTGCCTTCGGGTTCGGCTTCGTTCACGGTTTCGGTTTCGCGAACGTGTTGCAGGAAATGGACTTGCCGGTACGCGCGCTGGGCTGGTCGCTCTTCTCGTTCAACCTGGGCGTCGAGATTGGCCAACTGGCAATCGTCGCGGTGGTCGCCACCGCGTTCTCGATGGTCCGGGCGCGGAGCGAGACGGTCGGCCGGTGGCTGACGATCGGCGGGTCGATTGCCGTCATCGCGGCTGGTACATACTGGTTCGCTGAACGCACCATCTTCACGGGGGGACTCGGATGACTCGAGCGATTGTCCTGGGTACGGTTCTCCTGGCGGGCGCGCTCTCGATGAGCGTCGCAGCCTGGCAGCAGCGCGGACAGGGCCCGAACGTCGTCACCGTGGACCAGGTGCACGAGAACCTCTACGTGCTCCGCGGTGGCGGCGGCAACACCGCGGTCTTCATCACGTCGACCGGCGTGGTCGTCGTCGATGCGAAGAACCCGGGCTGGGGCCAGACGATCCTCGACGCGATCAAGGGCCTCACCCCGAAGCCGGTGACGACGCTCATCAACACGCATACACATGGCGACCACGTGAGCGGGAACGTCGAGTTCCCGGCGAGTGTCGACGTGGTCGTCCAGGAGAACACCCAGGCGAACATGCAGCGGATGCCGCTGTTCGCCCAGCACGACAATCGCGGCCTGCCGAAGCGGACCTTCCGCGACCGGATGACGTTGGGGACCGGCGCCGACACGATCGAGATCTACTACTTCGGGCCTGGCCACACGAACGGCGACGCGTGGGTGGTGTTCCCTGCCCTGCGGGCGGCGCACACGGGCGACATCTTCGCGGGTAAGGGCCTGCCGCTCGTCGACGGCAACAACGGCGGCAGTGTGCTGCGCTATCCGGACACGCTGCGCAAGGCGCACGCGGGCATCCGGAACGTGGACACCATCATCAACGGCCATAGCGCAACGACCACGACCTGGGACGACCTGCGACTGTTCGCCGAGTTCAGCCAGGAGTTCCTGGACTGGGCACAGGCACAGGTGAAGGCCGGCCGCGCGCCCGCCGAGGCCGCAGCCGACTGGAAGCTGCCGGCCAGGTACGAAAGCGCCGGCTACTCGCCGAACATCTCGACGCTCTTCGGCGGCCTGCCGGGACGGCTGACGCTCCTCGCCGAGGAGATGAAGGGCGGACGCTGACGGGCAATGCGTTCAGAATCGGCCGCTCTGCAGTGGATCGTCGGCATCCTCGGTCGGCTCGACGTGCCGTGCCAGGCCGTCGGCGGCCTGGCCGCGCGGGCGTACGGCGCCGACAGACCGCTGTGGGACCTGGACCTGTACGTGCCGACCGCACAACTGTCGAACGTCGCCCGCGAGGCCGCCCCGTTCGTGGTGCGCCCGCCGCGACACCACCTGGACGACTCGTGGGACCTGACGTTCATGCAGCTCGACCACGCCGGCTGCCGCATCGAGCTTGGCGGCGCCGACGGTGCCAGCCTCCGCGACCACCGGTCCGGCACCTGGCAGGGCGCCGGGATCGACTTCGCGCGCTCGGTTCCCTGCCTGATCCTCGGCACGACCGTGCCGACGATGCCCGTTGATCAATTGATCGCATACAAGGAGCGGCTCGGTCGCGAGGTCGATCGCGAGGACATTGCCGGGATTCAGGCGGGCGGCCGCCGACACGTGAGACTCGAGGAGCCCGGCGATCGGGAGGCGATTCATCAGATACACCTGGCGTCGTTCCCGGGTCCGGACGAAGCACATCTGGTCGACGCGCTACGGGCAGGCGGGCACCTGCAGGTGTCGTTGGTCGCGGTCGCCGAGGACCGGATCATCGGACACGTGGCTTTCAGTCCGCTGCGCGTCGACGCTGCATCAGGCGGCGTCGGCCTGGCGCCGGTGGCGGTGTTGCCGGAGTTCCGAAGGCGCGGGATTGCCGCACACCTCATGCGCGAAGGACTGGCGGCGTCGGCGCGCGCGGGCGCCGGGTTCGTGGTCGTCCTGGGGGACCCGTCCTACTACAGCCGATTCGGGTTCGAGCCGGCGGCCCGATGGGGTCTGGTCGATGAGTACGGCGGCGGCGATGCCTTTCAGGCGCTGGAGTTGCGGCCCGGTGCGATGCCCGAGGGCCCGGCACTCGTCCGATACGCGCCGGAGTTCGCGCCGTGACCCGGTGGGACTGACTGATGCGCCGCGACGTGGCCCCAGCGGCGCTCTCGGCGTGGCTCATCTTCCTCGCCATCGACTTCCTCGCTCACGCCGTGATCCTCGCGGACTGGTGGCGCGCGACCGAGGCGTACTGGCTTCCGCCGATGGAGCTCTTCAAGTGGATTCCCTTCGGCTACGGAGCCTTCGCCATCCTGGTCGGCACGATGACGTGGCTGCTCGTCCGCCTGCGGG
>DATKDF010000233.1:0-24603 GCA_035512795.1 Vicinamibacterales bacterium
CCACCGCCTGGTCGAACCGGTCCGGGCCGAAGATCGCGCCGTTCGGATCGCGTGCGTCGGTCGCGCCGTCGGTGTAGAGCAGGAGCATCTCGCCCGCCTCGAGGGTGAAGTGTCCAGCCTCGTACTCGGCGTCAGCCAGCACCCCGAGCGCGAGGCACTTCGGTACGTCGGGCGGCGCACAGCGCCCCTCGCGGTCGATCCGGATGCCGGGATTGTGTCCCGCATCGAGCAGCGCCACCTCACCAGTCGACAACGTCAGGTGGCCGACCAGCGCCGTGACGAACACGATCTCGTCGTTGTCGGCCGACAACTGCTGGTTGATCCGCGCCACGATAGCGCCAAGCTCGGCCTCGCCGTGCGCGGTCGCGCGGAACAGGGTCTTGGCCACGGCCATGTAGAGCGCCGCCCCGACGCCCTTGCCGGCCACGTCGGCCACGATGAACCAGAGCCGGTCCCCGTCGAGCACGTAGTCGTAGAGGTCGCCGCCGACCGATCGCGCCGGCTTGAGCGCCGCGCCGAGGACGACTTCGGGCCGGTCCGGCATCCGCCGCGGCAACATCGACATCTGGATGGTGTGCGCCAGGGCCAGCTCGCGCTCGAGCACCCGCCGCGCCGCGGCCTCTTCGGCCAGACCGACGTTGCGCACGCGCAGCGCCGCCGCCGCGGCGATGGACTCGAGCATCGCCAGATCTTCCTGCGAGAACTGGCGCGCCGACACGCGCGAGCAGACAGCGATGAGGCCCATCGTCCCGTCGGCGTCGGACAGCGGCGCGGCCAGCACGCTGCGCACCCCGGCCATCATCAACGACTCGGATCCCGAGAAGCGTTCGTCGAGCGCCGCGTCGAGCACGAGCACCGACTGGCCCTTGGTGGCCACTTCCGCGACGATGCGCCGCGAGATGGTCACGTCGCCGCCCACGATGTTGCACTGCCGGCTGGCCGCCGTCTCGAAGGTGCCGGCCGGCGAGCGCAGCATGATGACGCCCTCCTCGGGCTGCAGCGCTTCGAAGCAGCGCTCCAGAATCAGATCGAGCAGCGCCGACAGCGAGATGGGCGCGGCCAGCGCGTGGTGGATCGCGTTGAGCGTCCGCAGCCGGCCCTCCTGCCGCGCCGTCTCTTCCCTCGGCCGCGCCGTGCCCACGGCCGGGGCGCCGAGGATGCGCAGCACGGTCTGCCCGAAGCGCAGGGCGTCGCCGGGCCGCACCTCAGCCGGCGCACCGATGAGCGACTCGTTCAGGAACGTGGGATTGGTTTGCGAGATCGGCTCGATCCGCCACGTGCCATCACGCCGCACGAGCCGCGCGTGCTGGCGCGACACGCTGAGGTCGGGGAGCACCAGCCCGGCGGCCGGTGATCGGCCGATCAGCAGTTCGAGGCCGGAAATCTCGACCTCGACCGGCGGGCCCTCCGGCGCCTCGACACGCACGCGCACGTCAGGCTCCGGCCGTGCGGATGACCGCCAGATCGCGCGTGGCCTCGACCGCAAAGAGCGGCAGGAACCCCGCCATCGCGAACACCTCGCGGACCGACGCGTCCAGCCCGCAGAGCACGACCGCGCCCTGGTGCGCCTTCGTCCGCTTGGCGAGCGACAGCATGACGCGCAGTCCGGCGCTGCTGATGAAATCGACGCCGGACAGATCCATCACGACGCGGTGCGAGCCAGCCCCGGCGAGCCGGACGAGGTGATCGTCGAGCGTCGGCGAGGTCGTGCTGTCGATCCGGCCCGACACGGCCACGACGACGACGCCTTCCTGCTGTTCCTCACTGATCTGCATGCTGTTACTCGTCTCCTCCGGGCGCCTCGCGCCAGGTCATCGTCACGTGGTTGCGACCCTCACGCCGATCGTACCGGACATCGTCGGACAGCCCCCGCACGAGTACGATGCCGAGGCCGCCGGGCCGCCGGCGGTCGAGCGGCAGCGTCGTGTCCGGCTGGGGAGCCAGGAGCGGGTTGAACGCTGTGGCCGAATCGGACACGTCAAGCACGAAGCCCTCCGGCCCCGACGACGCGAGAATCACGATGTCGGCCGGCACCGCGTCGCCTCCGTGCCGCACGATGTTCGACAGGACATCGTCGAGCGCCGTGAGCACCCGGCGACGCACCCCGTCGTCGACGCCACCCCGCGTGCTGAAGGCCTCCACGGCGTCGAGCGCCTGCCGCACGCCGGCCGTGGTGGCGTCGACCTCGATGCGCTCGGATTCGGACATCGTCCTACGAGGGCGGATCATACAACGCGTGACGTCCCTCCCCTGCGATAAGCTGGCGCTTCGGCCATGTCCAGACTCCTCGCCGCCCTCGCGCTGGCGATGCTGGTGATCGCCGCCGGCCGGCCGCCGGCCGCCCAGTTTGCCCCGCAGTCGCTCGCGCCGCTCTTTGCCGCGTATGCCTCCGGCGACTTTGCCGTCGTCGCGCGAGAGCTGACATCGGCCGTGGACTTCAATCACATCCGCGAGAAGGAACTCGAAAGGACCATCGCGGAGTGGAAGGAGGACCGCCGACCCGTGCAGGCGGCCTTCCTGCTCGACCTGGCCCTGACAGCGCACAACCGGCGCTGGGACACCTGGCTCGACGTCATCTGCATGGGCCGTGAGTTCCTGACGAGCCGGCCGCTCGACGCGGTCTCGCCCGACGACGACGCCTTCGAGATCGCATGGCACAAGACCTCGATTGCGCTGCTCGAGGGACAGCGACGACCCGATTTCCTGCTCGGCCAGGGCCTCGAGCCGCTCGCCGAGCGCATGACGGCCGCCGCCGCGATCGGAGCGGAGCGGTTGGTCGATCCCTGGATCGAGGTGGCCTGGGGCCGGCTGTACGAACAGCGCGCGCTCGTCGGTACGACTCTGCCGCCGCCGCGCAACTGCTACTCGCAGTCGCGCCGACGGCCGGCCCTGCCGTCGGGCGGAACGTCGATGAAGAACGAGGGACCGCGCGCGCTAAGCCACTACGACGAGGCCGCGCGCTTTCCATCGACACGCAGTGAAGCGCTCGTGCGGAAGGCGTGGGTGCTCGTTCAGATGGGCCGCCCGGACGACGCGATCGCCGCGCTCGGCGCGATCGACCAGCCGTTTGGCGACGACGCCCTCCGGTACTGGAGCCAGCTGTTCCGCGGCCGCGCGCTCGCCGCGCTCGCGCGGCCGGACGAGGCCGTGGCCGCCTACGACACGGCGCTCGTCGTCGCGCCCGGCGCCCAGGCGCCGCACGTCGGGGCCATCGCCGTCGAGCTGTCCCGGAACGGGCGCGACGAGGCGTATCGGCGAGCGGCACTTGTACGCCGTCCACGCGACCCGCTGGCCACCGATCCCTGGTGGGTGTACTGGTCCGGCGACTTCCGGCTGTTCGAAGAACGGATGATGACGCTGAGGCGGCTGGTGCAATGAGATTCGCGATCGTCGTCGCCGGCCTGGCCCTGCTGCTCCCCCATCCCGGCGAGCAGCGGGCGTTCCGTGCGGGCGTGGACGTGGTCGAGTTGCCCGTGAGCGTCACGCGGAACGACCGGCCCGTGGCGGGCCTGACGGTCGCCGACTTCGAGTTGCGCGACAACGGCGTGCGCCAGACCATCCTCGATCTCACCTACGAGACCGTCCCGATTGATGTCACGCTCGTCGTCGACGCGAGCGCGAGCGTCGAGGGCGCGCTGCTCCGGGCGATCGTCAGCGCGGCCGAGCAGATCCGCACGCGCCTCCGTGACGACGACCGGCTGGCCATCCTCGAGTTCAGTGAGCGGGTTCGCGAGCGGCTCGGTCTGACGACGGCGGGCGCGGCCGCCGCCGTGGACCTCGGCCCGGCAGCCGGCTGGACGTCGATCAACGATGCCATCGCCACGGCCGTGGCCATGCCGCCGCCGACCGACCGGCGCCAGATGGCCATCGTGTTCACCGACGGGTTCGACACGATGAGCTTTCTCGACGAGGCCGCCGTCGTCGACATCGCACGCCGGTCGCGCACCGCGGTGTTCATCGTCGCCGCCGCCGCCAGCCCGACGGCGGTGCCCAAGCGGTTCTTCGACGAGCTGGCGCGCGTGACCGGCGGCCTCGTCGAGATCGTCCCGCCGTGGGAAACCACGCACACGGGCAACAGGATCTCGATGCGCCGGAACACCTACGAGAACTTCCTCGACGAGTCGTTCGTCCGCGCGTTCGAGGCGTTCCGCACGAGGTACGTCCTCCGCTACAGCCCGGACGGCGTGGCCCCCGACGGCTGGCACGACGTCACCGTCCGCGTCACCCGCCGCGGCCGCCACGATGTCCGCTCCCGGACGGGGTACCAGCGCTGACCAAAAGACCCCCGGCGTCTTTTTGATGACTCAAAAGGACGCCGGGGGTCTTTTGTCTGCCTGGGGGCAGACTAGTGTGACGTTTACTCCTTTGTTATCAATAACTTAGAGCGGTCAGCTAATTGCAGATGGCCTTGGCTGTGCACGCTCCCCGGCTCATTCTGCTCATCTTCCTTGTCCTCCAGGCGTACGACGGCCTGTTCACTTACACCGCCGTTCGGGCGCTCGGCATCTCGGCCGAGGGCAATGCGCTCCTGGCCACGTGGATGATGCTCGTCGGCCCCGGCTCGGCATTGGTCGGCGCCAAGCTCCTTGCGGCCGCCTCGGGCATGTTCGTGTACGTTCGCGGGCTGCACCGGGTGCTGGCCGCCCTCACCGGCATCTACCTCGCGGCCGCCGTCGGCCCGTGGACGTACATCTTTGCGACGTGGCCGTAAGGAGGACAGAGGGCAGAGCCCGGCCGCCATCGCGAGCGGCACGCCGCCCGGACTCAGGCTGTACATCACGATGACGATCGGAAAGGCGACAATCTGCGACATCGCGAGTTGAATCGACAGCGTCTTCAGCGGATTGTCGGGCGCCATCGTCCTGCGGCCCATCCGGCGCTCGAGCCAGAAGGCGCCCGGCAACGCCGCCGGCTGACGACAGGCGGATGTCTTCGCGCGCGCTGTCGAGGTTCCTCATCGTCATGGTCGTGGTCATCCTCGTCTCCGGGGTCACGACAACGGGGACGGACCGGTCGCGGCCGAAGTTGCGCCGGCGGCGAATCGGATCGGCCAGCGGCGCCGTCGCCCCGGTCAATGGCGCCGGGCCGCGCGGAAGTCCGTATCATGACGGGCGATGACGCGGGCCGGCGCGATTGACGACGTTCTGGCGCGCCGGCTCCATACGCGCGCCCGCGCGGACCGCTGGCGCCTGGCCCCGGCGCGCTTCGCCAGGGCGCTCGCCGCCAGCGACGCACGCGGCCTGCGCCCCGACGCCGACCCGGCCGCGCGCGAGCGCTACCTGTCGGCGCTTCATCTCGAGGACCTCGCGCTCGCGTGCGCCTGCGCCGACGGCCACGACGAGGCCTGGGAACACCTCCTCCGCGAGTACCGCCCGCTGCTCCACCGCGCCGCCGACGCGCTCGATCCGACCGGCGGGGCGCGCGAACTGGCCGACGCGCTCTACGGCGACCTCTACGGCACGACCACGCGCGACGGCACGCGCCGCTCGCTCTTCGAGTACTTCCACGGCCGCAGCAGCCTCGCCACCTGGCTGCGCTCGGTCCTCGCCCAGCGCCACATCGACCGGCTCCGGGCCGCGCGCCGCACGAGCCCGCTGCCCGACGACGACTCGTCGGCCACGCCGCTCGTGACGACGGCCGACACGGCGCCCGACCGGCCCCGACGTCCCCACGCCGCGGCACTCGCCCGTGCGCTCGGGCGCGCCATCGGCGACCTGTCACCGCGCGAGCGTCTCCGACTCGGCTGCTACTATGCGCAGGAGATGACGCTCAAGGCGATCGGTCGTCTCACTGGCGAACACGAAGCGACGGTCTCGAGGCAACTGGCCCGCTCGCGCGAGTCGGTTCGGGCCGAAGTCGTGCGGATTCTCCACACCGAATCGGCGCTGACCGACGCCCAGATCGCCGAGTGCTTCGCCGCCGCCACGGCCGACGCCGGCACGCTCGATCTCACCCGGCTGCTCGGCCCCTCGGCCCCCGGCAAGAATCCGGCTGCCGATCGTTCAAGGGAAGAGACGCCGTGAACGACACCCGCTGCCTCGACGCCGAAACCATGGCCGCCTGGCTCGACGGCGGCCTGGACGAGGCCGCCCGCGCCGACGCCGAAACGCACACGGCCGACTGCGCGCGCTGTCAGGCCATGCTCGCGGCCCTGACGCGCCTGAGCGATGCAGCCGAGCCGGCCCGCGCGGCCACACCGGCCGCCATGGCACCGCGACCAACGTTGCACCGGTGGCTCATCCCGATCGCCACGGCCGCCGGCATCGGGCTCACGGTCGTGCTGCTGCCCGACCGCAGCGCCATCCCGCCGTCGCCGGTTGCGGGCGACGTGGCGCGCGAGCGTGACATCGACCTGGCCCGGCCCGAACTCGAACGGCGTGACACGCCCGCCACCCCAGCGCCCGCCGCGACCGCCCCACCAGCGGCAACCCGCGTCGCCGAGCCGGCGCCGGCAGCGCAAACGGCCGAACGGGCCGTGATGGACGCAGTCACATCGGCCCTGGTCGGGCCCATCGACATCGCGACACCCGACCCGGCCGTCCGCTGGCGCGTGACCGGCGACGCGGTCGAACGCAGCACCGACACCGGCGCGTCCTGGACCGCCGTGCCGATCGAGGCCGGCGCCGTCATCACCGCCGGCAGCGCGCCGTCAGCCACCACCTGCTGGCTCGTCGGCCGAGGCGGCACGGTCCTCGTCACGACCGACGCGCGCACCTGGCGCCGGCTGCCCTTCCCCGAGGCCGGCGACCTCGTGGCCGTCACGGCCCGCGACGCCCGGACGGCCTCGGTCACGACGGCCGACGGGCGCACGTTCGAGACGGCCACGGCGGGCGAGACCTGGACGCCCCGCCGGCCCCTGCAAGAAAACTGACCGGCTCCGTTCTACGGGCAGGAAGGAGTCGTCACATGTCACTTCGCCCCGTACTCGCCATGCTCGTGCTCGTCACCGCGGCCGTCACGCTCGTCCCACTCCGCGAGGCCGCCGTCACTCCCGTCGTCGCCCGGGACCAGCAGGACCAGACCACGACGCTCGACGACCAGGTGGACCTGTCGGTCACCGTCTACAACTCGAACCTCGCGCTCGTCCGCGACGTGCGCCGGCTGCGTGTCCGGCCCGGCATGTCGGACCTGCAGTTCATGGACATCGCGGCCACGGTCAATCCGGCCACGGTGCACTTCCGATCGCTCACCGAACCGGGGGGCATCCGGGTGCTCGAACAGAACTACGAATACGACCTGCTCGAGCCCGACAAGCTCCTGCGCAAGTACGTCGGCCGCGACGTCACGCTCGTGCGCACGCGGATGGAGGGCGACCGCACGGTCGAGGAGCGCGTGACGGCGCGGCTCGTCAGCTACAACACCGCACCGGTCTGGCAGGTCGACGGCGCCATCGTGACCGGGCTCCGCGCCGACCACATCATCTTTCCGGAGCTGCCCGGCAACCTCTACTCGCGGCCGACGCTCATCTGGTCGCTCGACAACACGGGCGCCACCGACCACCGCGTCGAGGCGTCGTACCTGGCCACCGACCTCGCCTGGAACGCCGACTACGTGCTGACCGTGGACCGCGACGATCGCGCCGCCGGACTCGACGGCTGGGTGACGCTCCGGAACGGCAGCGGGACGTCGTTTCCGAACGCGCGGCTGCAACTGGTCGCCGGCGATCTGAATCGCGTCAAGCAGGAACTCGAACGCGCCGCGCAGTTCGATGCCGTCGCCGCGCGCGCCGCCGCACCGCCGATGTCGCAGGAGGCTTTCTCCGACTACCACCTCTACACGCTCGGCCGGCGGACGTCGATCAACCACAACCAGACGAAGCAGGTCAGCATGCTCGGCGCGACCGGCGTGCCGATCCGCAAGCGGTATGTCGTGGCCGGCCAGTCGTTCTACTACCGGAACGGGCGGCTGCCCGGCTCGGCGATCAAGGACGTCGTACAGGTCTTCTATCAGTTCACCAACGCGGAGCGCGGCGGCCTCGGCATGCCGCTGCCGGCCGGCACGGTGCGCGTCTACCAGGGCGACTCGACCGGCGGCGTGCAGTTTGTCGGCGAAGACCGCATCCACCACACGCCGAAGGACGAGACGCTGAACCTGAAGATCGGCAACGCCTTCGACGTCGTCTGCGAGCGCAAGCAGGTCGACTTCCAGAAGATCGCGTCGAACGTCTACGAGATCGAGTACGCGATCGCGCTCCGCAACCACAAGTCGATCCCGGTGACCATCGAGGTCAACGAGCCGGTCGGCGGCACCTGGACCATGGTCCGCTCGTCGCACCGGTGGACGAAGAGCGAAGCCTGGGCCGCGCGGTTCGACGTCGAGGTGGCCCCCGACGAAGAGCAGGTCCTGCGCTATCGCGTCCGCGTGACGTACTGACGCCGGGCGAGATGATCCCACGTAGGGCCGACTGGTCGCCCCAGTCGGCCGGACACGGAGATCCGGCCCTGTGGGAAACCACAGGGCCCTACGTGCGGAAGTACTCGGCCTCGCGGAACCTGAACATTCGCGCGACGATGAGGCCGGGGAACGACTGGACGCGGATGTTGTAGGCCTCGACGCCACCGTTGTAGTAGTTGCGCGCGAACGCGATCTGATTCTCCGTGTCGACCAGATCCGTCTGGAGCTGCGCAAAGCGTTCGTTGGCCTTGAGGTCGGGATACGCCTCGGCGACGGCAAAGAGCGTGTGCAGCGCGCTCGTCAGCTCGTCGTTGGCGCGGGCCGCGGCACCGGGACCGGGCGCCGCCGCCAGCGCGCGCCGCGCGGTGACCACCCGCTCGAGCGTATCGCGCTCCCAGGCCGCATACCCCCGCACGGCCTCGACCAGATTCGGAATGAGCGCCACGCGGCGCTGCAGCTGGACGTCAATCGCGGCCCAGCCCTCGCGCACCCGCTGGCGCGCCCGGACCAGGCCGTTGTAGAACACGGCCATCACGACCACGAGCACCAGGCCGACCGCAATCGCTACCAACTGCCACCGCCCCCGCCGCCTCCACCGCCGCCCGACGACCCGCCCCCGCCAAACCCGCTCCCGCCCGACCCGCCGGGCGTCGAGGCCAGCGTGCTCGACGTCGCCGACGAGAAGCTGCCGAGCCGCGACGAGAAACTGCCCGCGTCGAACCGCGACGTGCCTGCATACCAGCCGGCGGTCGCCGCCGGCAGATCGAGATCCTTGAACGCACGGGCCCACTTGTCGACCGCCCGGAACGCAATCGCATACGGCAGGTAGGCCGAAAAAATGTTCATGCGCTCGGCATAAGCCAGCTGCGCGGTCTCGGCCGTCTTGATGTACTTCTCGAACCCGAGCGCCCGCCGGAACAAGTGGCGTCCCGCCGCCGTCCGCCGCGGCAGCACGCCCGAGACGAACGAGAGTGCCATGCCGAAGGCCACGACCGGCAGGCCGAGCAGCCCCGCGCCCCACCTCGCGCCGAGGAGCAGCACGAGCAGCACGCCCGCACCGGCCGCCACGAGCCCGAGCACCCGCGCCGACACCCGCACGCGACTCGGATCGCGCGGAAACCACCCGCGCACGACGCCGTGCTGATAGAGCGCCGTCCTGGCCCGCGAGAGCGTCGTGTGAAACTTGTTCTTCAACTCCGACAGGTGCTTCGAATCCCCGAAGCCGAAGATGCCGTCGAACACAATCCGCTCGTACTCGACGAGCGCCTCGTCGGCCGGCTTGTGCTTGTCGAGCCGCCACTCCTGCCGGCTGAACCACCAGGCCTTCTTGATCTCATGGATGGACAGATACCCGCGCACGGCCAGGTCGACGATGGTTGCGGTGATGTCGAGCGTGTCGGCCCGCTCGTCGATGAGCAGGCCCACCTCGGCGGGCCGGAGCTTGTCGGGCGGCGCAAACTCGACACCGAGCGGCCGGGCGCCGAACAGCGGCACGCGCGCGTCGGGGGCGTCGGGCGACAGGTGGTACATCGACACGTACCGGCGATCGCGCCCCACGTGCCACCCGAGCAGCCCGACGCCGCCCAGGGCCGCTACCAGTCCGAGACCGGTGAACGCCAGAATCTCCGGCGTCTGCACGAAGAAGTGCGGCAGCGTGCGCGCGCTGGCGACCAGGCGCGGCGCCACATCGCTCACCACGCCCTTCTCGAGCGCGACGACGATGGTCAACTGCTCGCCGGCGCCGAGCGGCCGCGTCGCCGCGAACGTGGCCCGGTCGGCCGCGAGCTCCGACGCGCACGCCTCGGTCGACCGGCGCGCGCCCTGATAGCAGGTGATGCGCGTGATCGCGCCCGCCGGCGCGATCACCGTCACCGACGCCGACGTCACCGGCACCGGCCAGACGCCCGTCGCATTCCAGTAGAACTCGTCGCGATCGTCGAAGGCGTTCAACGCGCCGCCGATCGTGTAGGCCAGCCGGTAGGTCTGGGCGCCCGTGACCGTGCGGTTCGGATTGCCGATCCGGTACCGGGTGGCCGAGCCTGCCCGCTCGGTCTGGACCGGCCAGGCCGTGCCGTCGGCTGCGGTCACCGACTCGAGCGTCAGGTCGTAGTGGCGCGACCGGGTCTCGTCAAAGGCGAATCGATCGTCGATGTCGCGGAAGATGCCGCGCCGCTCGAGCGCCCCGAAGTCGACATCGATCGCCTCGCGCACGACCACGGCGCCGCTCGGCCGGATGTCGTACTCGATGGCCATCCGCGTGATGGTCCAGCCGGTGTCCTGCGCCGCCGCCGGCGGCGCCCACAGGAGACACCCGGCAAGGACCGAGAGGCGCCACCACCCCGGCGCGCGGGCGACCGAATCGATCATCACGGGTGGTCATTATACGGACACCGCGCCGGACCGCGCCGGGCCGGCGGGCTACAATGACCGCGGGACCTCCGATGAACGGCCGACGCTGGCTTGCGCTCGTGCTCGTCGCCGTGATGGCCGCACCGGTCGCCGCCCAGCGGTGGCGACGCTGGTCGCCGTCGCCGGTCGCGCTCTCCTACGACGGCCGCGTCACGATCGTGCGGCTCTGGTATCCGTACTACGAGGGCTGGGCCTTCGACTATCCAGACATGGAGCAGAACCTCAGCGCGATCCTCAGGGAGATCACCGCGCTTCGGCCCAATCCCGACGGCAGCAACATCTTCCGGATGGACGACCCCGAACTGTTGAAGCACCCGATCGCGTACCTGTCCGAGCCCGGCTACTGGCAGCCGAGCGACTCGGAGGTCGAGGGCCTGCGCACCTACCTCCAGAAGGGCGGCTTCCTCATCATCGACGACTTCCACTTCGGCAACGAGTGGGCCGTCTTCGAGATGGCGATGCGCCGCGTGCTGCCGGACGCGGCGATCGTGCGGCTCGACGTCAGCCACCCGGTGTTCAACTCGTTCTTCACGATCGAGTCGCTCGACGTCCCCTACCCCGGCTCGCTCGGCCAGCGCGGCCTGATGGGCGAGTTCTACGGCATCCATGAGGACAACGACCCGGACAAGCGCCTGATGGTCGTCATCAACTACAACATGGACATCGGCGACTACATGGAACACTCGGCCGAGGGCCGGTTTGCCGTGGACCCGACCAACGAGGCGTACAAGTTCGGGATCAACTACCTGATTTACGGACTAACGCATTAGAGGGCAGAGGACAGAGGGAAAACCACTTGTCACGCCGTTACGGTGTCACGGTACGTAGGGCGCAGTGGTTTCCCACTGCGCCGCGCTCGGCCCTGCTGCGAGCCACGGCCATCGTGGTGCTCGCGGCGGTGCTGGTGCCGACAGGCTCGGCCGCCGCGCAGACCCGGCCGTCGGAGCCGCGTTGGTCGGTCGAGGTCCACGGCGGGTGGTGGTGGTTGCGCGTGCCGGACGGGGGCACGGTGACGCTGCCGCCGGGCGGAACGCCGATCGGGACGTCGAGTCCGGTCTTTCCCAGCCGCGCGGTGTCGTCGTGGCTCTTTGGCGACGGCGCGACGCTCTTGAACGACGTGAACGGCGACTTCGGGCTGACGAGTCGCCTCACGCCGCTCGACGCGGCCTTCGGGGCGCTCGGCCTCGACCCCTCGCACGACATGGCGTTTGGCGTGCGGGTCCAGCGCGCGGTCGGCGCGCGCTACGCGGTGGGGGTCAGCCTGGACGTGCTGCCCGGCGCGACGGCCTTTACCGACACGCTCGTCACGTCGGTCGAGGTGACACGCGCGAGCTTCGAGTCGGCGTTCGGCGCGCTCCTGGCCACGGGCCCATTCGTCGCCCCGGCCGTCTCGGCCACCTCCGACGTGACGAGCGGCGGTGTCGGCCGCGATATCCTCGCCACCGTGTCGGCCGTCTATCACTGGCCGGGACGCTCGTCGGTCGTCCCCTACATGCTCCTCGGCGCTGGCATCTGGACGCACACGGGCGACCTGCCCACCGCGGCCCTCGACGCCCGCTACGATTTCTCGATTCTCGGCCTCGTCCCCATCGCCGAACGCGACCAGGTCGTGCTCCGGTTCGAGCAGGACCCGACGTTCACCGGCGTCGTCGGTGGCGGCGTGCGCCAGGCGCTGTCGGCGCGCTGGGGATTCCAGGTGGACGGGCGCCTGTTTCTGACACGAAGCAGCGCGCGGCTCCACCTCGACGCCACGCCGACGGTCGTCACCGGCTTGCCGGCCGGCTTCATCGAGTCGTTCACCAGTCCGGCCGTGCAGTTCAGCAACAACTCCTCGACCGGCCGCCGGTCCAGCCTGAGCGGCCCCGCGCTGGAGAACGTCGAAGTGTTCAACGGATCAGGAATGCAGACGAGATTGCTCGTCACGGCCGGGGTGTACGTACGCTTCTGAGAGCCGGGCGCAGTGGGATCTTCATATAGAAGATTCCCAGCCCATGGGTGGCGGCGACGAGCACGCGTTCGTTCATCGCAATCTCGAGATCGACCATGAGCGCTTCGGGGAACCCGATGCCGGCCGCACGCCAGGCGGTCGCGCCGGCGCGCAGCACGAGCGGGCCGAAGTCGGTCGCGGCGTACAGGTCGCCCGTGAGGTCGTCGAACGCCAGCGTGTTGATCGGCAGGTCGCCGAGGTCGAAGTCGAGCGACGCGAACGTCGCCGTGCCGGTCGCCGGATTGTAGGTGGCGCGGAAGACGTGGCCCGGCGCGGCCGGTGTCAGCGTGTTGAAGCCCGAATAGGAGATGTAGGCCACGTTCGGATCGGCGCGCGAGACGACGATGCGCGTGACGAAGCGCGTGGGCAGGGTCGGCGGATCGATGCGCGCGAACGCCACGTCCGCTCCCGGCGCGTCGGCGTTCGACGAGACGAACAGGCGGCCGAAGCTGGTCGCCGCCCAGAGCGTCCCGGCATCCCCCGCCGCGCGCTCGGCCGCCACGATGAGGCCCCCCACCCGATCGGCACCGTAGAAGCCGCTGGTCAGATCGCCCGGCTGCCGACTCGGATGATCCGGCGACGTCCCGGCCGCAAACGGGTAGGTCACGCCGAGCGGCACCCAGTCGCCGCAGGTGGCCGCGGCGCTGCCGCCGAAGAACCGGCAGGTCGCCTCCAGAAACCCCCGATCGCCGCCGTTCGTCGTCGTCCGCCACACGTGCTGGAAGCCGGTCCACTGCGTGTCGGGGCTGACCGAATCGAACGTGATGAACTGCCGGCCCGTCGACGCCGTGATGGTGTCGCGCTCGCCGCTCCGGACGATCGGGTCGTGCGTGCGCACCCAGGCCGACAGCGCGCCGTTCTGGAAGTTGGTGAAGAAGAAGTTGCTCTGGAAGCTGGCAAAGAGCACCTCCGGGCGCGTGGGGTGGAAGCCGCTGGCCGACGTGCCGTCGCCGAACGGGAAGAGCGACGTCCAGACGTTGTCGTCGCGCGTGCCATCGCGCCAGATCGTGCTGTTGTCCTGGAGCCCGCCCATCAGCCGGGTGAGCGGCGCCTGCGGGTCGAGCGCGACGTTGTAGAACTGCAACGTCTGCAGCCCCTTGTTCAGGAAGAACAGCCGCGACGGCACCGACGCGAGCATCGTGCGGCACTGCGGAATGCCGGACGGACAGGCCGCGGCGAGGCTCTCGAACCGGCCATCGTTGCGAACGACACCGCCGTCCGACCCGACAAACGCGATGTCCGGGTTCTCCGGGTGGAACACGATCGCGCGCACGTCGACATGCGCGAACTGCCGCGGGCTGGACCCGTCGCCGCTGAAGCTCAGGAAGCTCGCGCCGGCGGTGGTCGATCGGATCGTCGCGTCGCCGAACTCGAGCGCGGCCACCCCGCCGACGAGCACCGTGTCCGGCTCCCCGCCCGGCACGGCCACCACGAGATCGTAGAAACACTGGGCGCGACACAGATTGCGGCTCGGCGATCCGGGGTGCGCCCGATCGTTTGACGTCAGCTTGATCCACGCGCTCGTGTTGACCAGATCGCCCGCGCCGGTCACCGTCGCCAAGCTCGACGCGGCGACGTCGGCGTTGTCGACGCGGTAGAGGGCCTGCTCGGTCTGGTCTTCCGTGCCGTTGTAGACGTACAGGCGGGTGCGGTCGTCCTTGACCGTCACGTCGAACATCGCCAGATCGCGGAACCGCCGGGCTCCCACCACCGCATAGATGGGCTTGAACGACGCGTCGCCGTTCTCGAGCGGCGATGCCGACCGGTGAATCGCGTTGTTCCAGGCGGCGGCGTAGACGATATCGGGGTTGCGCGGATCGAACACCACGTGCCGGACGCCGATCATCGTGTCGCCCACGCCCTCGCCGAGGTGCGGGTTGGCCGGACTCACCGGCGCGAGCGGCGGCACCCACGCGGTCGTCCACGAGGCGCCGCCCGTGGTCGTCTTGTAGAGTGCCGGCCGTGGCTGCACGACGCCCGGCCGCTGCGTCTGCCCGCCGCGGACCGCCGTCATGCCCAGCATCGCCGTCGCCGTCGCCACGTAAATCGTGTCCGGCGCCCCCGGCCGCACCGCGACCGCCGCAATGCCGCGCGTGAACGTGAAATCGATCGGCACGGCCGACACGACCGGGTCGGTGATCATCGTCGGCACGCGCGTCCAGTGATCGCCGCCGTCAACCGATCGATAGAGCCCCGTGCCCGCGCCCGAGTTGTGCGGCGAATTGGTCTCACCCGTGCCGACGTAGATCGTCCGGCCAGTCGCGTCGTTCGGATCCAGCGCCAGGCTGCCGATGTTGTTCGTGCCGAGGCCCCGCCCGATCCATCGCCACCCGACGTCGTCCGGGTTCATCGCGTCGTCGGTGCGCCAGACCCCCCCGCCGGCCGCGCCCACCCAGAGCCGGCAGGGCCCGTCGAGCCGGCACGTGGGCGAAATCGCGAGCGCGGCCACGCGACCCGACACGTTCGGCGGCCCGTTCGACGTCTGAATGCTCGTCTCCGGGCCGAGACTCACCCACGGCCACTCGTCGGCGGCCTCCAGGCCTCGGTAGGCGAGCCCCTGGAACACCCAGTACCGGCCCGCGGCCGCTTCGGCCACGCGCGGGTCACCCACCGCGGCGGGAAACGCCTGCTCGTACGCGCGGAGATCGTAGAAACCGAGCGGCGAGAACTTGTCCGGCTTGTCGGGCGGCGCTGTGACGGGCGAGGGCGTGGGCGACTGCGCCGCCATCACACTGCCCCAGAGCGCCAGCACGCCGACGACGAACCGATGACGGGACCGCATGAGATCGGAGTGTAGCGCGGGCACCTCGCCCGATTCGAGGATGTCGTTCTTTCTCGCTACCGCGGGTGCCGGGCGCGATCCGCGGCGTTTCGGCCAGCCACAGGACGGTTCGGCGGGCGGGCCGGATCTTGCAGAGGTATCAGATAGCCGTACAACGCGGCTTCGGACCTGGCCGGCTCGTGCCGGCTCACTGAAGGTGTGCCCATGAATCTGACACGACGCCCGAATCACTCCGTGCTCCTCGTCGCCGTCGCCACGCTCGCCGTGGCCGGCGTGGCCGGCGTGAGCACGACGGCGGTCTCGCCCCTCGCCTCGTCGCCGGTCATCCTCGGCGTGGCGCCCCCGAATCCGGAACGATCGGATACGGCGCAGATGCTCACGATCAGCGGGCGCGAATTTCAACCGAACTTGACGCTCGACGTGCTGTCGCCGGACGGCGCCATGACGGCGGTCAAAGGCTCCGAGATCCGCGCGCTGACGCCGGCCTCGTTTCAGGTGTCGCTGCGCCTGGCTGTGGCCGGCGACCACACGCTGACGGTCACCAACCCGGATGGCGGCGTCTCCGCACCGTTCGTGCTGACGGTCGGGGCGCCCAGGGTGTCGACCGCGCCCGTGATCGATCGCGTGCTGCCGCCCGAGGTGCCGCGCGGCCCACAGGCGCAGGAACTCGTGGTGGAAGGCCAGCGCTTCACGTCGGATTTGCGCGCGATCGTCACCGATCCGGCCGGCGAAGAGGTCATCGACGTCGCGATCTCACGCGTCGAGCCGACGTCGTTCCGGCTGCGCGTGATGCTCGACAAGGCGGGCGACTACGAGCTCTCGGTGTCGAACGCCGCGGGCGAAGTCTCGAATGTCGTGCGGATCGTCAGTCGCTTTTCTTCCGGCGCTCGCTGAATTCGCGGAGCGCCTTGACGTTGACCGAGACGACGACCACCCCGTTCGACGTGGCCATCCAGTCGACGTCGAACTCGTGACCGCGGTCTTTCAGGCGCTGGTAGACGAAAGCCAGCGTCTGAAAGGCCAGCGCGCTCAGGTCTTCCTTGCGCCGGCCGCGTTCGGCCGCCACGGTCACCCAGGTATTGTCCGACCGCCGCGCGTCGAGGCCCGGGCGCTCGGCCCGCTTCATCCGCTGCAGGGTGACATTGATGGCGTTCAGGACCTTGTCCTTCCACATCCACTGGCAGACGTCGTCGGCCGTCATCGCCCCACTCGCGAGCTGCGCCAGCTTGTCGTCCCACGTCTTCAGCCACCGCGCTTCTTCGGCGGTGTATTCGCCATCAGTCACGAACCCTCCATTTAGTACCCGTACGCAGCGTCACCCTCCGTACCTGACCAGGACAACGTTCGTCCGCTCGTCGACCGTGCGCATCGACGGATAGAACCGGTTCGGCGTCGTGGACATCAGGCCGATCGTGTCGCCGATGCGCGGCACGTAGTTTCTGAGCGGCTCGTTGCCGTCCTGGTAGAACGTGCCGGTGAACTCGTCGTGCTCGGTGGCCTTGCAGGACTGGCCCGGCCGGTACCAGCGGCCCGATCCGCCGTACCACTTGCCGCCGATGAACGCGAACATCCACTGGTTCCCCTGGACGAGCACACCCGGGTCGTCGAAGAAGATCGTGCCCGGCCACGAGCCGAGGTGCGTGTGGCCGATGCAGACGAGACCCGGCCCGATGAACCCACTCGTGACGCGGGCCGTCACCGGCCAGCTCGCGACGTTGCCCGACCCCTGCACGATCGTCACCGTCGTCAGATCGATCTGGTCCCCGGTCGCCGGGCGGCGGTCGAAGGATCGCGTGCCGCTGAACGGGCCGGTCGCGCCGCTCACCGCGTCGCCGGCGCGGACGCGCCAGTACAGCTCGCCAAGCGGCAGGTCCACCGTCGGCGTCCACGACGTCTCGCCGGCCTCTTCGCCAACGCTGCCCGTCGCGAGGACGCCGGCAAACGCCGGCGAGCCGGCCACCTGGAACTCGTAGACGACCGCGCCCGGATCGCCCGTGCGCTTCGCGTTGCGGACGACAAACGTCGGCCGATCCGAGAACACTGGCGCGCCTTCGCCGGGGCTCAGGAGCGCCGGGGCGTCAAAGACAATGTTCGGACGCACGACGAAACTCGCGACGGGCGACCACACGCCGGCCACGCCGTCCACGATGCCGCGCGAACGCCAGAAGTACGTCTGCCCGCCCTCGAGCACCGGTAGGGTGACCGTCGTCGCGCCGGCCCCTTCGCCGACCCCCGACTGGTTGACGACCAGCGGGTCGAATGCCCCGGAGAGCGCGACCTGGACGTCGTACGTGACGGCGGCCGGGCCGGTCCGCACCACGTTGATGATCGTGAGCACGATCGGCTGCGCGGCGAAGTTGTACGCCGTGCCGGTGGCCGGCGCCTGCCCGGTCGGCGCGCCGAAGCTGACCGACGGACTGGACGGATTCGACACGTCGCTGCCGGCGCCGAGCATTGCAGCGCCGACGGCCACGCACAGCACAAGGCGGTTGGGATGGGTGATCACCACGTGACTGTAGCACCGTCGTCGCAGCTGCGGCGACCCGGCCGTTACTCGCGCGCCTCCTTGAACGCCGACAGGCGGCGGCGCAGCGAATCGGCTTCGCAGAGCGTCCGCCGGCCGGCGGCCGTCAGGCGGAACACGCGCCGGCGGCGGCCGCCACGTTCGCCGGTCGGCGCCGAGTCGGCCGACAGCACGAGGCCCTTCGCCTCGAGCCGTTCCAGCACCGTATGCACGGCACCGAGTGAAACGACGCGCCGGGCCTCGCGCTCGAGCAGGCGCTGCAGGTTCGCGCCGTAGGCGGCCTCGGCCAGCCCGTCGACCGCGCGCAGCACCAGTTCCTCGAACGCTCCCAGGTAGTCGCCCTTCACGCGTCCTCCCCTACTCCGCCCGGAGCGCCACCAGCGGATCGACGCGCGTGGCGCGTCGCGCGGGAATCGCCGTGGCTACGAGCACCGCGAGCGATACGGCCGCGGCGACGCCGGCGTACGGCCACGGCTCCCAGGCGCGCACGCCGTACAGGAGCGCCGCCATCCAGCGCGCCAGCACCCACGCGCCCAGCAGCCCGACCGGCACCGCGGTCCCGAGCGCGGCGACCAACTGGAAGGCGACGAGCCTGAAGATGCCGCCGCGCGACGCGCCGATCGCCAGCCGCACACCGAACTCGCGCTGCCGGCTGGCCACGCCATACGACACCAGTCCGTAGATGCCGACGAGCGCGATCGCGAACGTGACGGCCGCAAACCCGCTCATGAGCGCGCCGAGAAACCGCGGCCGCGACAGCGCCGACCCGAGCACGCCCGCCAGCGCGGCCGGCGGTGTGACGACGGCGCGCGGATCAATCGCGTGCGCCTCATCGCGCAGGTTCGCGAGCGACGCCGCCGCTGGCGTGCGCCGCACGACCAGCCGCATCGCCGTCCCGGCGTACGCCGCGCGCGGCCGCTGCACGTACGACGCATAGATGGCCGGCTCGGCCGGATCGGTCGGCGCAATCGATCGGATGTCGCCGACGAGGCCGACCACGGTAATCCAGGGCGTCCAGCTCGTCCAGCGCCCGTCAGAGAGACCGGTGGGATAGCGCACGCGCCGGCCGATCGGATTCTCGCCGGGCCAGTACCGCTCGGCGAACGTCTCGTTGACGACCGCGACCGGCGCGTCGGCCGACACGAACCGGCCGCGCGCGAGTCGCGCCCCGAGCGCCTCGAGCGCGCCAGGACCGGCCATCACGTAGTGCGCAATCGGCCCCGGCTCGCCGGGCGCCGGCACGGGACGGCCGTCGATCGTGAAGAAGTCCGGCGGCGGCCGGTTGACGAGCGGCACCGCCGAGATGACGCCGGCGTCGACGACGTCCGGCATGCGGAGGAGCCGATCGCGAAGCTCCGTGAAGAAGAGCGTCGCGCGCGCTTCGTCGTCGCCGGCACTCACGGTCGCGGTGACGGCGTCCTGTGGGTCGAAGCCGAGCGGCGTGGCTGCGAGGCGCGCGAAGCTCTGCACGAGGAGCAGCGCGCCGACAGTCACCGCCACCGAGAGCGCCAGTTCGGCCACGACCAGCACCTGCTGCGGCCGGCGCGCCGCCGTGCCGCCGCGTTCGCCCCCGCCGAGCGCGCCCGCGAGCCGGCATCCGGTCAGTCGCCACGACGAAGCGCCCGCGCCGGTCCGATTCTGATCGCACGCGGTAGTCCTCGTCGCAGCGGCGCGCTCGAGCAGGAACGCCGGACGACGTCCACGGTGACCTCTGCCCTCTTCTCCGGCGGACCGGCGACACCGTGGCCGGCCTCCGGGAGCTGGCCCTCGAAACCGCGGCTGCCGTCCGCGCCTCCGCTTGACTCCTCCTACACGGTGTAGTATCACTGCACACTACACCGTGTAGGAGCCCACGACCCGATGACACCGAGCGACTCGGAACTGGAAGTCCTGAAAGTCCTCTGGGAGACCGGGCCGGCCACCGTCCGCGAGGTCGCCGGCCAGCTCCGCCGGCGCCGCCGCCGGCTCGCCTACACCACCGTCCTCACGCTGCTTTCGCGCCTGCGCGACAAGGGCTACGTCGCCGCCGACCGGCGCGACACGGCGCACGTCTTCCGCCCGCTCGTCTCGCGCGAAGAACTGGTCGGCTCGAGCCTCACCGCGCTCGCCGATCGCATCTGCGACGGCACCGCCAGCCCGCTCATGTACGCGCTCGTCCGCGGCCAGCAGTTCTCGGCCGACGAGATCGCCCACTTCCGGAAGCTGCTCGACGACCTCACGCCGGCCGCCGACCGCACGAAGCCGAAGGACTGACCCGTGGCCTGGTGGCTCTTCCAGAACATCGTCATGACCGCCGCGCTCGCGGGCGTCGTGGTGGTCGTCTGCCGGGCGACACGTGTCGGCCCGGTGGGGCGGCACGCGCTCTGGGTCCTCGTGCTGCTGAAGTTCGTCACGCCGCCGCTCGTCGAATGGCCGTGGGCCGCGCCCGATCCGCTTCGTGTCGCGTCGATCGATCTGCGCGTTGCCGACGAGGAGGACGAGGACGGACGGCAGAGGGTAGACGACAGAGGGCAGAACGCGGACGGAGGACTGTACACGGGACGCACTGACCTCCCGGAGCGCCGTTCTGGCTCGGACGCGTGGACAGCCGCACCGTACGACGTCCGACTCGACTCGACGATGGCGCAGCGGGCGGCGACCGTCTGGCCGTGGCTTCTCGGGATCTGGATTGTCGGCAGCGTCGCCGTCCTCGCGATCGAGGCGATGCGGCTCGTGGTGCTGGCGCGTCGCGTGCGCGGCGGCGCGCCCGCCGATCCGGCACTCGAGCGCCGTGTCGCCACGCTCTCGGCACGCATGGGACTGCGGCCGGTGGCCGTCCGCGTGGTCGCCGGCAGCACGCCGCCGGCCGTCTGGTGCCTGGGCCGGCCGCAACTGCTCTGGCCCGCGGACCTCGACACCGGCGCGCCGGGCGTCCGCGACGTGTGCATCGACGGCCTGCTCGTGCACGAGCTGGCTCACATCAAACGTGGGGACCACCTCGTCGGTTGGATCGAACTTGCGGCCGGCATCGCGTGGTGGTGGAACCCGCTCTTCTGGTACGTGCGCGCGTCGCTGCGCGAGCAGGCCGAACTCGCGTGTGACGCGTGGGTGATCTCGGCGCTGCCCGACGGGCGACGCGCGTACGCCGATTCGCTCCTCGCGCTTTCGGGCGCGGCGCCGAGGGGCTCGCTGTCGATGGCGGTTGTTGGCGTCCGCGCCAGCAGTCGTCAGGTGCTCGAAAGGAGACTCGCCATGATCATGCAAGGCCGTGTGCCGCTTCGTCTGACGCGCGTCGGCGTCGTCAGTCTCGTGTTTGCCGGCGCGCTCACGCTGCCCGCGTGGGCCGCGTCGCAGGCGCCTCCGCCACCCCCGCCGGCACCGCCGCCGCCCGTCGCCGTGCGGCCAGAGACGCCCCCGCCGACTCCGCCACCGGCGCCTGCGCCCATGGACGTCATGCCGATGGCGATCCCAGTGCCGAGCGTCGCGCCGCAGCAGCCGCCACCACCGCCGCCGCCTCCCGTGCGACGCTTGCAGGCGCCGACGCCGCGCCCGGACATGATCATCTACCGCGGGCGAACGAACCTGCCAGAGGACGCGACCGCACTCCTCCGCTCGTATGAAACGGACAGTTACGCGATGATGCAGGAGCTCACGCGGCGCATGGAGGCGGGCCGCAATCAGACGATTGCCGCGCTCGAGGCGCTGCAGGAGCGCTACACGAAGGCAGGCCAGCTCGACGAGGCCGTCGCCGTGCGCGACTACCTGCGTGCCGGCGCGCCCGGGCTGGACTTCAACTATGCGCTTCGTGGATCGGGCGCCGGGCGTGGCGGCCTCAGCAGCCCGGGTACCGCCCGCGGCCGAGGCGGCCGGGGCGGCGGCGTTCGCTGAGCACCTGACGTACGGCAGAATCTGCGATCGGTCGTCCCGCGGTCGATCACAGATTCCGCAACGTCTGCCGTCGATTCCCACCGAAGTCACCGATCTTCCTCAGGCACGGCGTTTGCGTGATGCCTCGACGCGGGACGATGGTATCGTCGTCGTCCCCGCGGATCGGAGGACGGCCGTGGGCAACGGGGATCGGGTCGCACAGTTGGAACAGCGAGTCGCCGGCATGGACGCAGATATCAAGGCGCACTTCGTCGAGTTCAGGACCGCCATCTCCGGCGAGATCAGCAGGGTCGAGAAGAAGTTCGACGCCAGTTTCACCGAGCTCGATCAGCGTCTCGGGCGATTCGAGGAGCAGGTCAAGGCCGGGTTTGCGGCGGTGGCCGGGCGACTGTCGGGTCTCGACCACCGGCTGTCGGGCGTGGAGCAGAAGGTGTCGGGGCTCGACCAGCGGCTGTCGGGCGTGGAGCAACAGCTGTCGGGTCTGGACCAGCGGACGGCGGGCATCGACGGCAAGCTGGACGTCCTGCTGGCCAGGCCGCGCCCGAGCCGGGCCCGGCGCCGGTGAGATCCTCTTGATTCCGGCCGCCGGCAGGCGCATATTCTCTGCTGGCGGCGATCCTCGCCCAACCTCTTCGACCCGGCCCCAGCCAGGGTCCGTTGGAGGCAAAGGGGGGCACACTCCCGGATCGGCATCAATGGACCTTTGCGTCGCTGCGGCGGCGCTCGCTGGGGGAGCGGCCTGCCGCGGCCATGCGAAGGGACGTGCCAGATGCCGAAGAACCGCGATTTCAAGCGCCTCGTCCGCGCCCGGATGTCGAAGACGGGCGAATCCTACACAACCGCACGCGCGCAACTGCTGAGGAAAGCCGCGCCGCGCGCGGTGTCAACGGCCGCGCGCACCGGTGCGCCCGCGGCTCCGCCGCCCGGGATCGACTACGCGAAGCTGGCCGGCCTGAGCGACAAGGCGATCGAGAAGGCCACCGGCTGCTCGTGGGACAAGTGGGTCTTCGTGCTCGACCGGGCCGGCGCCCACGGGTGGTCGCATCGCGCGATTGCCGAACACGTGCACACGCGGTACAAGGTGAGCGACTGGTGGACGCAGGGTGTGACGGTCGGCTACGAGCGCATCAAGGGTCTGCGCGCGATCGGTCAGCGTCGCGACGGCGCGTTCGAGGCGACCAAGAGCCGGACGATCGCCGCGTCGGCGGCGGCCGTCTATCGTGCGGTCGCCGACGCGCGCGTGCGCCGCACGTGGCTGCCCGGCGTCAAGGTCACCGTCCGCAAAGGCACGCCCGGCAAGTCCGTCCGCATGACGTGGGATGACGACACCTCGGTGGAGGTGTGGCTGACGCCGAAGGGCGCCGCGAAGACGGTGGTGGCCGTCGCGCACCGGAAGCTCATCGACGGCAACGACGTCGCGCGACGCAAGGCTTTCTGGGACCAGCGGCTCAAGAACCTGGCATTGAAGATTGTGGATCTGTGATTGAGGATGCGATCACTCCCGCCGCTCCCGCGTCGCCGCATCCCGATCGGCCAGGAGCGCATCCAGCTTGCGCTCGATCGCCTCGAGCCGCGCGTGCACGTCGTGCGTCTCGGCCTGCTCGGGCTCGAGGAAGTAGCTGGCGACGGTTGCCGTGAACACACCGATGACGCCAATCCCGGCCAGCATCAGCACCACCGCGATCAGCCGGCCCTCGGTCGACACCGGCGACACGTCGCCGTAGCCCACCGTCGTGGCCGTCACCACCGCCCACCAGAGTGCGTTGCCGATCGAGCCCACCGCCGGGTTCTGGTCGCCTTCGACGAGGTACACCCCGAATGCGCCGAGGACGACGACGGCGGCGCCGACGAGCGCGACGAAGTGGAACCTGTGGTGTCCGGCCAGGCGCTGGAGCTGGCGGAGGCCGACCGCCGCGAGGATGCCGACACGGACGAACCGGAGCAGGCGCACCAGCCGCACGAGTCGCGCGCTGCGCGCCGCCTCCAGCGCGTCGGGCACGAGGAAGGGCGGCGACAGAGCAATGACCGCGACGTCCAGCCAGCGTCGCTTGACCGTCGCCCAGCCGGGCTCGGCCACAAAGAACAGCGCGAACTCCAGGCAGAACACGATCCAGACGACCCAGTTGATGACCTGAGCGCCAAGGAGCAGCTCCGCCGACGTCGTCCGCGCCTCGATGAGGAGCGCCGGGATGATGAGAAACGCGAGAAAGCTGGCCACCGGTTCGATGGCACGCGCGGCACGAGATGCGCCGGGGCGCTTGACGTCACGCGGCTCGACGGGGATTGGGACGTCTGAGGTCACGGAGCGATTCTACGCGTCAGCGCTCAGGTAGAACCGCTCTCCGGCTGCACCGGACGCGCCCTTACCGGCGGCCGCAGGCCGCCCACTGCATGACGCACTGCATCACGCACGCCATCCGCTTCTTCAGCTCGGCCTCGGCCTCCTTGTTGCCGCGTTTGGCCTCCGCCTCGAGCTTCCGGTACTCCGCGTACGCCTCGCAGCTGCAGTCGCAGGGCAGCGTCGCCGCGCGCCCGACGCCCGTCCCGGGGGTCGCGCCAGGCGCCATCTCGACCAGGCTGTACCCCGCCGGCGGCCCGTCCGCGGAGAACTCCACCGACACGGGTCAGTCGAGATGCTCG
>DATKDF010000234.1:0-8075 GCA_035512795.1 Vicinamibacterales bacterium
GTTCAACCGCGACGCCTTCTTCAGGGAGCAGGGCGTCGCCCTGGTGCTCTCGACCGTCCCGCGCGGCCACGGCGTGTACACGATCGGCGGCGTCAACCGGTCGGCCGACCCGGCGACGCTCGTCCCGCAGGTGACGATTCCCGCCGAGGAGTACGGCCGGATCGCCCGCATTCTCCAGAAAGGCCTGCCGGTCACGCTCGAAGCCGACATCCGGAACACCTACCACCCCAATCCCGCGATGTTCGACGTGGTTGGCGAGATTCGTGGCACCGACAAGGCCGCCGAGGTCGTCATGATCGGCGCGCACTTCGACTCGTGGCACGCCTCGACCGGCGCCACCGACAACGCGTCCGGCTCGGCGGCCATGATGGAAGCGATGCGGATCCTCAAAGCGACCGGCGTGCCGCTCCGCCGGACGGTGCGGATCGCGCTCTGGAATGGCGAGGAGCAGGGCCTGAACGGATCACGCGACTACGTGGCCAGACACTTCGCCGTGCGCGAGCCGGTGCCCGGCGGCGCCGGGGCGGGCAGAGGTGACGGCCGGGGCGGCGCCCAGGGCCCGCTCGTGCTCAAGCCCGCCCACGCCACCCTGTCGGCGTACTTCAACATCGACAACGGCACGGGCGCCCTCCGGGGCGTCCACCTGCAGGGCAACCAGGCAATCGCGCCGATCTTCCGCGCGTGGATGGAGCCCTTCCGTGACCTCGGCATGACGCACCTGACGATCAGCAACACCGGTGGCACCGATCACCAGTCGTTCGACGCCGTCGGGTTGCCGGGCTTCCAGTTCATCCAGGATCCGGTCGAGTACAGCACGCTCACCCACCACACGAACCTCGACAGCTACGAGCGGCTGCAGCCGACCGACATGATGCGGAACGCGACAATCGTGGCAGGCTTTGCGTTTCTCGCGGCCAACCGCGAGGAACTCCTGCCGCGAAAACCGATGCCCGTGGCGGGCGGAGGGCGGGGCGGAAACTAGGAGAGGAACAGGAACCGACCGGACCGGGCCAGCGTGGATGCTGGCCCGGTCCGGCCGGCTTGCTTACCGGTTGCCGAACGGAATCCCGACGCCGAAGCTCAGACGGAACTGGCTGAACCAGTCGCCGAAGTACCGGGCCTGCGGCAGATCCACCTGCACCTGGAAGTCGACCGCCTCGGTCATTGCGTAGTTGAGGCCGGCACCCGGCGTAATCACGAACGCGTTCTCGCCGCCGCAGCAGGCCTGGCCGCCGAGCAGAAACTGGACATACGGCCGCATCTTCGAATCAACGACCTTGCCGAGGCGCACGCCGGCCTGGTAGGTCGTGTAGGTCGCGTCGAAGTCGCTGAAGCGGTTGAACGCCAGCTCGCCGATGATCGAGCAGCTCCACGTGCCGACCTCGCACACCTTGACGCCGCCGTCGAGGAGCAGTCCGACGTTGGCCCAGGTGCCCTCTTCGTTGAGGATGCTGTACTTGACGCCGAATTCCTTGTCGTACGACGTGTCGTTACGGAGCGCCTGGGCCGCCGCCGGCGTGGCCGCGACGAGCGTGAACGCCGTCATGAGTCCGATGATTGCTGCCTTCTTCACGAGTACCTCCCCATTTATGAGTCAACTTGCCCGAGTACCAACTTGCGATCCTACAGAAAAGCGCGCGCCCGTGATAGACCCGACCGGTCAGAACGGCAATGACACGCCAAACGTCAGGCGCGTTTCACGCGACCGGAAGACGATGCCGCCCGCTTCGATTCGGACGACCCGCACATCGAACTGGCCGCGCAGATTCAGCCGGTCGGTGACGCGAACGTCGATGCCGCCCCCCTGCTGCCACGCCAGATCCGCGACGCCGCAACAGCGTTCGGATCCGACCAGGAACTGACCGAACACCCGGGCCGCCGGCCGGCCAATCGTCAGCCGGCCGCCCCCCAGCCACGACGTCACGATGACGTCGTCCGACCGATGGAGGCCGAAGTCGGCGACCGGCCCGAGCGCGACCAGATCGCTGACCGGAAACCCGTGCGCGACGTCCATCGCCACACCCACGGCCGTCCGGCCGTCGCTCCGGAGTGTCGAGACGCCCAGCCCGACGACCGTATCGCGGGTCTGCGCCGCCGAAGGCCACGCCGCCGCCAGCACCAGCACGACCGCGAGAACCGGGCAGACAGCCGGCACCCAACCAGCGTTATGACGACGTCGAAACACGTATCGTTCCGAAAAATTCCGTCTGAATACTGGGGTGGGGCACATGCGTTACCAGATGCCCACGCGTCCGGAAACGGACTGGATCAGCCGCTGCGGATCGTACCCGACGCCCTGCCGGAAGACCGTGACCACCTTGCGCACATCGGCCACCGTCGTCGACGGATCGCCGCCGACGAGCACGAGGTCGGCCTGTTTGCCGACGGCGACCGTGCCGATGCGCGCGTCGCGCCCGAGATAACGCGCGCCGTTCAGCGTGGCGACCTCGATGGCCTCCACCGGACTGAAGCCGGCCTCGACCAGCAGTTCAATCTGACGATGATTCGAGAAGCCGGGAATCACGCCGCCCGAGCCGGTCGGGTCGGTGCCGGCGACGAGCAGGCCGCCGGCATCGGCAAACGCCTTCTCGAGCGCCATCGCCCGCGGCAGAAGCGTCGTGTACCGCGACTCGCCCGCCGACACACGCGCATGCGTCGCCTCGAACTGCTGGCGCAGCGGCGGGGTCAGCACCTCGAGCCCGGGTGGCATCGGGCGCTTCGGCGTGAACGTCTCGAAGACGGTCAGCGTCGACGTCAGCGCGACGCGCCGATCGACCAGCGTCTTCACCAGCGCGCGGAACGGCGCGCCGCCCGGATCGAGTTCGGCGATCGACTGCTGGCCCCGCCCCTGGCCCGGACACGTGTCGGGTGCCTTGTCGGCCACGAAGTCGGTGGCGGCCAGAAACCCGTGCTCGAGGTTGTCGATGCCGAGCGCGGCCGCCTCCGCATAGGTCACCGAGCAGAGATGCCCGGTCACCTTCATGCCACGCGCGTGGGCCGCCTCGATCGTCGCGCGGAGCGCCTCGTGCGAGATCTGCATGTAGGCCTTGATCGAGGTCGCGCCCGCGTCGGCCCAGTACGCCACGTGCTGGCGGGCCTCTTCGGCGGTCCGGATGGTCGCCATCTGCTGAAACGTGTTCGGCCCGTTCACATACGGCGCCGTCGCGTCGATGGCCGGCCCCACCTTCTGCCCGGCCTCCACCAGCCGCATCAGGTTGATGTCCATGAACCCGTTGACATTCCCTCCGGTGCGGATCGTCGTCACGCCGCCGGCCAGGTAGAGCCGGATGAAGCTCTCACCGAGCTGGCCGTACACCCCGGGACCGGTCGGGTAATAGAGGTGCTCGTGCAGCATGACGAGGCCGGGGAGCACGGTCTGGCCGCGGGCATCGACGACCGTCGCGCCCTCGGGCACGGGCGTCGTGGCCGCCGGGCCCACGGCTGTGATGTCGGTGCCGGCGATGATGACGGTCTGGTCGGCCCGCGCCGGCGCGCCCGTGCCGTCAATCACGCGAACGTGCGTGAGGGCCACGACCGGCGCCTGCACCCTGATGAACTGCCGCGCGGCGTCGCCGCCCCGCTGGGCCAGAACCGCGGTCATGGCCAGGCCCACCATCGCCATCGCCAGAACGGATGCCGTGAAATGCCGTGTCACCATGCGCGGATTCTAGCAGCCCACCTCTATAATCGCTGCCGTGACGACGAGAGGGATCATCCTGGCGGGGGGAAGCGGCACGCGGCTCTACCCGCTCACCAAGGCCGTCAGCAAGCAACTGATGCCCGTCTACGACAAGCCGATGATCTACTTCCCGCTGACGACGCTCATGCTGGCGGGCGTGCGCGACGTCCTGGTCATCACGACCCCCCAGGATCAGGGCCTGTTCCAGGCGCTGCTCGGCGACGGCTCGCAGTGGGGCATCGGGTTGAGCTACGCCGTCCAGCCGGAGCCGGGCGGCCTGGCGCAGGCGTTTCTCATCGGCAAGGACTTCGTCGCTCACCAGGGCGTCGTACTCGTGCTCGGCGACAACATTTTCTACGGGCACGGCTTCCCGGAGCTGCTCGTCGCCGCGGCCCGGCGCGAGCGCGGCGCGACGATCTTCGGCTACCGCGTCAAGAACCCCGAGGCCTACGGCGTCGCCGAGTTCGACGCGTCGGGCCGCGTGGTCGGCCTCGAGGAGAAGCCGGCGCGGCCCCGCTCGAACTTCGCCATCACGGGTCTCTATTTCTACGACGCCGACGTCGTGTCGCTCGCCGCGTCGCTCCGGCCGTCGGCGCGCGGCGAACTGGAAATCACCGACCTCAATCGCCTCTACCTCGACCGCGGCGATCTGCGCCTGGAGATCCTCAGCCGCGGCATCGCGTGGCTCGACACCGGCCACCCCGACAGCCTGCTCGAGGCGTCGCAGTACGTCCAGACGATCCAGGCCCGCCAGGGCCTGCAGATCGCGTCACCCGAAGAGATCGCGTTCCGGCAGGGCTGGATGACGGCCGACGATGTCCGCCGCGTCGCCGAGCCGCTGGCCAGGACCGATTACGGCCGCTATCTGCTCGATCTGGCCGCGACAGACCGTTCCTGACCTTCACGTGATCGGGCTCGTTCGACCCGCTACCCGAAACACCCGGGCTTCGACCGCGCGATCGCGCGCCGCTGCCGTGCGGCAAGCTCGACGAGGCGCCGGAGTTCGGCGATCGGCGCGGGGTTGTCATCGACCTGCAACCGCAGCACGACGTCGTTGTTGAGCCAGACTCCGCAGCCCTTCTTGACGACGACCATCGCCGCCGACTGCTGCCCGCGCGTGTCACCCCCGGCCGCCTGGCCGGCCTCGAGCGCCGCCAGCAGACGCATCGACAGGTGATTCGGTGCGCCGTCGGCGTCGAGCTCGGTTTTCTCGAACGCGGCAATCATGCCGGCCACGACCGCCTCGCCGGCCAGGATGTTGCCCTGCGCCGACACGTGCCGGCCCTGCCGCGAGCCGGCCCACGACGACGCCTTCGGTCCGGTGTGGGCGGCCACGCCGCCCCTGGCGTCAACCACCGCGAACTGCCGGCCGGCCTTCGTCCAGCGGCCGGGATCCGGATCCGGATCGCGCTCCAGGATCGTCCTGACGATCTCGGTCGGTGCCATGCCCTGCCGCAGCAGGTCCAGCGCCTGCGGCCCGTAGCTGACGTCGATGATGGCCTGCGTGGCGACGACGCCCACGCCGGCCTCGGCCCAGAGCACGCCATTGCCGACCGAGAAGACGCGCGACTGCACGGCGCCGCCAAGCTCGCCCGTGCGCGGGTCGAAGGCGACGATCGAGAACGTGCCCGGAAATTCCTGCGCGCCGGCCGTCGGCCACGCCAGGGCGGCGAGCGCGATGGCGCCGGCCACGATCGAGTGCCGCACGCGAGTCATCCAATCCTCCTCATCCTGCGCCGGTCGTCGGTCAGCGGTCAGCGGTCAGCGTTTCGGCCGGGCGCGCGTCAGGAAACCGGCCACGACCGTCACCCACGCCTCGTGTGTGTCTTCGACGTGCGCGGCATGGTCGGCGCCGGGCAGCACGACCATCTGCTTGTCGGGCGTGCGCAGCCGCGCGAAGTACTTGGCCGCGTCGGTCTGGAGCACGCCGGGATCGCGCTCGCCGAAGATGACGAGCGTCGGCACGGTGACCTGCTCGGGCTTGAGCGCGTTGAACTCGCCGTCGGCGCGCAGGTCCGCCAGCACCGGATCGGCCGCAAGAGCCTGCTCGACGAAGGCGTCGATGACGGCTCGCGGCGTGACGGCCGGCGAGATGAAGTCCGACGCGGCCGCCGCCGCGTTGTTCGGCTCGCGCGCCGGCTCGGGCGGCAGGACCGGATCGACAAACGTCGTGTCCGGATCCCACGCGAAGCCGAAGACGACGAGCGCCGAGACGCGCGCCGGCGCCACCTGCGACACCAGTTGGCCGATCATCGCGCCCCGCGACCAGCCGACGAGCGCCGGCGGACCGAGTGTCGGATGCTGCGAGGCCACCCAGCCCAGCACGTTGATGACGTCCGAGGCCGCTCGCCGCGGCGTGAGCCAGCCCGTGCTGTCGCGCGGCGTCTGCCCGTAGCCGCGCAGGTCGAGCGCGTAGGCGGCCAGGCCCCGGGCCGAGAGGGCCGCCATCACCGAGCGCTCGAGGCCGGGCACCTGAAGGTCGAAGTCCGGCAGGCTGCTCCACGTGCGCCCGTGCAGGAGCAGCACGGTGCCGGTCGGCGACGCCGGCCGGCGTGCCCACACCGCCATCGGGTGCCCGTCCGAACGCACCGTGAACCGCTCGGGTGGCGCCGGTCGTCCGCGGCCGGCCAGACCGGGACCGGGCCCGGTCAGCACGGCTCCGGACAGGACGGCGGCCGACACCGCAATCAGGGCGATTCGCATGGGTCGAGACAGCCTATTATGCCGTCAGGACGTCTAACGACAGCAGCCGAGCCACCTGATGCCGACGCCGCCAATCCGCCTCCGTTCCCTGGCCGCCTTCGCCACCCTGGCCGTGCTTGCGCTGACGCTGGTCGACGCGCGGGGCCTGCCGTCGCGGCTGCGCGATGCCGAGTTCTGGAGCCTGGTCACGGAGTTCTCCGAGGGCGGCGGCTACTTCCCCTCCGACAACTTCGTCTCGAACGAGATGGAATACCAGACGGTCGTCCCGGCCCTCCAGGCCACGATCAAGCCGGGCGGCGTCTACGTCGGCGTGGGTCCCGATCAGAACTTCACCTACATCAGCGCCCTCCGCCCGGGCATCGTCTTCATCGTCGACATCCGGCGGCAGAACATGCTGCACCAGCTGCTCTACAAGGCGCTCTTCGAGTTGTCGCCGACGCGGGCGGACTTTCTGTCGCGGCTGTTCGGCCGGCCCAAGCCCGAGCGGCTCGACCGGGCGAGCACGGCCGAGGCGCTGTTCGACGCCTTCGACCGCACGGCGCCGAGCCGCCTGCTCTTCGACGAGACGTCACGTCGCGTCTTCGACCTGCTCGAGCGCCAGCACCGGTTCGCACTCACGCCCGACGACGTGGCGACGATGCGCTACGTGCTGGGGACGTTCTTCGAGTTCGGCCCCGAGCTGAGCTACGCGCCCGTCGACGCGGACCGCCGCTTCAGTCTGCCGCCGGGCCTGCGGCGCTCGATGTTCCCGAGCTTCGCCGAACTGGCGACGCGCACCGACGGCCAGGGCGTCAACCGGGGCTACCTGGCCACCGAAGCGTCGTACGCGTTTCTACGCGACCTGCAGCGGCGCAACCTCATCGTCCCCGTCGTCGGCGACTTCGCCGGCGATCGCGCGCTCAGGAGCGTGGGCGCCTGGGTCGGGGAACGCGGCGCGGTCGTCACGACGTTCTATACGTCGAACGTCGAGCAGTACCTGTTCCAGAACCGCGTGTGGGACCGCTTTTACGCCAACGTGGCCACGATGCCGCTCGACGAGACGAGCACCTTCATCCGATCGTACTTCCCGTACGGCGGCACGATCCGGCTGAACCCGCGCGTCCAGCCCTTCGATCCCGCCAACCCGATCTCGCAGAACCTGTTCCTGTACCCCGAGTCAGACCAGTTGGTGACCCCTGTCCGAGAAGTGTTGGCGGCCGTGGCCGATGGGAGGGTGGCAAGTTACCTGGATTTGATCGGCCTGTCGCGCCCGCGGTAGTGTCGCTGGCTCTCTACGAGGCGCTTCGCTGAATCTTGAATCTTCGAGATCTTCGATCGAGAACTCGTGTCGCGCTGCCCGTGCCGCTGTCACTGCAGGATTCGCAGCGGCAGTCGCAGCGCGACCCAAGCTCTCTCGACTTCTGCTCCAGACTGGAGTGTGTCGTCCGGCCTCCAGCTGGACGGATCGCGCCGAGCTATGCCTGCCTCTGCCGCTTCAACCGGCGACCGGCGGCGACGGCGCCCAAGCCAGAGCCGAGGAGCAACAGCGTGGCCGGCTCCGGTACGGCGTCGACAAAGACTGAACCCGCGAGAAACCGGGCACTGCTGAAGGCAACTCCAGGCGCATTGGGGTGGGCTCCTTTCAAGTCTTTGGATCGTCGCACGATTCCACAGCCGTGCGATGATGGGGAATGCCAAAGCCGCTTAAGAAGTC
>DATKDF010000235.1:0-19645 GCA_035512795.1 Vicinamibacterales bacterium
AGCACCGCGCAGGCAACGAGCACCCCGGCTGCCAGATCCGGCAACGCATAGCGCACCGACATCATTGGTCCATGCGCGAGCATCGCCGTCGATGCGATGAGCACGCCGCGTCCACTCGTCACCGGCACCCACGCCGTGATGAGCCACGCCAGCACGAGCCAGGCGACGACGGCGTGGAGGGAGTAGACATGAAGGATGGCCGCCGGCTGTCCGAAGCCCACGAGGTAGCTCATCCACGACATGAGGATCCGGCGCGCGCGATACGGTGGCGTGTCGAGGGCCGCATCAATCGCGCGGTCGGCCAGCAGGGGCTCGACGGCCATCTGAGCGTAGAACTGACCGTCGTAGCCACCCGACCCTTCGTGGTCGACGTGCGGCACGGCGCGGACCGCCGGAATCTCGGACTCGTGGTTCTGGATCGGGAACTCGATGAACGCGGTGAAGCCCTTGCCCGGGTGGTAGTATGTCGCGACCATCACGAGAAACGCGGCCACGACACCCGCATACACCACGGTCCACACCCGTGCGGCCCCAGTCACGCGACTATCCTAGACGTAACCGCGGTGCGATCCGCACGGCGCTCGCGGCCGCGGTTCTGGCCGCCGGCGCGGCCGGGTGCGTGCCCGACCGGGTCGCCACGCCGATGCCCATCGACCTGCTTCGCGAGCTGCCGCGCGCCGCACGGGGGCCGGCGGCCGAGGCCGACGAGCGCATTCGTGTCGAGCTCGTCGACGGCCCCGACGGCGTCCGGCCGGCGCTCGTGATGCACCCGACGTCACGCGTCATCTGGCAGGTGCAGATGGCCGAGCGCGCCGAACTGCGGACGACGATCGCGCGGCTGCCTGGCAGCGATCCGGGCGCCACCCTGTCGGTGCGCCTCGGTGTATCGGACGAGCGCATCTACGAGGATCACTTCCGCGAGACCCTCGACCCGCCACCGGGCGACACGGCCTCCTGGCGGCCGATCACGATCGATCTGTCGCTCTACTCGGGACCGAAGTGGAGCCTGTTCCATCAGCCGTCCCGACGGCTCTGGAGCCTCGTGCTGAACGTTCAGGGCGACGGCCAGACGGCCGTCGCCCTCGTCGAGCCGGTCATCAGCGCTCCATCGAACAGACCCGGTCGCCCAGCCAGATCACCATGAGGCCCACGCATTCGCCGATGTAGAGCGCCTCGACGTAGCCCGCCTTGGCGAAACTGCCGCCGATGCCCGGCATGATGGCGCCGAGTGCGATGAGCGCGTTGCCCGCGGCCCGGTACTGATGACCGCGGTACCGGTAGTGCCGCCACGCGCTCATGATCGCGCCGCCAATCAGAAAGAAGACGGCATAGACGTTGATGACCGGCGTCAGCAGCCGCACCCACTGCCAGTCGAGAATGGCGCCCGACGGGCGGTGCGGCTCGAGCGCGTCCAGGTTGACGGGCGACAGCACCACGAGCACCGCTGCCACCGCGACGAACGTCACGGTGGCGACGGTGAGTCGGTTGGCGAAGGCGCGCGGCCACGACAGGTACAGCGAGCCCTGCGCGAGCGGGTAGCCGCCAAGGAGCGCCCCGGCGATGTACCACGTCTTGGTCAGCACGACCGAATTGCCGCCGAGCGTGATGGCGCTCTCGAGCGCCGTGCCGAGCCCGTAGGTCGTGATGCCGACCGCCCACCACCACAGGTGCGTCGACCGCTTCGCCGCCCAGCGTCGATAGAGCGAGGCGGCGAAGATCACCGACAGGATCGTCGTCAGAATCGGCAGGTAGTGAACGGCGGTGACCATCGGGTTACCGCCGCCCACCGACCGTGACGGCAAACGTCACCGTTCGTCCGCGCGCCGGCGCGAACTGGAACTGCTCGCGGTAGAACTCGTTGGTCAGATTGTCGACCGCGAGCGTCACGCCGAGCCGGTCGTCGCCCTGCCGGAACGCGTAGCCGACGGCGACGCGCTGCACGGTGAAGCCGTCGAGGGCGAACAGATCCTGCGCGATGAGAAACGGCGATGCGGACAGGAGCGGCGAGATGCGGGAGACGTTCCCCTGCGACCGCACGGTGTAATCGGCCCACCAGCGCTCGCGCCGGTCGCTCACGCGCAGGCCGGCCAGAATCTTCGTCGGCGTGATGTTGTCCTGCGGCTCTCCATCGAGCGCCGTGCCGGCGAGCGGGCTCGTGCCCTCGAGCACCGTGCCGCGTGTCCACGCAAGCGAGGCGTGCGGCATCCACAGCAGGCCGCCGGCGATCGCCGGCACGTCAATCCGGGCCTCGATGCCCTGGATACGCACGCGCGCCAGGTTGACCGCCTGCGAGATCGAACCCTGCGGCGAGTCGGCGACGATCTCGGTCGAGATGAAGTTGTCGTAGCGGTTGTGGAAGTACACGGCCGAGGCCGACAGGTGCGATGCGTGCACGCGCGCACCCACATCGACGTTGTGGCCCGTTTCGGGCTCGACGAGGACGTTGGGCACGATGTTGCCGGCCGTGGCGGGACCCGAGAAGAGGAGCTCCTCGAGGTTCGGATGCCGGTAGCTCCGCACGTAGTGCGCGAAGACGCTCACCGGTTCGCCCGCCCACAGCACGACGCCGGCCTCGCCGGTGACGGCCGTCCGGGTGATGCGGTCGCCGTCGATGCCGGGCAGCGTTGCCGGGTCGATCGCCGGAAGGGCGCCACTCACCAGTTCGTCGACGCTGTAGCCCGGCGTCGACTCGGTGGCGACACGGTACGCGTCGAGGCGCAGGCCACCCGACAGCCGGATGTGGCGGCTCACGTCCCACTCGTCCTGGACGAAGAAGGCCAGGTTCCGGAACGTGCTGTCCGGCACGCGAACCGGATGGGCGACCGAGGCCGGGCCGAGCACCACCGGTTGCGGAAACACCGTGGCGCGCGAACCGAACGGCCCCATCGACACGCTGCCCAGCATCGACGTGGTCGTCCGGGTGGTCCGTTCGTCCTCGCTCCGGTCACTGAAGAAGGACACGCCCGCCGTCAGCAGGTTGTCGGGTCGGACCTGCATGTTGGCCTGCACCTCGAAGCCGGGCGTCTCCACCTGCTGGCGCGTGTCGCTGTCGATGTTCAGCCGGAACACGGTGATCGGAAAGAACGTGGGCGCCGGTGCCGGGAACTGCACGGGGAAGTCGTTGTGCAGCAGGCGATCCTGCCTCTGGACGTAGGCCGATGCGGCCACCCGGCGCAGCCAGGGTGTCAGGTCGCGAACGGTGTAGCGCACCGAGCTCTTGTCGAGCCGGCTCCACGGCAGCGTGATCTCCTGGAAGAAGAACGGCGCGGCGAAGTCCGGGAAGCCGATCGCGTCGGCCCGGCGCCGCTGGTAACGCAGCTCCAGGTCCTGGTTCGGCGCGAGCAGCACGCGGGCCGCCAGGTCGGCCGACGAACCGTTCATCCGCGACTGCGGCACGACGGCACTCGTCCGGGTGAACGGCGCGTTGAACGCATCCGGGAACGCGCCGAACGAGAAGCCGAACGCGTCGTCGATTGTGTCCCCCTGTCGCAGTGTGCCGCTTGCGTGAAGGGCCTCGCTCGACTCGCCAAACCGGCCCCCGGCGCGATAGTCGCCCCAGTCCTCGCGCCCGCCGTTGAAGCTGACCGACCAGCGGCGGCTCGAGACCCCAAAGCGGACGTTGGCACGCTGGCCGTCTTCGTTCGAGCTGTAGAGGCCGTCAAAGCCCATGTCGAACCGCACCGTGTCGCTGAACCGCGGCCGGTGGGTGATGAGGTTGATCGTGCCGGCCAGCGCATCGGTGCCGTAGAGCACCGAGCCGGCGCCGCCCAGCACCTCGATCGCCTCGATCGACCCGACATCGATGAGGCCCACCTCGACGCCGGCGCGGTCGGTGGCCGTGCGTGCGTTGTTCAGCCGCTCGCCGTTGACGAGCACGAGCACGCGCGTCGAGTCGAGCCCGCGCAGCCTCGGCCGCACCTGGAACGGGCCCGAGCCGACCGGCGTGACGCCCGGCTCGGCCACGAGCGCGTCGCCCGTGCTGGTCGGGGCGATCGAACGCAGGGTCTCGGCCGTGATCGTGTCCACGCGAAGCGGCACCATCGTCGCGTCGCGCGCGCCGCGTGCGGCCGTGACGGTCACCTCCGACCGCAGCACGCCCAGATCGAGCGTGAAGTCGACCACCAGGGCCGCCGGCCCCTCGTCGATCACGATGGACCGCGACGCGTCGGAGAAGCCCGTCGCGCCTACCGACAGCACGTACGCCCCCGGCGCCAGATCCGGGAAGCGATAACGTCCCTCGGCGTCGGCGACCGCGCGCGCCTCGCCGAGCGTGGCGATGTTCAGCAGACGAATGACCGCACCCGGCAGCACGCCGCCGGAGCGGTCGGTGACACGGCCGGCGAGGTCACCCGCCAGGGCCCACGCCGGAACACACAGGACCAGTAGCGCCGCGACGCACACGGCCAGATGACGAGACATGACGACTCCCTTGCGGGTTGTGGTGACCCGCACACAAGATGCCCAACTGGCGCAGGCCCCTGGCCCGCGCACCCTCACGCGTGAAAGAGCGAGGCGATCAGCCGAGCGGCGGTGGGCGTGGCGCGAAGCGAAGGAAGGAGTCGTACGAGTAGGGACCGATCGATCGAATGCGCGATGGTCTGAATCCGACGACAGGCCGGAAACGGCCCACCAGTCCGGCCAGCAGGCCCAGGAGCAGCACGAAGCCGACCGCCGCCGTCGTGCCAATGGCCGAGGAGGCCAGGGTCGCCACGACCTCCGGCAGTGCCAAGGCGCCGGGTGCATCGAGGCGGTCGGCCACGGCCGGCGCGTGCAGCAAGGCCGCGAGCAGCCAGACCGCCACGGCCCTCCGGCCGCGGAACATGGATTCGCCCTGCCGGCGCAGCCGCCCGAGCGCCCAGACCAGAACGCCGGCGACGACCCACTGGAGGGCGACGCCTGGATGGGCCAGCTCGCCGCTCCAGATCTGGCCGGCGAACAGCCAGACGTGGAACGCCACAAGAAGTGCGCCCGCGCTGACGAGGGCCCCACGGACCATCAGTCGCAGTCTATTGCAAGCGCCATACCGGCCGCTTTCGGGCCGAACCTCGCAGGTGGGACGGGCGCGAGCCGCCGCCGGTGGGGAAATCTCCCCGGACACTGGTAGGATGCCGCTCGGTCAGCTGCGTTCCGGCCCTCGCACCGCGGAGGTGGACGATGTTGAGTGAGTTCAAGGCCTTCGTCAATCAAGGCAACGCGCTCGACCTGGCCGTGGGCGTCGTCATCGGCGTTGCGTTCGGCAAGATCGTCAACTCGCTCGTCGCCGACATCATCATGCCCGTCGTCAGCCTGGCCACCCGGCGGGTGGATTTTCAGAATCTCTTCTACGCGCTCGGTCCCGGTGGCCCGTTCCAGACGATCGAGGCGGCGCGCGAGGCCGGCTCGGTCATCGCTTACGGGGCGTTCCTGAACATGGTCGTGGAGTTTCTGGTTATCGCGTTCTCGATCTTCATTGTCGTACGCCAGATCAACCGGTGGCGCGGGACGGCGCCTGAAAAGGCCGCGTGATGGTCGAGCGCGGATTGCGTGACCACGGCCGGCCGGGTCTCCCGCCGGTCGTCTTTGGCGACGTCGTGGACCGGCTGCGGGCCGAAGTGCCCGGGCCCACGCGCATCCGATGTCCCCGGTGCGCGTGGCAGCCGGCCCCGGCCGATTGGTGGTACTGCGCCACGCAGGCCGCGCCCGAGCATCACCGCGGGTGCGGCACGTCGTGGAATACGTTCGCCACGCGCGGCCGCTGTCCCGGCTGCGATCACCAGTGGCGCTGGACGGCGTGTCTCGTCTGTCAGGGATGGTCGAAGCACGACGACTGGTACGTGCTCGATGACGACCCGCCCGCGGGTTGACCCGGCCAGGTCGCGCCCCGTGGTTCCCGCTGCCCTCTGCGGTCGTGGCGCGCGTCCGACGACCTACCCGTAGGCGCTGAGCTGGATCGCGTCGGGCCGAACTCGATCGGCTGTCTGAACACCTGACGGACGACGAGCGCGAGATCGGCACGGTCGTCGTGCCGGAGGCGGCTCCCCCGGCTACTCCGCCCGAAGCGTGATGACCGGATCGACGCGGCTCGCGCGTCGTGCCGGCACGACGGCGGCCAGGCCCGCGGCGGCGACGACGAGCGCGATGGCCAGCCCCGCGCTCATCGGGTCGCGTGCCGGCACCTGGAAGAGCAAGGCATGAAGATATTTCAAGGGGCGAGCGGCGTCGGACCGACACGCTGATGCCGTGCGGGCGGCCGTCGCGGTCGAATGGGGCGTCCGGCAAAGACAGCGCCGCACGATTTCTAATAGGCTTACAGGGACCCGAGCCTTGGAGGTCGTGATGAAACCCATGGTACTGGCGGCGCTCCTCAGCGCCGCGCTTCTGGCGCCGCCGAGCGCCCAGTTCAAGACGCCGACCGACTGGAAATGGCGCACCGACGGGCCGGCAGCGCTCGTCGTCGAAGGCAGCAAGACGACCGAGGTCGCCGCCGGCCGGGAGTGGTTCTTCGTGGCGATGCCGCCGGGCTGGCACGTGACGACCGGGCCGGGCGCGGTGCTCTACCCTCCCGACTACCTCGGCCGCGGCAACTTCGGCGTCGAAGCCGAGGTCTTCCTGTTCCCGGGCGAGAGTCAGGAGGGCTACGGCGTCTTTGCCGGTGGTCGCGATCTCGAGGAAGGTCGGGCGCCGTCCTATCTGGCTTTCGTCGCGCGCCGCGATGGGCGAGCCGGCATTTTCGTCCGGACGGCCGCTGGCCTCACGCCCCTCGTCGACTGGGTGGAGAACGACGCCGTGCTGCCGAACCTCGGGGGTACCGACGCGGTGAAGAACGTCCTGCGCGTCGAGGTCGGGCCGGCCGAGATCCAGTTCAGCGCCAACGGCAAGCCGATCGCCTCGACGCCGCGCACGCCGCACGATCTGGCCGGCCACGTCGGGTTCCGCGTGGGCGCGCGCGTGAACCTGCACGCCAGCCGGCTCGACGTGACGTACCGGCTGGCGCCGGTCCCGCCGAAGTAGCGCCGGCGAAGGAGCGCCGATGTCCGTCTTCACCAATCCCGCCTCAGGGTCAAAGGCGCACGCGGCCGCGTATGTCACGGCGGTGCTCGACCTGCTCGGGGCCGCCGATCCGGTTCAGGTACTCGACAGCACGCCGCTGGCGTTTGCCGAGACCCTCGACGGTCTCTCCGTGGAGGCGCTCGCCCGGCCCGAGGAGCCCGGCAAGTGGTCGATGGGTCAGGTGCTGCAGCACATGGCCGACTCCGAGCTCGTGTGGGGCTATCGCGTGCGGATGATCCTGTCGCACGACCGGCCGCAGATCTCGGGGTACGACCAGGACGCGTGGGCGACGCGCCTGCACTACGAGCGCGCGGACGCGCGGCAGGCGCTCGAGGATTTTTCCGTGCTCCGCCGCGCGAACCTGCGCCTCGTGCAGGCGATGACGCCCGACGACTACCGGCGCGTCGGCATTCACGCCGAACGCGGCGAGGAAGGCCTCGCGCACATGGTGCGCCTCTACGCCGGCCACGACCTGCTGCATCGGCGTCAGCTCGAGCGGATCCGTGCGGTCGTGGCCGATCCTCGCGACGGATCGTGAGCCGCGCCCGTATCCTCGTCGTCGAAGATGATGTGCGTACGGCTGACTGGCTTGCCCTGTACCTCGAACGCGCCGGCCACGCGGTTACGCACGCCGCCGACGGCGCGGCGGCGCTCCGGGCGGCCGAAATCCAGCCACCTGATCTCGTGCTGCTCGACGTCATGCTGCCCGGCCTCGACGGCTTCGCCGTGTGCCGGGCGCTCCGCGCGGACTCGCCGGTGCCGATCGTCGTGCTGACCGCCCGGACGGATGAAGCCGATCGGCTGCGCGGCTTCGAGCTCGGAGCCGACGACTATGTCACCAAACCCTTCAGCCCGCGCGAGGTCGTCGCGCGCGTCGAGGCGGTCCTCCGGCGAACGCGCGGCTCCGGAGCGGAGGCCGACGAGGTGCTGCAGGTCGGCCCGCTCGAACTGCGCCCGTCGGCGCTCGAGGTGAGTGCGGGCGGGACGAGCGCGAAGCTCACGCCGATCGAGGGTCGGCTGCTCGAGGTCATGATGCGTGCCCCCCGGCGCGGGTTCTCGCGCACGGAGCTGGTCGAGCGTCTCGGCGACTTCAAGGGATCGGCCCGCACGATCGACGCGCACATCAAGAACCTGCGGCGGAAGATCGAGACGCTCGGATCGGGCGTCCCCGTCATCGAGACCCTGCATGGCGTCGGATACCGGATCGATGGCGGGTCTCACTAGCCTCCAGGCGCGGCTCTTCGCCGCGATTGCCCTCGTCGCCGTCGTTGCGCTCGTCGGTGGCGGCTGGTGGTTGCGCGTGGCCGTCCGCACCGAACTCGATCGGCAGGTGCAGGTCGAGCGGACGGTGACGCCGACGGGCGTCGTCGAGGAGGTGCGCGAGTTGGTGGGCCCGGCCGGTGGCGACGCGCGGCTCGGACTGGCCGCAGCGCTCGATCGGCGGCTCTGGGTCGCGCTCTTCGTCGTGCTCGCCGGCGCCGCGCTGGCGACGGCGATCGTCGCGCGACGCATTCTGGGTCCCGTCGGAGACCTGCATCGAGCCGCCACGGCGATGGCCGGCGGCGCGCTCGACACGCGCGTCGCCGTCCGCGGCCGCGACGAGGTGGCCGGCCTCGGCCGGGCGTTCAACGACATGGCCGTTGCCCTCGAGCGCGCCGAGCGGCAGAAGCGCGACCTGACCAACGACGTCGCACACGAGCTGCGGACACCACTCACGAATCTGCGGTGCCATGTCGAGGCGCTTCGTGACGGGGTCGCCCGTCCGTCGACGGAGACGGCGGCCGCCCTTCACGACGATGTGCTCCAACTCCAACGCCTCGTCGACGACCTGGGTCTGCTGGCGCAGGTCGACGCGCGGCAACTGCCGCTCGATCCGGAGCCGGTCGATCTTGGCGAGTGCGTCGCCGGCCTCGCGCGGGATCTGCGGGCGCGAGCGGTCGGGGCCGGCGTGGCCATCGACGCGACCGCACCTGACACGCCGGTTGTCGCACGCGTCGACCGCGGCCGGCTGCGCCAGGTGCTCATGAACCTGATCGACAACGCACTGGCGCACACGCCGGCCGGCGGCCGTATGGAGATGGCGGCCGGACGCGGAGTCGACGGCCGGGCCACCCTGCGCGTCACCGACACGGGGGAAGGCATCGCGCCAGAGCACCTGCCTCACGTCTTCGATCGCTTCTACCGGGCCGATCCCTCGCGTTCGCGGCAGACGGGTGGCGTCGGCCTGGGCCTGGCCATCGCGCGTCAGATCGTGCGCGCGAGCGGTGGAGACCTCACCGTGGAGAGCGCGCCAGGACGGGGCACGACGTTCACGATCGCGTTGCCTCCGTTCTAGAAGAGACGGGCACGCGTGCCGCCCGCCCGGCCTCTTCATGACTTCTTCACAGCCCTGTCGTCCCATATGCCGGAGGGAGTCCGGCATGGTGCGGATGGCGGTGTCAGGCGTGTTCGTGGCGATCGCGGCGGGAGTGGGAGCCGGTACGGCTCAGGAGCCGGCGTCCCTGCGGCCGGGCGAGGTCCGACAGGGTGACGCCGCCACGCGAGTCGATGCGTACCTCGCGAGGCTCGTACCGCACGGCTTCTCTGGCGCGGTGCTCGTCGCACAGGACGGGCGCGTTGTCCTGAAACGAGCGTACGGTCTTGCCAATCGCGAGACAGGCCTGCCGTACACCGCGGACATGGTGTCCTGCATCGGGTCGGTGACCAAGCAGTTTACCGGCGCCGCCATCATGAAACTCGAGATGCAGGGGCGCCTCCGGACGTCGGATCCGATCTCGAAGTACCTGCCGGACGTGCCCGCCGACAAAGCCGGTATCACGATTCATCACCTGCTGACGCACACCGCCGGCTTCTCCGGAGATCTCGGCGGCAGCGACGAGGAGCCGATCGACCGCGACGCCCTGGTCGCGCGAGTGCTTGCCGCGCCGCTCGTCGCGAAACCGGGCGACGAGTTCGAGTACTCGAACGAGGGCTACTCGCTCGCCGGCGCCATCGTCGAGCGCGTCTCGGGCATGGGCTATGAGGAGTTCCTGCGACGCGAGCTGTTCCTGCCGGCCGATATGCAGGAGACCGGCTATCAACTGCCGGCCTGGCCGATCGAACGGCTGCCGGTCGGCTACGGGCCGAACGGCCAGGCCTGGGGGCGCACCTACAAGAACGGATGGCGGCCCGACGGTCCAGGCTGGTATCTGCGTGCCAACGGCGGCATCCATGCGAGTCTCGACGACCTCTACCGATGGCACCTCGCGCTCGAGTCCGATCGCGTGCTGTCGGCCGTTGCGCGGGCGAAGTATCTGACCGGTGGTGCGCCGACGCCGATGGGCGAAACCTACGCCTACGGCTGGGGCGTCCAGAAGACCAGGCGGGGCACCACCGTCATCGCACACAACGGCAGCAACGGGTACTTCTTCACCGACTTCCGTCGCTACGTGGACGAACGGACCGTGATCATCGCGATGAGCAACCAGCCCGTGATTCCCGCGACCATGCTGGCGCCGCGACAACTGGAGGCGCTCGTCTTCAACGACGCGCCCGTCGTCATGCCGCCCGTGGCCATCGAGGTACCTCGGGCGAGGCGCGAAGCGCTTGCCGGCGAGTACGCGCTCGAGGGCGGCGGCACCGTCACGATTCGAACCACCGGAAACGGTCTCGAAGCCGCGGCCAGTGACCTCGCACTCTTCGGCGGCATTCCCAATCTGCAGCCGCCCGGCGGTCGCTTCGCCGACCTCGAAGCGCGGACGGCGCCGCTCGTCGACGCGGCGGCGAAGGGCGAGTTCAGGCCGATTGTCACGGCGTTCAATGACGATCGGCCGTTCGACGTCGTCGAGGGGAACCAGCGGCGGATGTGGGCCGGCTGGACGAGCGAGTTCGGCACCTTCACACGATACGAGATCCTCGGAACCGGGATCGTGCAAGGTGACCCGGCGGTGACGGTGCGGTTGCACTTCGAGCGGGGCGGTCCCATTCTCCAGTACATCTGGGGCCCACGACGCCTGGCCGGCTTCATGGTGATGCCGGGCGTGCCACCCGCGGCACTGGTGGCCGAGTCTCCAGGCACATGGGCGTACTACTCGTACCGTGCCCCGGGCATCGTCCGCGTGAACTTCAACGGCACGGCGATCGAGATTCACACGCACGGACGCCAGGTGCGCGGCACGCGTCGCTGAAGCCGTCGCGTTGTCCTATCGCGGGCGGCCGAGGATCAGCCGGTTCTTCGGCGTGATGGCCGCTGGAATCACCTGGGTCCGGACCTGGTAGCCCTGCGCGTGGAGCCGGGTGACGCGCACCACGTCGATCGCGAGTGACAAGTCGAGCCAGTTGTCGAGCCCGCCCGTGTCGCACGTCGCCCGGTCGTGACAGCAGGGCAGCACCACGACGCGCGCGCGCGCCTGCGAGGCACCCGCGAGCACGCGATCGGTCAACGCCCCGCAGGCGTGACACGACACGACGATGTCGCCGGCGCCGATCGCGACGTCGTCGGGCCCGCCCGAAACGAACGAGACCCGGCCCGAGAGCCGCGGCCACGTCTCGGCCAGCACGTCGTGCAGGCGCGCGGCTGAGGGAGGCAGTGACGGGTCCACGGCCACCGCCGTGGGCGACGTGTCGTCGAGGATCAGCATCAGGTGCGCGAGCAGGCCGTGCCCCGCGCCGAGATCGACGATGCGCCCGCCGCGGAACCACCGGCGGGTGCGCCGCGCCACTTCCCAGGCTTCGTAGAGTTCCTTGCGCGGCAGACAGCCGGCCTGGCAGACGGCTCGGGCCACGCGGTCGAAGAGGGACCGGCCGGGAAACCGATCGAGATCGCGCCGGGTCAGCCGCGTCTTCGAGCCGGGTGCGAAGCGTGCGGACATCAGCGTGGCGCGCGGTTCGGATCGAGCACGAAGCTCACGGTCCAGATCATAAACGGCCATTCAGATTTAGTAATCTTCGCTGACTAAATGCGCTACGCTGGCGTCTGAATGACCGTGCCGCCTCGCCTTCCCTTCCGCTGGCTCGAGCGGCGTCTCTATCCGGACGAACGCGCCGAGATCCTGGGCGATCTCACCGAGCAGTTCGGCCGACGGGCCGCCCGGGACGGTGTGGGGTCGGCGCGCCGCTGGTTCTGGCGGCAGGCGCTGGCACTCATCTGGGGGTTTGCCGTGCACCGACGCGACGTCGTATCGACCGATCATGAACGCACGCGCGGTCGCTGGTTTCTCTGGAACGCGGCCGGCGACTGGCGGTACGCGTGGCGCGCGCTCCGGGCGTCGCAGGCCTCGACGACCGTGGCCGTGCTGACGCTCACGCTCGGCATCGGTCTGTCGACCGCGCTCTTCTCCCTGGTCAACGGCATCCTGCTCCGACCGCTGCCGTTGCCGCATGCCGACCGGATCGTGCGCATCGACGAGGAGCGCGGCAACGTGGGTTCGGCCGGCCAGATTCCCTCGCGGGGCAGCATTTCCGACATCGCGCTCGGACAGGTGCTCGCCGGCACGGAGACGCTCGAAGGGGTGACGCCCTACAGCATTCAGGGCCGCAACGTCACGACCCCACGGGGCACCGAGCAGCGGCGGGTGGCCGAGGTCGGGACGTCGTTCTTCGACCTGGTCGGCGTTGCGCCTCTGGACGGGCGTGTCTTCGCGGCTGCCGACGGGACGGCCGACGCACCGCTCGTGGCGGTCGTGAGCGACGCGTTCTGGACGCGCGAACTCGACCGTCGTCCCGACGTCGTCGGGTCGACGCTGACCATAGCGCAGGAGGTGTACACGATTGTCGGCGTGGCAAGGTCGGCGCTGTTTCCCGAGCCCGATCTCGAGATCTGGGTGGCCGGTCGGTGGCGCTGGCCCACGCCGGGCCGCGCGAGGAACTTCCAGATGTGGATTCAAACCGTCGGCCGGTTGAAGGCCGGCGCGACGACCGAAGCCGCGACGACCGACATCGCGCGCATCGCAAGAAACCTGGCGATGGCCGACCCGGGTGTTCTGGCCGGGGAGGATATTCCCGTGCCCAGGCTGTTCGTGAGCGGGCTGCAGGAAGACCTGGTCAGGCCCGTGCGCCCGGCGCTCGTTGCGCTTGGCGTTGCGATGGCGCTCGTGCTGCTGGCCTGCTGCACGAATCTGGCCAATCTGCTGCTGGCGCGGAGCACGGCGCGGCATCGGGAGATGGCCGTGCGGCTGGCGCTTGGCGCGAGCCGCTGGCGGATCATCCGGCCACTGGTCTGCGAACAGATCCTGCTCGGTTCGGCGGGCCTCGTCGGCGGCGGGTTGGTGGCGTGGTGGATCCTGCGCGGCCTGCCGGCCGTGGCCCCGGCGACGCTGCCGCGGCTCGGTGAGGTGGCCTTCGATGCCACCGCCCTCGCGTTTGCCTCGACGACCGCTCTGGCCATCTCGTTGATCGTCGGCCTGCTGCCGGCCTGGCAGGTCCCGGCGGCGAGTTTGCGCGACGCCTCGTCAGCCTCATCGCGCGTGTCGATGGGCGGCCGCACCCGATCGGCCGAGGCGCTTCGTCGCGGTCTGGTCGTGGTGCAGGTGGCGCTCGCCATGGTGCTGCTCGTCGGCGCCGCACTGCTCGGCCGCACGATGTGGTCGCTGTTCCAGGTGGATCCGGGATTCGACGGCGAGGGTGCGATCACGTTTCAGATCGGCCTGCCGTCGGGCATCTGGCGCGAGCCCGGCCGCCAGGAAGCGTTCTTCGCCGCGCTCGTCGAGCGGCTGCGCCAGCATCCTGATGTCGTCGCGGCCGGTGTGTCCTCCACGCTGCCGCTTCACCAGGTGGGCAACCGGTCGAGCTTCAAGCGCCCGGAACAACCCGACTTCACGTCCGGCGAGTGGCCTGCCGCCAACAACGTGTCCATCTCACCAGGGTACCTGGCGGCCATCGGCACGCGGATCGTGCGGGGCCGGGACATCACGGCCGAGGACGTGTCCGGGTCCGAGATGGTCGTGCTCATCGACGAGGAGCTGGCGCGGCGGTACTTTCCCGGCGAGGATCCCATCGGCCTCAAGATCGACTGGGCCCGCCGCCTCCTCACGATCGTTGGCATCACCGAGTCGATTGCCCAGCGGGCGGTGACCGCCGAGGTGCACCCGGTCCTCTACAAGGCCGCCGCGCAGCATGCGCCGGTCATTGCGTTCAATTCAATGACCGGTGGCGTGGCCGTGCGCACGTGGGGCGACGCGGCCGACATCGTCCCGTTCGTCCGGCAGGTGGTGCGGGAGATCGATGCGGGATCCCCGGTTCACAACGTCATGCGGCTCGATGATCGACTGCACGCGACGTTTGCCGAGCCGCGCTTCTATGCGTTCGTCCTCGGGCTCTTCGCGGTCCTGACACTGACGACGTCGATACTGGGCGTCTATGGCGTGCTGTCGTATGCGGTCGAACGGCGCCGGACCGAGTTTGGTGTCCGGCGGGCACTCGGCGCCGGCACAGGCCACGTGATCGGTCTCGTGCTGCGGCAGGCCGCCGTGCTGGTCGTCGTCGGGCTCGTCGCGGGCGCGGCGGTCGCGGCCGCGGGCAGCGGCGTCCTGCGGTCGCTGCTCTTCGGTGTCGAGCCGCTCGACGTCGCGTCGTTTGCGGCCGCGGCCGCCCTGCTCATGGTGATCGCGCTCGTCGCCGCCTGGCTGCCGGCCCGGGCCGCCGTGCGCGTCGATCCGGCGCGCACGCTCAGGGCCGACTGAACCCCGGCCACCGGCGGTCCAGTCCTCGACGCGGAGTCCCGGGACGCGAGTCACCGGCCCTTGCGATCCGCGCAGGTCACGCAGAGTCGTGCATCAGGCATGGCCCGGAGGCGGGCGATGGCAATCGGTTCCTCGCAGAGCCGGCAGACGCCGTACTCGCCGGCCGCCATCGCGCGAAGCGCCAGCTCGACGCGGGATTGTTCCGCCTGGAGGCGGCGCACGATCTCAGCCGCCATCTGTTGCTGCTGCATGGCGTCCTGCCGCGTGAGCCGGCCGATGGCCGGGTCCGGTGACACGGGCTGGTCGGCGAGCCGGCCATCGGCGATCAGGCCGATGAGTTCCTCGCGGCGCGCCTCCAGCTGCCGCCGAAGATCCGCGAAGGCCGGTTCGTCCGGTCCGGTCGTCATGGCCGGCCTCGCGCGGGCGCGGCCAGATCGAGCGCGACGATCGCTTCGCGGTCGCGCGCGTAGAGCGTCGTGCCCGCGAGCGTCGGTACCGTCCAGGCGGTGGTGTCGAAGAGCGGGGCGCGGCTGAGCACCGTCATCCCCTCCGGTGTGAGCCGCACGAGCGCGAGCTCGCCGCCTTCATCCAGCACGATGGCCTTGCCGTCGGCATGCACGAAGTTCGACCGGCCGAAGCCGCGCGCCTGCCACGCGATGGCGCCGGTCTCGACGTGGATGGCCGTCACGAGCGACGGCCCGAACGCGGCGTCCGATCCATAGATGTAGTCGCCCAGCCGGAGGCCGTTGGTGAACATCAGGCGCAGCCGCTCGGTGAACCAGAGTTCCCGGACCCGTGTGATCTCGCCTTCGCGGGACAGGCGCAGGGCCCGGCTGCCGGCGTTGTACGCCGAGGAGACGAACAGGATGCCGTTTCCCCAGATGGGCGTGCTGTTGTTCATGTCGCTGCCCGGGTCGTGTGGATGCGACCACAACACGTGGCCGGAATCCGGATCGAGGCCGTTGACCGTCTGCCCACCCATGACGACGACCTGCGGCTGGCCGCCGACGTCGATGAGGATCGGCGCGGCTTCAGCCACGAGGAAGTCGCCGCTCGTCCAGGCCACGGCGCCATCGGCCTGGCGAAACGCCATGACGGCCTGGCCGGCGCCCCCGACCGAGCAGATGATCGTGTCCTGCCAGGCGAGCGGGCTGCAGCCGTAGCCGGCCTTGACCGCCGGCCGGATGAGCGTCGGCGGCGCGCCGAAGTCGGCCACGAGATCGTGCGACCACAGCACGCGGCCGGTGCGCTTGTCGAACGCGTGCAGCTGCTTGTTGGTGCCGGCCGTGAAGAGCCGGTCGCCCACGATGAGCGGCGTGGCGTGCGGGCCGGCGCCGAAGCTGAAGTTCAGGAGGGCGGACGGATATCGATGTTCCCAAAGCGTCGAGCCCGTGGCGGCGTCGAGCGCGACGACCGTCTCCTCGGCGTCCCATGGGCCGGCACGTCCCCGCGGGCTGCCCGTGCGGTACATCGTGTAGAGGCGGCCTTCATCGACGAGAATGGCCGAGTGGCCCACGCCGAGCGGACGCCGCCAGACGACGGGCGGGCCCGTCTCCGGCCACTGGTCGGCGAGGCCTTCGGTGGCCACGATGAAGTCGCGGGTCGGGCCTCCCCACTGGAGCCACTGATCCGGCGACGGGGCGGTGCGATCCGGTGGCCGGCCAGCCGGGGCGAAGGCCTCGAGTGCGAGCACCGCGACGACGAGGGCTGGCAGGGCCAAGCGTCTATCCATGCCCGCCATTGTGGATCGTGGGGCGGGGAAGCCCCGACGGAGATCGCGTCTATCTCGCGTATCCGGGCGGCACGGTCTTCGTGCCGTAGTCGCGCCGCGTAATCGCGCCGCTCGTGAACGACGTCCCCTTGATGTGCGGCAGGACGCGCGGGAGAAGCGTGTTCAGCATCCGCTTCCAGCCGTGAACCATCGAGAAGCGCCACCAGAAGTTCAGGTGCTCGAGGCCGGTCTGGTCGAGCGAGAGGACCGTGCCCTCACCCGAGGCCGCAAGCGTCCAGACGAGCGTCATCGGTTCCGGCCGCGGCGCCTCGGCCCGCTTCGGCAGCGTCTGCCACGTGTAGACGAGCCGTCGCGGCGGTTCGACCTCGAGCACGCGACACTCGGAGATGCCACTGAATCCCGGCATCGGATCGACGTGAAACCGGAACACGCGCCCGACCACCGGCTCGAAGTTGTTCGGCATCAGCCACTCGGCCAGCGCCCGAGGATCGGTGAGCGCGGTCCAGACATCTTCGGGCGGATGCGGATAGAACCGCTCCTTGTGCAGGCGTCTGGTGGACATCAGTGCTTCCTGGCTCTGGCGCGGCGATCGAGATGGCGGCCGAGCCGGTCGAGCCGCTCGTCCCAGAACCGGCTGAAGTGGCCGATCCACGTGGCGACCTCGAAGAGCGCCTCCGGATTGACCGAGTAGACCTGGTGCCGGCCCTCGCGCCGAGCGTGAACCAGCCCGGCATCGCGCAGCACGCCGAGGTGCTGTGAAAACGCCGACTGCGACACATCGACTGGATCCATCAGCTCACTCACCGTGCGCTCGCCGTCGCGAAGCGACCACAGGATGGCTCGCCGCGTGGGGTCGGCAATCGCCGTGAAGACCGAGCTGCCCGACAGGTGCGGTGGCACCGGTCAAACATATTAGGAATTGCTGATGTATGTCAAGTGTGCGCTGGGGCGTGGCCCGCTACTCCTCCCGGGCGCCTGTGAACTGGTCCTCCGCATCGGCAAAGAGCACGTTGAAGCTCGTGAGCGAGCCGTAGCAGCCGGTCACATAGCTCTGCAGCTTCACCTTCACGTCGTCGGGCAGGTCGGACCCGTTCACCTGCTGCTCGAGCGTCCGCAGCCGGTTTCTGAGCATGACGATCTTGTGGAAGAACGTCTCGATCGGCCAGCTCTTCTCCTGAACACCGGGCGTGCCGGGGCGGAGCACCAGGAGACCGCCGCGCCATTTGTCGGCCGGCGCCACGGCTGACAGGCCCGCTTCCTCGCGAATCACCCTCCGCAGCATCAGTTCGAGGTCGGTCGTCGCATCAGGCACGGTCATGGGGGCATGTGTCCTTTCGCGGACAGTCACCAGGTCGAGAGGCGTTCGGGCACGGTCGTCGGTGCCGGCGGCCGGGCTGGCCGGGCGGCTGGGCGCGGCGCCGGTCGCCGGGGGCGACGTCCCGACCCGCGGTCCGCCCCGGTAGTTGTGTTCGCTCCGGCAGTAGCCGCAGGTGACCCGGATGGGCTGTCCCTCCGGCCCGGCCGCCACGACCGTGTGGGTCCGGTCGATTCGGCAGGCCCGGCAGTAGTCCTCGAGCGCGTCTCCGGCCCGGTAGCTCCGTCCCGTCATGGCCCTTCATGATCGCATGGCCGGCCGGGCCCGGAATCCGGCGCCCGCGGGTCACATGATCGTGGGATGGGCGTGCGCGGATACCACAACTAAGGTTGATGATCCGCGCGCAGTTCGGACCCGTGCGGCTGGAGTTTTCATGACCGCTGCAATCGGCAGAACGACCCGTTGTGCTCTTGGCGTCCTGCTGGCGATCGCTGTACTCGGTGTACCGGCGGCCTCCGGCCCAGACGGTGCTGTGGACTGGCGGCACGAGCTTCTGGGACGTGTCGGGAAACTGGCAGGGCGACGCGGTGCCTGGCGCCTCGAACGACGTGATCATCGACGTCGACGGCGTGCACACCGTCACGGTGCGCAGCACCGGCAGGCCGTTCACGGTCAACAGCATCAACATGAATGGCGGCGACGAGACGCTGGCCATCAGTAACGGCAGCCTCACGCTGCTCGGCGCCGCGACCGTCGACAACCCGACGGGCGAATCCGTCATCACGAACCTGATCATGAGCGGCGCGAGCGCCGTGCTCGCCGGGGCGGGCAACCTGACGGTAACGGGCAGCGCAAGCCTGAGCTCCGGCGCCACCATGACCGGCACCGGCACGACGACGCTCCAGGGGACGACGACCATCAGCGGGTCGGAGTTCGCGCTCGACGACGGCCGCGTCCTGCGGAACGAAGGCACTCTGACCTGGTCGGGCTTCACAGGGATCAACCTCAATCCGAACACGGCCAACGGCGGCGTCGGCAGCATCGTCAACGCGGCCGGCGCGGTGTCGACCGATGGCACGCCCACCTTCGACAACGCCGGTATGTTCGTCAAGAGCGGGGGGGCCGGCGACACCTTCATCGGCGCCCAGTTCAACAACACGGGCACGCTCGAGGTCCAGATGGGCAACGTGCGGCTCGCGGGCGGCAGCACCCACACCGGGGCGACGCTTCTCAGCACCGGAAACGGCACCATCGAGTTCAGCAACGGCGTCCATACGCTGGATGCCGCGACCTCGCTCACCGCGACAAACGTCGAGTTCAGCTTCACCGGCACGACCACGATTGCCGGCGTGTACGACGTCAGCGGCACGACGACGCTCGGCAGTGGTTACGTCGCGACGTTTCTGCCCGGCGCCGACCTGCAGAGCCTGGGTACGACGCTGGTGTTATCGGGGTTCGGGGAACTGAATCTGGATGCGCACGACGTGTCGGTTGTCACACTGACAGCGAGTGGCATCGGCACGGTTTCCGGGACCGGCACGCTGACCGTGACGGGCACCGCGTCGCTCGCGGGCACGATGACGGGTGCCGGCACGACACACCTTCTGGAAGATACGACCACGACGATCAACTCCGCGTTCAACCTGGACGTTGGGCGCGTCCTCCTCAACGAAGGCACGGTGAACTGGACCGGTGGCACCATCAACCTCAACCCGGTCAACACCAACAACGGCGTGGGCCACATCATCAACGCGGCCGGCGCGACGTGGAACACCACGCTCAACAACGGCACGATCACGCGACAGGCTATCCAGACCGATGGCGTGGCGATGTTCGACAATGCCGGGAGGTTCGTCAGGAGCGGCAGTGGCACGGGAACCACGACTATCAACGTCGAATTCAACAACACCG
>DATKDF010000236.1:0-7123 GCA_035512795.1 Vicinamibacterales bacterium
CGTATTGAGGTGCATCCGCGGATCGATGTCGCCGGTCACCCGCCGGATCGTGACATGGGTCCGGTGGCGCAGGGCCCGCTCATCGCCGTCGAGTGACAGGCCGGCCACGGCCGGGGCGGCCGATACCGCGGGAATCAGGAAATCGGCCAGCCGCCACACCCGGCCGAGGAACCGGAACGCGCCGTCGAGGCCGGAGTCGGTCCACTCGACTTCCTTCTCGGGCGGCGCGACGAACATCACGTACAGGCGCAGCGCGTCGGCGCCGTACTGGCCGACCATCTCGTCGGGGTCGACGACGTTGCCCTTGGACTTGGACATGACGGCGCCGTGGCGCAGCACCATGCCCTGCGTCAGGAGCCGCGTGAACGGCTCGCCCCCGGTGACGAACCCCAGGTCACGGAAGACGCGCGTGAAGAACCGCGAGTAGATGAGGTGCAGGATCGCGTGCTCGACGCCGCCGCTGTAGAAGTCGACCGGGCCCCAGTAGGCGACCTTGGCCGGGTCGAACGGCAGGGCATCGTTGTGCGCGTCGCAGAAGCGGAGGAAGTACCACGACGAATCGACGAACGTGTCCATCGTGTCGGTCTCGCGTCGCGCCGCGCCGCCGCACGTCGGGCACGCCACGTTGACGAACTCGGGGATGTGCGCGAGCGGCGAGTCGCCGCGGCCTGTGAAGTCGGTCACCCTCGGCAGCAGCACCGGCAGCTGGTCGTCCGGCACCGGCACGAGACCGCAGCGATCGCAGTGGATGATCGGAATGGGTGTGCCCCAGTAGCGCTGGCGGGACACACCCCAGTCCTTGAGGCGGTACTGCACGGTGCCGTGCCCGATGCCGCGCGCCTCGGCCGCCGCCGTCATCTGGCGGTTCGCCTCGTCCCACCGCAGGCCGGTGTACGGTCCCGACGCGGCGAGCGAGCCGTCGCCGTCGAACGCCTCGTCGAGCGTCTCACTTGTGAGCATCCGGCCGTCCGGCTGCACGACGATCGGAATGGGCAGGCCGTACGTGCGCGCGAACTCGAAGTCGCGCTGGTCGTGGCCGGGCACGCCCATCACGGCACCGGTGCCGTACCCGCTCAGCACGAAGTTGCCGACCCACACCGGCACGGGCTGCTCCGTGAACGGGTTGATCACCGAGCGGCCGGTGTCGACGCCCTCCTTCTCGACGTCACCCTGCATCCGCGCCGAGCGGTCCTGCGCCCGGAACCGCGCCGCGGCCGCCCGGAGCGCGCTCCCATCGGCCGCCTCGGCCGCAAAGCGCTCGACCAGTGGATGCTCGGGCGCCATGACGACGAACGACGCCCCGTAAATCGTGTCGATGCGCGTCGTGAACACCTCGATCGCCTCACCGGCGTCGGGCGCCCCGCCGCCGGCCGGCACGATCGGAAACTGCACGCGGGCGCCCTCGGACCGGCCGATCCAGTTGCGCTGCATCGTCAGCACCTTCTCGGGCCATCCCTCGAGGGTGTCGAGCGCCGAGAGCAGTTCGTCCGCATACGCGGTAATCCGCAGGGACCACTGCTCGAGCTCGCGCTCGGTGACCGGCGTGCCACACCGCCAACAGCCGCCGTCGACCACCTGCTCGTTGGCGAGGACCGTCTGGCAACTGGCGCACCAGTTGACCGTGGAGCGCCGCCGGTATGCCAGGTCGCGCTGGAAAAGCCGCGTGAACAGCCACTGGTTCCACCGGTAGTAGTCGGGCAGGCAGGTGGCCAGCTCGCGCTCCCACGCGTAGCTGATGCCGAGCCGCTGCAACTGCCCCTTCATGTGGGCGATGTTGTCGAGCGTCCAGGTCTCGGGGTGCGTCCGGTTCTGGATGGCGGCGTTCTCGGCCGGCAGGCCGAACGCGTCCCAGCCGAACGGATGCAGCACGTTGTAGCCGCGCATCCGCATCGTGCGCGCCATGATGTCGCCGATCATGTAGTTCCGGACGTGCCCGACGTGCGCGTGACCGGACGGATAGGCGAACATCTCGAGGCAATAGAACTTCGGCTTCGAGCGATCCTCGGTGACTTCGAAGGCGCGCGTGGCGGCCCAGCGGGCCTGCCACTTCTGCTCGATCTCCTGCGGGCGATAGTCCGACATGGGAAAGTTCTTCAATCTAACACGGCGATCGTGGCGGTCAGGCAGGCACCGAGCGCGTCGAGGTCGTAGCCGCCTTCGGTGACGAGCGCCAGTCGCCGGCCGCAGAGAGCCGTGGCGGCCCGATCGATCAGGGCGACGACCTCGGCATAGCCCTCGGTCGACAAACGCAGCCCGCCCAGCGGATCGCTCGCGTGAGCGTCGAAGCCAGCCGAGACCAGCACGACCTCGGGCCGGAATCGCTCGAGCGCCGGCAGGACCTCGGCCCGGTACGCCGCCTGGAAGGCAGCATCGGTCGTGCCGGCCTCGAGCGGCAGGTTCACCGTGAATCCCTCGCCCCGACCACGGCCGCGCTCGCCGGCCGCGCCCGTGCCGGGATAGTACGGGAACTGATGGCTCGAGATAAAGAGCACGGTCGGGTCGTCGTAGAAGAGGGCCTGCGTGCCGTTGCCGTGGTGGACGTCGATGTCGACGATCGCCACACGCGCCACTCCGTCGGCCCGGAGCGCGGCAGCAGCCACGGCGACGTTGTTGTAGAGACAGAATCCCATGGCCTTGCCGGCCTCGGCATGGTGGCCGGGCGGACGGACGAGCGCGAGCGTCGGCTCACCGGTCTGCCACGCGTGCCGGGCCGCCGCGATCGCCGCCCCCGCCGCCAGGCGCGCGACGCCGACCGACTCGGGACTCGTGAACGTGTCCGAGTCGAGCATCGCCGCCTGGCCGTCGACCTCGTCGAGTCGGTCGAGGTAGGCGGCCGTGTGGACGCGTGCCAGCTCCGGGCGCGTCGCCCCGGCCGGCTCCCGCACCCTGCCACCACGCGATGTGAATGCCGCCGCCACCGACGCAAACACCGCGGCGCGTTCGGTCCGCTCCGGATGCCCGGGAGGGGTCATGTGTTCCGCGAAACGAGGGGACCAGATCAGGATCATGGCATTGAAGATTGAGGATCTGAGATTGAGGATTGATTGACGATTGGGGATTGACGGATCGGGGACCTGTCACCGTCGCCGTCCGTGGCTGTCATGACGGTGCCGCCGCGATCAGGGCTTCGCGCGCCTGAAGTTCCAGGCGCGCGAGGGCGTGTTCCAGGTCGAGCCGGCGCGCCTCGACGATCTCCGGCGCGGTGGACTCGACCGCAACGGGCTCGCCGAACGCGGCGACGATGTGGCTGCCGGGCTTCGGAATCTGGTGGCGGTCCCAGCTGCCGACGGTCCAGTACGACGAGGCCTCGAAGTGCACGGGCAGGAGCGGATGGCCGGTGGCGCCGGCCAGCCAGATGGCGCCGGGTTGCGCGATTTTGGCCGGGCCGCGCGGGCCGTCGAGGGTGAACGCCGCCGCGCGCCCGCGCTCCAGGGCGCGGCGCATGACCACGAGCGCCCGCGACCCGCCGCGCGACGTGCTGCCGCGCGCGGCTTCGTGGCCGAACCGCTCCATCAGGCGCGAAATCCACTCGCCGTCGAAGTTCTGACTCGTCATCGCCGTGACACCGGAGTCGCGAAAATACAGAATCGCCTCGAGGCTGCGGCCGTGCCAGAAGCCGAGCACCGGCGGCCGGCCGGCCGCCTGGACGCTCGCGCGGTACTCGGCGCCGACCGTATGCCAGTGATACGTCCCGCCGAGGCCTTCAATGACCGGCCACCCGAGCGCCGCGATGAGCGCGGCCTTTCTGCGCTTGCCGGCCGGGAGCGTCACATGCCTTCGTACTGGGGCCCTTCGCCGCCCTCGGGCGGCACCCAGTCGATGATCTGGTACGGGTCCATGATGTCGCACGTCTTGCAGTGCACGCAGTTCGAGGCGTTGATCTGCAGCCGCTTCCCACCACCGCCATCGTCGACCATCTCGTAGACGTTGGCCGGACAGAAGCGTGTGCAGGGATTGCCGTACTCGACGCGGCACCGCGTGCGGCAGATGTCGGTGTCATGCACGATGAGGTGCGAGGGCTGATCTTCGATGTGCCGGGTGCCCGAGTAGTGCACGTTCGTGAGCTTGTCGAACGTGAGCACGCGATCGATCTTCACGGGCGGCACCGGCTGGTCGAGGGGCGGCGGCTGGCCATCGTAGTAGGAAAAGAGCCGCTCGATCCGTTCGTGTCCGGCATGCCCCGGCATCGGATCCTGGAGCCACCAGCCGCCCGTCACGAGCGAGAAGCCCGAGTAGGCGAGGCCGAAGAGCAGGCCATGCCCGAAGGCCTGATGGACGTTCCGCACGGGGTACAGTTCGCGTTTCACCTCGCCGGCATCGATCAGGCGCTGGTAGGCCGCCAGCCGCCCGGCGGACACGTCGCCCGCCCGCACGGCGTCAAAGGCCGTCTCGGCGGCCAGCATGCCCGTCCGCATCGCCAGGTGGATGCCCTTGAGGCGCATCGAGTTCATGAACCCGCCGGCATCCCCGGCGATGAGCGCGCCGGCCGTGTAGGTCTGCGGAATCGTGTTCCAGCCTCCCTCGGGCAGCGCCTTCGCGCCGTACCGCACGAGCTTGCCGCCTTCGAGCATCGCCGACGCGAGCGGGTGCTGCTTGAAGCGCTGAAACGTCACGTGCGGATCGAACAGCGGATCGCGGTAGTCGAGCCCCGACACGAACCCGATCGACACGAGGTTGTCGGGAAACGCATAGATGAACGCGCCCCCGAACTCCTCGAACCGGAGCGGATACCCCATCGTGTGGATGACCGACCCGGGCGTGGCCCGCCCCGGCGGCACTTCCCAGAGCTCCTTGATGCCGACCGCAAACACCGCGGGCTCGCGGCCGGCGTCGAGGCCGAGCCGGCTGACGAGCGTCTTCGTGAGATTGCCGCGGACGCCGTCGCAGAAGATCGTCACCCTGGCGCGGATGTCGACGCCGGGCTCGAACGTCGATTTCTTCTCACCGTGCCTGCCAATCCCGCGGTCGCCCGTGCGTACGCCGACGACCGTCTGGTCGTCGTAGAGCACCTCGGTGGCAGCAAACCCGCTGAAGATATCAATGCCGGCGGCCTCGACGCGGCCGGCCAGCCACTTCACGAAGCGGTTGAGCGAGATGAGGTAGTTGCCGTGATTCCGGAGCGGCGGCGGCGTGAACGGGAACCGCAGCTTGCCTGTCGCGGTGAGGAAGTAGATGTCGTCCTGGCACACTTCGGCGGCGAGCGGCGCTCCTTCGGCGAGGAAGTCGGGCACGAGCGCGCGCAGGGAGGACGGGTCGAGGACAGCGCCCGAGAGCATGTGCGCCCCCGGCTCGCGTGACTTTTCGAGGACGGCGATGCTGAGCGGTTCGCCGCCGCGTGCCTGCTGCAACTGGGCCAGCCGGAGGGCGGCCGACAGGCCCGCCGGTCCGCCGCCGACGATGAGGATGTCCAGATCGAGCGTCTCGCGGTCGCTCACAACCTCACAATCATACTGGATAGGCTCTGACCCGACTCGCGCAGGTCGCGCGCGAGCCGCGCCTGCTGCCGCCGCCAGAAGGCGAACCGCCCCGCCATCGTCTCCATCATCTCGGCTCGCTGCCGGTCGTGGCCGAGGTCGGCCGCCTGCTCGTAGAACCCGGCGCCGATGGCCGCATACCAGTCGACGTTGTGGCGATGGCGGACCTGGGCGCCGAAGAACCCCGTGAGGAGCAGGCACTGTGATGCGGCTGCTTCCATGATGCCGGCGTCGGCGTGCCGGCTGCGATCGAGGACGAACACCTCGAAGACGGTCGTGAGCGACGTCGGTGTCGGCGGAAAGCCGTCGGTCGACGCCGTCGAGGTCGTCGCGTAATGCGCCAGCACGCTGGCGTTGTACAGCAACTCGCTCACGGGCGTCCCGTCGGCGGGTGTGACGTCCCTGAGGCGCTCGTAGAAGAACCGCAACGCCTGACCGTGTGACACGGCCAGCCAGTCCCGGTAGCTCATGGCAACCCCCTACTGACATGTCGGCGGCTGGCACGCGCCTCTACAGGTTCAGACGCCGGCCGGACCGGGGAGGTTGCCGACTATCGCAGCGGCTGCGTCACCATCCCCGGCCGGTCACCGGTGTAGTCGTACACGACGGCCCTGATCCGCCGGGCGAACCCAGTGAGGGGCACCGTGGCCGTGTAGACGAGGCTCTCGCGGGCGAGGCGCGAACGTGGAGGCGACGGGCAGCCTGCCGATCGCCATTGGTCTCCTATCGCAACGCCCGCTCCGCCGTGCCGATCCGATCGGCCCGATAGTCGTAGACGACGACCTTCACGTGTGCGGGAGCGCCCGAGAGGGCGACCTTGAGGCGATGCGGAAATGCCTGCCCTTGAAGCCGGGCGTAAGTGGCCTCGTCGAACCGCAGGTCGACGACGTCCCACTGTTCGCCGATGAGCGCTTCGCGCCGATCGCCGACGAAGACCGCCACGTGCAGGGCCGCGACTCTCTCGCCGCCTGCCGACGTGCCGAACGACAGGTCGCGCGCGTCTATTACCACCTCGACCTCGAGTGTCCGGTCGGCGCCGGCCCCGACGACCGGCTCGGAAATCGTCAGCCGGACGTCGCGAATCGGCCGGCTGTCGGTGGCCGCGGCCATGATCCGGCTGTGCGACATGAACTCGCGCCGGTCGTACGGAACGAGCTCTTCCCTGGCGAAGTATCCCCTGCGGAAGTGCAGGGTGACGTCGGGCCGGTTGACAGCCACGCGGATCTCGCGGAAGCCGCCGTCCCACGTCGTGGCCTCCGGGTAGTAGCCGAGCAGGTACTGGAACCGCGTGGCACGATCGATGCGATCGACGGCCTGGTCGGCGAAGCGGTAGAACGATGCCAGGCCGCCGGTCTGTTCGGCCAGCGCGTAGTTGTCGCGACGGCTGGCGTTGGCAGCGACGAACACCCCGGCGGCCCACCGGGTCGTCAGACCACCCGTCCCGATCGGTGAGATCGAGACACGCGCATCGGCCGCCAGCGACGCGAAGTCGACGTACTGCTTCTGCGCTTCGATGCCGACGGCGGACCAGCCGGGCTCGAGGACGCGTCGGCCCGGCAGGGCCAGTCCGTTCTCGCTCAGAAAGAGGATGTGCTTCTCGCCTTCGAGATAGCGCAGGAACTCGATTCCGGCGAACAGGTTCCGAATGT
>DATKDF010000237.1:0-4038 GCA_035512795.1 Vicinamibacterales bacterium
AAAGCGCGGGCCGGCGGCAAACTGCTATCCGCTCGCCGGCACGCCCTGTTTATCTCCCACAGTATAGCCCCGATCTACCTGGGGCGGCCGTCCGGGGCCCATTCGGGCCTGAATTCGTCGTTCGCGAGCCCGCGGATGGGCTCGAGCATCGACTGAATCGCCGCCGTCATGTGGGCGAAGTCGATCAGCCGGATCTCGTCGGACGGCCGGTGATAGTCCTCGTGCAACCCGAAGCTCGACACGGTGTGCGCGACGATGCCCTCGCGGGCGAACCGGAAGTTGTCGGATCGCTGGAAGAAGTTCTGTTCCGGATGCGGGTCGGCCACGAGCCGGGCCCCGCGCTCGGCGAGCGTCGGCCCGAGATCGGACCGCTCGAAGCCGGTGAGCCACAACTCTCCGGGCTCGACGGCCTCGTCGGGCCGGCCGATCATCTCGAACTGGATGTCCGCGATGATGCTCTCGAGCGGGATGACCGGCAACTGGACGAAGTGCGACGCGCCGTGGCCGCCGCGTTCTTCGCTGCCGAAGAGCGCAAACACGATCGTGCGGCGCGGCCGCGGGCCCGAGGCCATCGCGCGCGCCAGTTCCATCACGGCCACCGTCCCCGACGCGTTGTCGTCGGCGCCGTTGCAGATCGTGTCACCCTCCTCGGCGCAGATCCCGATGTGGTCGATGTGCGCGCTCAGCACGATCACGTCGTCGGCCGACCGTTCGTGACTGCCGGTGAGTGAGGCGACGACGTTCCAGGTGTACGACCGGGTGGGCTCGGCCACCGGTGTCCGGAGCGTGACTTCGGCCCGGTCGATGAGCGCGCCGAGCGCGGCGTGCGTCTCGGTCGTGGACAGGATGATCGTCGCGCGCGGGAGCGGGTCGGCCACAAACTCGGTGATCTCGGTCGACACCCGCGGCAGGCGCGCGGCCCGCGTCGTCCACTGCTCGCGATCGCGCTCGCCGGCTTCGGCAATGACGAGCACGGCACCGGTCACCTGACGCGCCGGCTCGCCCGGCGGCAGCAGCACGACCGAGCCCATCGGCACCGACTCTTCACCGGCGTACTTGACGAGCTGACCCGAGATGGTCGGCCGGCCCACGTTGCCGGCGAGGATGTCGCGCCCGTGTGTGAATCGCAGCTCGCCGGCTTCGACGACCGGCGGCCCGGTCGCCTCGTAACCGGCCAGCGCAATCTTCTGGACGAAGCCGCCCTCGTCGCCGAGCGGCTCGAGGCCCCAGGCGCTGAATTGCGCGGCGATGTACTCGGCCGCCATCCACTCTTCGCGGGTGCCGCTGCCACGGCCGTTCAGCGCGTCACTCGCCAGAAATTCCATGTGGCTGCGCACCGACGCTTCGGACACGACCGTCGACCGCACGCTCGACCCGCGCGCGCCCTGCTGGATCGCGATGAGATCGCCAGGGCGCATGCGGCCGGTCGAGGGCGATGGGTTGGCGCTGCACGCGACAGCCAAAGCAAGGATGGGGGCGAGCAGGTATCTCGTCGTCACGCGTCACTCCAGATTCCGGGACTCGGGCGAACCTCCCCGATTATCGGACCAATACAAGGAGAACGATAACGGCGACGACAATTGCGAGGATCACGAGCAGATTCGTCCGTCCGGCCGCCGGGGGGCCCGGCGGCCGGGGCAGGCGTGCAAAATCGGGAACCGGCATCGCCACGGTCTCGGCGTCGCTGCTGATGATGATGCCGGGCCCTTTGACCGGGTTGTTGCGGATGCCGTCTTCGAGCGCAACGCGGAACTGGTCGGCCGTCTGAAATCGGTCGGCCGGCTGTCGCTCGAGGGCGCGTGCGAGCGCCTGCTCGATCCAGGCGGGCAGGGCGTGGATGTGCGTGCGCGCCGGCTCGGGTGCGCTCGTCACGCGCGCCTGGGCGACCAGCGCGGGCGTCCGACCCTCGAAGGGCAGCTTGGCCGTCACGAGGTAATAGAGGACGAGGCCCATCGAGTACACGTCGGTCCGCGCGTCGACCGGCTCCCCCGTCACCTGCTCGGGCGCCATGTAGGCCGGCGTGCCGACGAGCAGGCCGGCCTCGGTGAGCCGTTCGGCGCCGGCGACGAGCGCGACGCCGAAGTCGAGAATCTTGAGCGGCCCGCCGGCGGTCAGCATGAGGTTGCCGGGCTTGATGTCGCGGTGGATGATGCCGGCCTTGTGCGCGTCGCCGAGCGTCGAGAGTGCCTGGGCGATGAGCGTGGCCGCACGCGCCGGCAGGAGCGGCCCGCGCGCGCGCACCATGTGGTCGAGCGTCTCACCGTCAAGTAGATCCATCACCATGAGGCGCTGGCGGTCGTGCTCGAACACGTCGAGGATGCGTGCGATGCCGGGATGGGCGAGGCGCGACAGGGCGACCGCCTCGGTTTCGAACCGGCGGATCTGGACGGCGTCGACCGTGGCGGTGTTGAGCACCTTGATGGCGACGTCGCGGCCGGCTTCTTCGTCGCGCGCGCGGTAGACGGTGCCGACGCCGCCGCGGCCGATGGCCTCGAGCATCCGGTACTTGCCGACGGTTTCGCCTACCACGTCAGGTCCGCCGGGCCGTCCGCTCGACGGGCACGTCGTCGCGGTCGCCCCATTCCTTCCAGGAGCCGGTGTAGTTGCGGACGTGCGGATAGCCCAGGATGCGCAGCGCGAGATAGCCGTGCGCGGCACGGTAACCACCCTGGCAGTAGGTGATGACCTCACGATCGGGCGTGATGCCGGCCTCGTCGTACATCGCGTGCAGGGCGTCGACGGACTTGAAGCGGCCGTCGGCGTCGAGGTTGCGCTTCCACTCGACGTGCACGGCGCCCGGGATCGCGCCGGCATGGCGCGCGCGCGCCACCTCGCCGTAGTACTCGGCATCGCTGCGCGTGTCCACGATGGCGACGGCCGGATCGCCGAGTCGATCGCGCACCTGCTCGAGTGTGGCCATGCGCGCCGGATCGGGCGTGGCGTGCCAGTCGCCCGGCACGGGTGAGACCGCATCGGTCGTGGTCGGCCGGCCGGCGGCCACCCACGCGCGGGAGCCACCGTCGAGCACGCGGACGTTCGGGTGACCGAGATACTCGAGAAACCAGAACGCGCGCGCGGCGCGCATACCCGAGTCGTTCTCGTAGACGACGACCGGGCGATCGGCGACGACGCCGCGGAGGGCGAAGAGGTGGGCAATCATCCACATGAAAGCGCGAAGGGGGGCGGGGCTCGTGTCGATGAGACTGACACCCCAGAGGTCGAGGTGCACGGCGCCTGGGAGGTGGTCGGCGGCGAACTGCTCGGCTGGCCTGCAGTCGATGACGAGCGCACCGGCCGGCATGTGGTCGGGATCGACGAGGGGGTCGGAGGTGTTTTGCACAGGTTCATTCTAAATGGTGCAAAACACCTCCGACCCCCTACATGTACCGAATCACGAACAGCACCGCGAACACGTAGCCGAGCCAGTGCAGCTCGGACGCCCGGCCCGTGGCCGGCTTCAGAATCGCATACGCGATGAACCCGAACGCAATCCCGTCCGTGATGCTGAACGACAGCGGCATCACGATCAACGCGAGGAACGCCGGAATCGCCTCTGTGGGATCGTGCCACGCGATCTTCGTCACGCCCTCGATCATCAACACACCCACGAGCACGAGCGCGGGCGCCACGATCGGGTAGAGCGTCGCGCCCGCGTCCGTGGTGTGACCACTGCCGACCATCCCGACGAGTGGATGAAGAAACAACGCGCTCAGGAACAGGAGCGCCGTCACGACCGCCGCAAGACCCGTGCGGCCGCCAGCCGCCACACCGGTCGCGCTTTCGATGTACGCCGTCACGGTCGACGTGCCGAGTCCCGCGCCGATGACCGTACCGGCCGCATCGGCCAGAAGCGCCTGCCGGGCGCGCGGCAGCCGGCCATCCGGTCCCATGAGCCCGATCCGGCTGGCCAACCCGACGAGTGTGCCAATCGAGTCGAAGAGCGCCAGCAGGAAAAACACGAACACGACCTCGATGAGCGCCGGTGACAGCGCGCCGACGATGTCCAACTGCAGGAAGGTCGGCGCCATCGACGGCGGC
>DATKDF010000238.1:0-4040 GCA_035512795.1 Vicinamibacterales bacterium
GCTGAGGGAAGGCCTCGCCGGCTGATCGCCTGGCACGCCGGCTCAGCGAACAGCGAACTCGCCACGCAGGCGGATGTCCTCCGACGAGGCGCCGACCATCACGCGGAAGGCGCCTGGCTCGACGATCCACCGGCGCGTCGCATCGAGCATGCGCAGATCCGCGGCGCGGAGCTCGAACGTGACGTCACGCGACTCGCCGGGCGCGATCGACACGCGCGTGAAGCGCTTCAGCTCCATCACCGGGCGTGCCACCGAGCCCAGCACGTCCCGGACGTAGAGCTGCACGACTTCGTCACCGGCTCTCGTGCCGGTGTTGCGAATCGAGCAGGTGATGGTCAGCGTGTCCCCGGTCGCGATCTCCACCGGCGCGATCCGCAGGTTCGAGTACTCGAACGTCGTGTAGCTCAGACCGTGGCCGAACGGAAACAGCGGCATGCCTGTCAGGTCGACGTAGTCGTCGCCCCGGCCCGTCGGCTTGTGGTTGTAGGAGAGCGGCAGCTGCCCTTCCGCCATCGGGAACGTGATCGGCACTCGTCCCGCCGGGTTGACGTCGCCGAAGACCACATCGGCGACGGCCGTGCCGCCGGCCTCTCCGGGGTACCACGCCTGTACGACGGCGCCGACCTCGTCCAACCAGCCCGCCATCGTCACGGCGCTGCCGCCGACGATGACGACGACGGTGGGCGTGCCGGTGGCGGCGACGGCGCGGATGAGATCGGCCTGGCGGCCGGGAAGACCGAGGAACGCCCGATCGCGGAACTCCCCTTCCTCGATGCCAGCGACGACGACCGCCACGTCGCTCTCGCGGGCGGCCACGACGGCCTCGGCGATGCGCGCGTCGCTGTCGTCGACGACGCCGGCATCCCAGACGAGCCGCACGCGGGCGTTGCCGGTGCTCTCGTAGAACTCGAGCCGGACCGCGTGCCGCGAGCCAGGCGCCAGCGAGACGTCGGCCGTCCGCAGGCCGTACGACTGCTTGCGCCAGTTGTCGATCACGAGGCGATCGTCGATCCAGAGGCGGTAGCCGTCGTTCCCTTCGATGCCGAGGCGCCTGGCGCCTTCGGCGGGCGCCACGAGCGTGCCGCGCCAGCGCACGGAGTACCAGTCGAACGGCAGGCCCCGACCGGGCGAGTTGAGCGTCCAGCGCGTGTTGACGCCGGCGTCGACGTGGCGGAACGCCGGCTCGCCCGCGAGCGTGATGTTGGCGAAGTACTCGCCGGTCAGGCCCGCCGCAGGGCCACCGGCACCGACCGTCTCGAACGCTTCGGCCGGAATCGTCACCAGGCGGCGAGCCGTGCTCCCGAGGTCGCGGCCGACGCCGGGCACATGGCGCGCGCCGGGCGCCTTCGCGCGGATGCCGTCGAAGATCGAGATCTTCTCGATGCCCGGGCCGCTGTAGCCGCCGAGCCGGACGTCGACGGCGTCCCGGCCAATCACCGCCACGCGACGAACCGCAGGCCCGAATGGCAGCGTCGCGCGCTCGTTCCGCAGCAGCACCAGCGATCGCCGCGCGGCCTCGAGCGCCAGCGCGCGATGATCCGGATGCCCGTTCGCCCTGTCGGCCTCGTCCGGATCGACGTACGGATCCTCGAACAGTCCCAGCTCGAACTTGACGCGCAGCACGCGCGCGACGGCGGTGTCGATCACGTCGTCAGGGATCAGGCCGCGCGAGAACGCCTGCTGGTAGGCGCGGTGCTGCTCCCACGAGGTCTGGAAGATCACGTCGAGCCCGGCGCGGATCGCGTCCGCGGTGGCCTCGGCGGTATTCGCGTTGGTGTGGTGGAGCACGGTCGACCCGCCGGTCGCGGCCGCGTCGGAGATCACGAACCCGCGGAAACCCCAGTCGCGCCTGAGCACGCCGTCGAGCAGCGCCGGGTTCTGCGTCGCGGGCAGGCCATCGACCGAGTTGTAGGCCGACATCACCGACCGCGCGCCGGCCTCGCGGACGGCCACCTCGAACGGCGGGTAGTAGCGCTCGGCCAGCAGGCGTTCGCCGTGCTGAATCGGGTAACTGTCGCGCCCGCCCTCGCCGACGTTGGCGACGAAGTGCTTCGGCGTGGCGACGATACCCGCGCGCTCGAAGGCCTCGACGAACGCCCGTCCCATCTCGGCAGCCAGGTACGGGTCCTCGCCGTACGTCTCCTCCACCCGTCCCCATCGGACGTCGTCGGCGATGTTGACGACCGGTGAGAGCGCCTGCCGGATGCCGCGCGTGCGCGCCTCGCGCGCGATGGCGGCCGAGACGCGGCGCATCAGATCGAGGTCGAAGGTCGCGGCCAGGGCAATCGACTGCGGGAACGACGTCGCGTCCGGCATGTGGACGCCGTGCAGCGTCTCCTCGAACGGGATGATCGGAATGCCGAGCCGGGTGTTCGCCACGAAGTGGCGTTGAATCGCGTTGACGCGCTCGGCGTGCGCCCGGGCCGTGCTGGCGCGCCGGCGGATCTGGAGGCCGAACACGCCGTTCGAGTAGTCGTGGTTCGGATCGTCCAGGTCGCCGGGCAGCATGAAGAGCTGCCAGAACTTCTCGGTGCGCGTCATGCGGCTGACCAGATCGGCGACGCGCGCCTCGACTGGCTGTGACGCGTCCTTGTAGAGCGGCCGCGCGAGATCGGCGGGCCGGAACGCCACGTCGAGATGACGCAGGCGTTCGAGATGCGGGCCGAGGCGCGCACGGAAGTCCTCGAGGTCGCGCCGGCCGACCGGTGTCCACGCCACTTCGGCGAGCGCCGACAGCCGCGGGAACGCCATGTATTCGACCTGCCGAGGCGTTTTCATGTACTCGGTCCAGAGCTGTGCCTGCACGCCCAGGATGCGATGGTGGTGTTCGGGTTCGAGGCCGTGCGGCATCGGCTCCCACGTGTACACCCGATCGAACGGCAGAAACCCGCCGATCGCGAGCGGCTCGGTCGTGGTGTCGTCGGCCTGGTAGTAGTCGAAGTAGGTGTGGCTCGTCGGCGTGAGGACCGCGTCGTGCCCGGCGCGCGCCGAGTCGACCGCCGCACCGACGCCGCGCCAGGCCATCACCGTCGCGTTCGGCGCGAGCCCGCCTTCGAGGATCTCGTCCCACCCGATGAGTCGTCGTCCACGGGATGTCAGAAACGTGTCCATCTGCCGGATGAACCAGCTCTGGAGTTCGTGCTCGTTGGCCAGGCCCAGATCGCGCATGCGGGCCTGGATGCGCGGGTTCTGCTGCCACTGCGTCTTGGTCGCCTCGTCGCCACCAATGTGAATCCACGGCCCCGGAAACAGCTCGAGCACTTCGGCCAGCACGTTCTGCATGAACGTGATCGTGTGGGGCTCGGGATTGAGGATGTAGTCGGACACGCCCCAGTGCGTCCGCGGCTCGACCGGCTCTTCGACCGATCCGAGTTCTGGATAGGCCGAGATGATCGCCTGCGAGTGTCCGGGCATCTCGATCTCGGGCACGACCGTGATGAACCGCTCCGCGGCGTAGGCGACGATGGCGCGGATCTCGTCCTGCGTGTAATAGCCGCCGTGACGTCTGCCGTCGAACTCGACGTCCGGCCCTGTCCGCTCGTGGCCGATGATGGTCTCCGTGCGCCAGGCCGCGATCTCGGTGAGCTTCGGATACTGCGTGATCTCGATGCGCCAGCCCTGGTCGTCGGTCAGATGCCAGTGGAAGCGGTTGAGCTTGTGCAGCGCCATGAGATCGAGGTGCTTCCGGACGTAGTCGAGCGGCATGAAGTGCCGCGAGACGTCGAGGTGCGAGCCGCGCCAGGAGAACCGCGGCACGTCCTCAATCCGGACGGCCGGGACCTGCCAGGCCACGTCAGCCACGGGTGTCGAGCTGAAGATCGCCGCCGGCAGCAACTGACGCAGCGTCTCGGTGCCATAGAAGACACCGGCCGGCGTCGCGGCCCGGATCGTCACGCCGCGAGGCCCGGCGTCGAGGGCGTAGCCCTCGGCGCCGAGCGTCGCGCCGAGCGCCGGGTCCTGCCGCAGCTCGACGTGCGCCCCGGCCGGCGGCGCGCCGGAGCGCACGTCGAGCTCGGCACCCAGGGCCGGCGCCAGCAGGC
>DATKDF010000239.1:0-17605 GCA_035512795.1 Vicinamibacterales bacterium
CATGCTGGCCTGCGCGACCGTCACGGGCGGGAAGGTCACCGAGGCCGACGCGTTCGGCTCGATCGACACGCGGCGCGAGTCGATGGGCCGCCCATCGACCTCGAGCGTCACGTCGAGGTTGTCGACGCGGGTCGGGCTGCGGTTGGTGAGGCCGGCCACGACACTGACGCGTTCCTCACCGGAAAACGAGCCGCGCTGGAAGACGGCCGAGGCCACCGACACGTCCGCCGTGCCCGGCTCGGCCACCGACATCGGCGTCAGCGTGGCGCCTTCAGGCAGTGCCACTTCCTCGCGCCGTTCCCATCCGCTCCGCTGGAAGTCGCTGATGAGCACAATCTCGCGGCGCGGCAGCGTCGACCGGAGCAGGATGCTCTGCGCGAGCCGGAGGGCCGGGGCGAACCGCGTGGCGTAGTCGGACACTTCGGCCGCGTTGATGGCCGTCTCGAGCTGGCTGCGGTCGGTCGTGGCGCGCACGGCCTCCTCGGCGCCGGTCGAGAAGAGCACCAGCGTGCCCTCGTCGGCGCCGCTCATGCCATCGACGATCCGCAGGGCTTCGGCCCGGGCCCGCTCCCAGGCGTTGCCGTAGCCCATGCTGGCGGACCGGTCGAGCAGGATGACGACCTCGCGGGCGCCGCTGGCCGCGCCGGCCGCCGAGACCGGATCGGCCGTCAGGAACGGTCGGGTGAACGCCGCGACGATGAGGGCCATCGCGCCCACCCGCATCAGCAGGAGCGGCCAGTTGTGAATGCGCCGGCGCTCGACCGACTGGTACGGCACCCGCTCGATGAACATGAGCGACGGAAAGGGAATCACATCCTTCCGCTCGCGCTCGATGAGGTGCACGATGACCGGCACGGCAATCGCCGCCAGCCCGATGAAGAAGAGGGGCGCCAGAAACGACATGACTCACCGCACCCGCATGAGACGCTCGCGGTTGCCCAGGTACCGGAACAGTGCGTCGTCGAGTGGCTTGGACGTGTCGAGCAGCACGTAGTCGATGCGCGACTCGGCGAACTTCGTGGACAGGGTGTCGATGTGCTGCCGGATCATCTTGCGGTACTGCTCGGCGAAGACGCCCGGGACGACCGGCACCTGCTCGCCGCTTTCGAGATCCTCGAACCGTGACGGCTCGCGATACGGGAACTCGATCTCGGCGGGGTCGAGCACGTGGAAGACCACCAGGTCGTTGCCGCGGTGCGCGTAGGGCTTGACCGCGTCGACGATGTCCTCGGGATTCTCGTAGAGATCCGAGATGAGCGCCACGATGCTCCGCCGCTTGAAGTGCTCGGCCGCCCGCCTGAGGACGTCGAGCAGCCGCCCCGGCCGCTCGGCCCGCGCACGGTCGAGCGTGTGCAGCATCACGTTGAAGTGCTTGGCCGACGGCGGGACGTACGTGACGATCGCCTCGTCGAACGTGATGATGCCCACGCGATCGCGCTGGCGCATCGACAGGTAGCCGAGGCACGCCGCCAGAAACGACCCGTACTCGAGCTTCGACACGCCCTGGCTGGCGAAGCTCATCGAGCGCGAGACGTCGAGCAGCACCGAGAAGTTGGCGTTCGTGTCGGCTTCGTACTGCTTGACGAAGTACCGGTCCGTGCGCGCGTAGAGCTTCCAGTCCACCCGGCGGATGTCGTCGCCGGCCACGTAGCCCCGATGCTCGGCGAAGTCGATCGACGCGCCGAAGTACGGCGCGCGATGCAGCCCGTTGATGAACCCATCGACGACCGTCCGCGCCAGCAGTTCCAGGTCCTTGATCCGGGACAGGACCCTGGGGTCGACGAACCGGGCACCGGGGATGACGTGCGTTTCCATGACGGACGCCGGTCGCTACATCCCCGACTTCGGCAGTGGCACCGTCTTCAGGAGCTCGTCGATGATCGTGTCGCTCGACACCCCTTCCGACTCGGCCCGGAAGTTCGTGAGCACGCGGTGCCGCATCACCGGGTGCGCCAGGCTCCGGATATCGTCGAAGCTCACGTGATACCGGCCCTCGGTGAGCGCGCGCGCCTTGGCACCGAGGATGAGGTACTGCGCCGCACGGACGCTCGCGCCGAAGGCCACGTACTTCTTGACGAGGTCCGGTGCGTCGGCCGCCTTCGGCCGGCTCGTGCGCACGAACCGCAGCGCGTAGCGCATCACGGGCTCGGCCACCGGCACGCGGCGCACGAGACGCTGGAACGCCACCAGCTCCTTGCCCGTCACCGGCCGCTCGAAATGCGGGTCGAGCACGGCCGTCGTCGTCCGTACGACGTCGAATTCCTCGTCCTCGGGCGGGTGCTCGATGACGATGTGGAACATGAAGCGGTCGAGCTGCGCTTCGGGCAACGGATACGTGCCTTCGAGTTCAATGGGGTTCTGTGTGGCGAACACGTAGAACGGCTCGTCGAGCTCGTAGGTACGGCCCTGGATCGTCACGCGGTGCTCCTGCATCGCCTCGAGGAGCGCGGCCTGCGTCTTGGGCGGCGTGCGGTTGATCTCGTCGGCCAGGACGATGTTGGCGAAGATCGGCCCGGGCGCAAACACCATCTGCCGGCGGCCGGTCGCGGGATCCTCCTGGATGAGGTCCGTGCCGGTGATGTCCGACGGCATCAGGTCCGGCGTGAACTGGATGCGGTTGAACTTCAGATCCAGCACATCGGCCAGTGTGCGGATGAGGAGCGTCTTGGCGAGGCCGGGCACGCCGACGATCAGGCTGTTGCCGCCCACGAAGAGCGTCAGCATGACCTGATGCACGACGTCCTGCTGGCCGACGATGAGCTTGCCGAGCTCCAGGACGATGCGCTGCCGCGCGGCGTTCATCTTGTCGGCCAGCGCGATGTCTTCCGGCGAATCCATGGTGACGGTCTGGGGCAGTGTCGAATCCACGAAAGCTCCTCTTCAGTCGTTCAGTCGGTCGTCAGTGCGTGATGCCGTAGATGAACTGGTTGATGCCGACCTTGTACGCTTCGTTCGTCTCGGGCGTCGGGCTGAACCCCCGCTCGACGTACTCCCAGAACTCCGACAGGTCGCTCTGGTAGTTGGCGATGATGAGCATCCGGCTCTTCGGGTCGTTGTCCTCGAAGAGCGCGTAGAACATCGGCGGGCCGCCGAGATCGTACATCTGCGGCACCTCGTGCGGGTCGATCGTGAAGAAGGAGTGGAAGATCGGGTGGTTGATGTCGATCTCGATCCACCGCTTCTCGGGAAACACGCGCGCGATCTGCTGCTCGAAGTTGTACCACTGCTGCTGCGGGAAGTCGTCCACGATGAGGAACCCGCCCTTGCTGAGATAGGCGCGAAGTCCCTCGACGTCGGTGTCGTTCATCATCCAGTAGCCCGGCTCGACCAGGTAGATGACCGGAAACTTGAACATCTCCGGATCGGAGAAGGTCATGATGCTCGTCTCGTCGACGTTCGCGGTCACGTTCGACACGGCCGTCAGGATCCGCAGGAAGTTCCGCTCGCCATCGGGGTAGTCGTGCGCCCACGGCGGCTGCCCTCGAAAGCCGCGGCCGAGGCCCATGTTGTAGCTCATGCGGACGAACGTGAACCTGCCGTTGTACTCGACGTTGCCGTAATACGACTCCGTGCGCCCGTAGCGGCGCTGGGCCTCGGGCACCGTGACGGCGACGAGTGCGACGAGCAGGCTGCAGGCGATGGCCGCCCGAAGCGCGCGAGTCATGCCAGTCCTCGATTCCGCCGGTACAGCCACTCGGCGCCCAGGAGCCCGAGCAGCCCGATCAGGATGATGGGCATGTCCCACAGTTCCTTCTCTTCTACGACGGTGATGCCTCGTCCGCTATAGCTGATGGCCTCGGGCAGCCCGGCGGCGTCCCGTGCCCGGAAGAACCGGCCGTTGGTCTCGCTCGCCAGGCGGCGCAGGAGCGGGGCGCGCATGCCGGCGTCGAAGTACTCGGCCTCGCTCGGCGCGACGAGCACGCTGGCCGTGCCGATGCCCAGCGATTCTCCGGCCCGCTCGCCGGTCCCCTCGACCACGTGGACGCCGTCTTCGCTTGGCGTGAAGCGCGCCAGGTACTCGCCGTCGCGCTCGACGGTCCAGTCCATCGGCACGCTCTCGACCCTGCCCGACGGCATGCGCACACGCGCGGTCACCCGGGCGTCGTTGATCCCGGCATACTCGGCATCGTAGACGTCGACGGCGAGCGAGACCGGATCGCCCGGCTGCACGCGCTCGGGCCTGGCCGACACCATGACCCGGTCGGGTACGCCGTCGACGAGCCAGCGCAGCATCCGCCGCCAGAAGTTGTGATGCGTCGGGTCGTCGACGGCCATGGTGTGGTGCATCCGCCACATCCAGGTGTCCTGGACGGCCAGCGTGAGCGCCTTGCCCCGGCCGTACCGCTGATACGCCAGGATGGGCCGGTTCCCGCCCCGGTCGGCCACGCCGTCGAGCAGGAGCGTGGCGCCCGGCTTGACCTCCCCCACCGTGTTCTGCGAGTAGACCGGCGGCAGCTTCCGCCAGGCGTCAACCGGATCGGAGCCGGGATCGGCAATCAGCACGGCCGGGTGTGTCAGGCCCGCGGGCGTCGGCCGCGCCACCAGCTCGAAGGGCGGGTAGGTCGGGGTGCGCTGCCGCGGGTCGAGCACGACCGGCAGCGCGTTCGACAGCGGCGTTCCCGCCCAGCCACCTTCGGCAAACGCCCGATCGCCCCCGAGCGCGAGCAGACCGCCGCCGCGCACGTCGATGAAGTCTTCGAGCATCCGCTGCTGCTCGGGCGAAAACGCGCTCGCTTCGACCGACCCGAGAATGATGCCCCGGTAGTTGAACAGTTCCTCGCGCGTGGACGGAAATCCGTGTTGCAGTTCATCGGGCGAGTCGATGCCGAGCCGCAGGTACTTGTCCGGCGCGTTCGAGGTCGCGACAGCCGTCCGCTGCAGGAGCGCCACCTGCAGGTTGTCATCCTTCTCGACCGCCAGCCGGACGAACTTCGGTTCGAACCGGGGCTCGCCCTCGAGGAACAGGATCTTCTCGCGCCGGTCGTACACCTCGATCAGCACGTCCCGGCTGTTGTTCTGCTCCACTTCCTCGCCGGCCTGGACCGGAATGCGGAACTGGAACCGGCGCGGCCCGGCCTCGTCGAGCTTGAAGCGCACGCGCACCGTGGCCGACTCGCCATTGCCCGGCAGCGTGATCTCCTCGCTGCTCACGAGCCGGCCCGCGTCCTCCACGATCACCGGCACTTTCGTGCCGGCATACCCGGTCTGGGTGACGACGACGTCGACGACGAGCGCCGTGCCCTTGAGCACCCGGCGCGGCGTTTCGACGCGCGTGACCTGGACGTCGCGCGACAACCGTTCCTCGCCCACGCCCACCGTGAACACCGGAATGGCCTGCGCGCCGAGCGTCGCAATCACCTGGTCCATCACCGTGTCGGTCGTGTCGGCGCCGTCGCTGACGACCACGAGGCCGGCTACGGGCAGCCCGCTCAGTTCGTCGCGCGCCCGGTCGAGCGCCTCGCCGATGCGCGTGCCCGTGCCCTGGTAGGTGAGCTCTCCGGTCGCGAGCAGCCGTTCGGCACTGGTCGAGAAGCGGAACACGCGCAGCGAGAACCGCTCGCCGAGCGCGGTGAGGAGCGGCGCGTCCGGCCGTGCCAGTTCGTCGGCGATGAACGTGCTGCGCGGCTGCCCGCCGTGGTCGGCAATCTGCATGCTGCGCGAGTCGTCAAGCAGCACGCCGACGAAGTTCTGCTGCGGCACGGCCACCTTGAGCTGCAATGTCGGACGGAGCAGCGCAAAGACGACGATCAGGAAGATCGCGACGCGCAACGCCAGGAGCGTCGTCCGCCCGCGGCCTGCGATGGCGGCCAGCCGCCGGTACGTCCACAGGGCGTACAGCGCGCCGCCGGCCGCGACGAGGGCCACGAGCCACATCGACCGCGTGGCCCAGAAAACGAAGGTGCCCTGTTCAAAAACCAGTTGTGGGTACTTGAACAGGAATGTGAACAGCGACTCGAGCACGGAAGTGGCGATTGTATCCGAATCGGATTGACGCCGACCCGATTGCCGGACGCCAGAGACTGCCCACTTCTGGACGACACATCTGTCGTCAAGCGCGGGGTTCAGATCATCAGACGTCCCCTGCCGCCAGTCGGACTCCCAGGCGCGCCAGAATCTCGCCGGCCGCCGACTGGATCCCGCCCTGCGCCAGCTCTGGCCTGCCACCACCGCGCCCGCCCAGGTCAGCGACCAGTCCGCGGAGAAGCACCGAGGCGTCAACCGAACCGTCGGCCGACCGGGCGATCACCACCGGCGCGGGCTCGCCGTCGCCGCCGTCGCCCACGAGCACCGCCACCAGCCCCGGATGCGAGACGATGGCGGCGGCCAGCGTCTTGAGGCTCCCACCGTCGAGCCCCGGTTCGTGCCGCAGGACGACCTGCAGGCCGCCGACCGCCTGGGCCGACGCCGCGAGCGCCCTGCCCCGATGAACCGCGAGATCGTCCTGGAGGCGGTGCACCTGGCGCAGGCGTTCCCGTCGCTCGTCCTGTAGCCGTGCGACGGTCGCGTCCAGGTCGGCTGCGCCCGCCGACAGACGCCGGGCGAGCGCCGCGACGACATCGCGCAGCCGCCCATGGGCGGCCAGCGCGCGACCGCCGCACACGAATCCGATGCGCGATCCGCCCTTGAAGCGCTCCCAGCCGGTGACAGCGATGATGCCGACGACACCGGTCGCCGGCACATGGGTACCGCCGCAGGCCGACAGGTCGAAGTCGGTGACATCGATCAGGCGGAGCCGGCCGGCACGGGCCGGCTCCTTGCGCAACGGCAGGCGTGCGGCCTCGGCGGCCTCGGCAAACCGAATCGTGACGGGCCGGTTGTCCCACACGATCCGATTGGCCTCGGCCTCCGCGCGCGCGATCTCGGCCGGCTGGACTTCGCGCGCCAGGTCGATCGTCGCGCCGTCGGCGCCGAGGTGGAAGCTCGTCGTGTGCGCGCCCGGAAGCCGGTCGAAGGCGGCCGACAGGATGTGCTGGCCGGTGTGCTGCTGCATGTGATCGAAACGTCGCGGCCAGTCGATGGTGCCCTCGACGGCCGTCCCCATCGCGATCGGGCGGTCGACGACGTGAACAATCACGTCGTCGTCGCGATCGATGACGTCGACGACGCGCGCCTCACCCAACTGGCCCGTGTCGAACGGCTGACCGCCCGACGTTGGATAGAATGCCGTCGCGTCGAGCGTCACATGAAAGTGCGGCGGCGCGGTCGCGCATCCGGTGACGACCGCGCGGAACGCGCGCCGCTCGGGCTCGGTGTAGTAGAGGCGGTCGGTCATTCGGAGGCTCCGGCCGGATCGATGGCGGGCAGTTCGAAGAAGAAGAGCGCGCCGCCCTCGGCGCCACGCCGGTAGCCGATCTCGCCGCCGAGCGAACGGATGATGCCGTAGCTGACCGACAGGCCAAGTCCGGTCCCTTCGCCGACGGGCTTGGTCGTAAAGAACGGCTGGAAGAGCTTGGACTCGTCGGCGAGCGCAACGCCCGGGCCGGTGTCTTCGACTTCGACCCGCAGGCGCGATCCGACGTCCTGCGTCCGGATGGTGATGCGCCGCACGGGCGGCCGGCACTCCGCGATGGCCTGCTCGGCGTTGATGACGAAATTCAGGACGACCTGCTGCAGCTCGGAGAAGATCGCGCGGGCCAGGTGGGTGCTGCGCTCGTCGACGTCGAGGGCGATGTTCTGCTCGACGAGCCGTCGTTGCCGCAACTCGACGACCGATGCGATGACCTCGGGCATGAGCACGATCGACGGTTCGGTGCCCTGTTGACGGCCGAAGCGCGACAGGTTGCGGATGATGGAGCCCGCGCGGGCACTTTCCTTCTGGATGAGCTCGAGGTCGGTCCGCACCGACGCCTTCAGGTCGGGATCCCGCTGGAGCAGGTCCGCAAACCCCGCGATGGCCTGCAGCGGGTTGTTCAGCTCGTGCGCAATGCCCGACAGCAGCACGCCGATCGCGGCGAGCCGTTCCTGCCGGATCACCTGCTGCTGCAGTGACTGGAGTTCGCCGCGCATCCGTCGCTCTTCGGCAATCTGCGCGTCGATGCGCTCGCGCGCCTCGCGGAGCTTCTCGACCATCTCCGCAAACGCCTCATGGAGGCGCGCCATCTCCTGCGCGGGCATCCGCCGGGGCGGCACGGGACCGAGGTCGCCCGCGCCGACCCGATCGGCCGTGCGCCCCAGGGCCTCGAGCGCGGGCAGCCAGCGGCGCAGGAACAGGAACTGCAGGAGCAGGAGCACCAGGGTGGCCAGGCCCGAGATGAAGATCGTGCGGCGATACGACTCCATGGCCCGGCCCCACGCCAGTTCGGTCGGCAACGCCACCGTGATCGTCCACGGCCGCGTGGCCGCCGAGGCCTGCCCGGGCCACCGCTCCTCGATCCCGCTCGTCGGCTGGCCGTGGCGGGCCACCACCCGGCCGGTCTCGTCGGCGACGACCAGCGTGCTGCCGGCCGGCAGGGGGATGCGCGGCAGGAACTCCGCCAGCCCGGCGACGTCATCGTCGCCCTCGTGCTGGTCGATGTGGGCGGCAACCGTCGCCGCCATCAGGTAGGCATCCTCACCGAGCAGGACCAGTTGATCGCGATAGGTCTGCTGGCCGAAGAGCACCATGATGACGATCACAGGAACGATCAACACCAGGGTGGCGACGAGGAACTGCTCTCGGAGCGGGCGTGCCACGTTGGGTCCGGACGGGTATTCTGGTCCGTCAGTCCCCGCGTGACAACAGGGGATCGAGGTGGCCGGCTTCGGCAAAGCCCCGGGCCCGGAGTTGACAACTGTCGCAGCGCCCGCAGGGGCGACCGGCCGGCTGCGGGTCGTAGCAGCTGCGGGTCAGGCCGTAGTCGACGCCGAGCGCCAGGCCGGCACGGATGATGCCGGCCTTCGACAGGTGCTCCAGGGGCGCCCAGATGCGAACCTCGCGGCCTTCGACGCCCGCCTTCGTCGCGAGCGTGGCCAGGTAGTCGAAGGCGGCGAGGAACTCCGGGCGGCAATCCGGATAGCCGGAATAGTCGACGGCGTTTGTGCCGATGACGATGCGGCCGGCGCCGAGGACCTCGGCCCAACCAAGCGCAAGCGAGAGCAGGATGGTGTTCCGCGCCGGGACGTAGGTGGACGGGATGGTCGCATCACCCGTGAGGCCCGCGATCGCATCGGGCTCGCGGTCCTTCGGAATGTGACCCTCGCCGGTCAGGGACGAGCCGCCGAACTGGCCGAGGTCCAGATCGATCTCGATGTGCCGCGCGAAGCCGAGCGCAGCGGCGACGCGGCGCGCGGCGGCGAGTTCGTGCTGATGCCGCTGGCCGTACTGGACGGTGAGCCCGTACAGCTCCCAGCCCTCGCGACGCGCGAGCGCCGCGGCCGTGGCCGAGTCGAGTCCGCCGGAGAGCAGCACGACCGCACGCACGTCACACGCCCCGGGCGTCCGGCGACCAGATGTACTTGTGCGCCTGAAGCTGCAGCCGAACCGGCAGGCCTGACTCGAGGATCCACGCGGCGAGATCGGCCGGTGGAAGCAGGCCGTGCGCAGGTGAGAAGAGCACGGCGGCCGCGCGCGACGTGAGGTCGTGCCGCCGGACGACATCCACCGCGTAGTCGAAGTCGGCGCGATCGGCGATGACGAACTTCACCTCGTCATCCGGAGCGAGCCGGTCGAGGTTCGGCCAGTGCATATTCGCGGCTTCTCCCGAACCGGGACACTTGACGTCGAGGATCGTCACGACGCCGGGCGGGACCCGATCGGTCGGGAGGTGCCCGCCCGTTTCGAGCAGCACGTCGTGGCCGGCCGCGAGCAGGCGCGCCATGAGGTCGTAGACGTCGGGCTGAAGCAGCGGCTCACCGCCGGTAATCTCGACGAGCGGAACTCGCAGAGTCGCGACCTCGGCCACCACGTCGTCCACCGTCCGCTTCGTGCCGCCGGTAAAGGCGTAGGGCGTGTCGCACCAGACGCAACGGAGATCGCACGCGGCGAGGCGGACGAACGTGCAGGGCCGCCCGACGTGCGTCGACTCGCCTTGGATGGAGCGGTAAACCTCGAAGATCGTGAGCAAGGACAGGCCGATCTTATCGGTACGACGGGTACGACGGGTAACGGCCGGTACGACAGACGAGGAACGCGCTGACGCGGGTCATCATCTGGTTTGGGGCGTTCGGGCTCGGTTGTGCGATGGGGTTCGCCGAATTCCGGCAGCTTGGGGGGTCCTGCTGCGCCTGCATACGCGCCCGGAAGCCCACGAGCACCCGGATGCCCTGATCCAGAAGCTGGCCAGCGTCAGCGCGTTCCGCTTCCCTGTCGTACCCTGTCGTACCGACATGTCCCTTGTCTCTGTCGGCACCTCCGGCTGGCACTACCCGACCGGCGCGGGCACGTGGAACGGGGTGTTCTACCCGGCGCGCCGGCCGCGGGGGTTTGACGAGCTCGCCTATTACGCCGAGCACTTCGACACGGTCGAAGTGAACGCGACGTTCTACCGGATGCCCGAGGCGGGGATGAGCGAGAGCTGGCTGCGGCGCACGCCGGCCGGGTTCGTCTTTGCCGTCAAGCTCTACCAGAAGTTCACGCACCCGGACATGTACCTCGCGCGCGACGGCGTGGCCGGCTGGGATCTGTCGCGCGCGGATGTGGACCTGTTCAGGCACGGTCTCGATCCGATCGCCGAGGCGGGCAGGCTCGGCGCGCTCCTCGTCCAGTTTCCGCCCAGCTTCCACAGGGAGCCGGACACGGCTGCGTATCTGGAGTGGCTGCTCGGACACTTCGCCGGCTATCCGCTGGCGGTCGAGTTGCGGCATCGCTCGTGGAGCGACGCGGCGGACGAGACGTCACGCCTGCTCTCGGCCGGCGGCGCGGCCTCGGTCCTCATCGACGAGCCGAAATTCCGCGACTCGATCCGCCAGACGCTCGACGGCCCGGCCGGCGCGCTCACCTACGTCCGGCTGCACGGCCGGAACGCGCGCGAGTGGTGGTCACACGACCAGGCGGAGGATCGCTACAACTATCTCTATTCACGGGACGAACTCGAGCCGTTCGCCGAGGTGGCGCGCGCGCGGTCGAAGGCCGGCTCGCGCGTGCTGATGTACCTGAACAACCACTTCTCGGCCAAGGCAGTCGCCAACGCCGCCGTCCTGAAGCACGAGCTCGACCAGCTGATCCCCGGCGACTACCCCGCCGAGATGATCCGCCGCTATCCGGACCTCGAAGGTCTCGTCAGAACGGCTGATCTGCCGCTTTGATCGACGCCTGCTTGATCATGTCGGCCACGGCGAGCCGATCGACGACGCCCATGCCCGTCGTGACGCGGCCGACAATCGTGTACGTGCTGTCGTAGGACGGCACGGCCGCCTTGAGGATGAACAGCTGGCTGTCGGCCGCTGCCGCGTTGCCCGGATGGGCGAGCGCCACGATGCCGCGCGCGTGCGTGCGCTTCGAGAACTCGGCCACGCCGATGCGCGTGCCGCTGCCGCCGCTGCCCCAGGACGCGCGCCTGGTCATGTCGCGCGACTGCGGATCGCCGAACTGCACGAGCGACGCCGAGACACGCGTAATCCGCTGGCCCCGGTAGAACCGCTTTTCGAGGAGCCCGACCAGGTGCGCCACGCTCGTCGGCGCGTCGGCGGGAAAGAACTGGATCTCGAACACGCCCTTGACGGTCTCGAGGACTGCGACCGGGGCCGGCGCCTGTGGGGCCGCGGCCGGCAGGACAGCCAGGGCAAATGCCCAAAGGGCAAAAGACCCCCGGCGTCTTTTTGACCACTCAAAAAGACGCCGGGGGTCTTTTCGAGTTCGGGGGTCTTTTCGGGTTTCAGCCACGGCCCACCTCCTTCACGCCCACCTGTGCGCACTCCGGGCTTACGAGACACGCCGGACATCGCGGATACACGGGACGACAGACATTCTGCCCCCATGTCACGAGGTACAGGTTCACCCGTGGCCAGTACCGTCTCGGGACCACCTCATAGAGGGCCTGCTCGGTCTGGTCAGGCGTCTTCGTCCGCACCCAGCCCAGCCGGTTCGAGATGCGGTGCACGTGCGTGTCGACGCAGATGTTGTCACGGCTCGCATGCGAGAGGATCAGCACCAGGTTCGCGGTCTTCCGCCCGACGCCCGGCAGCGTGAGCAGGTCGGCCATCCGATCGGGCACGCGGCCGCCGAACCGCTCGAGGATCTGCCGGCACGTCTCCTTCACGTGCCGCGCCTTGGTGCGATAGAAGCTCACCGGATAGATGAGCCTCTGAATCTTCGCCACCGGCAACGCGGTCATCGTCCTCGGCGACCGCGCGACGCGGAACAGGCGCGCAGACGCCTGGGCCGTCACCGCGTCCTTCGTCTGCGCCGACAGCATCGTCGCGATGAGCACCCGGAAGGGGTCTTCGGCCGTCTCGTCGCTGATTTTCTCGACGGCCGGATCCTCCATCGACCGTTCCGCACGCTCGAGCGACCGCAGCGTCCGGACGATGCGCACGGTCAACCCGTTGCGCGCACCTCGGCCATCAGAAGCCATACGTCTTGCAGTAGCCACAGTGGTTGCAGCCGACGCCTGGCTCGATGATACAGGCCTCGCCAGGATTGGTGATGGTCAGGTAGATGGCCTGGCTCGGATGCAGGCCCGGCTCGTGCGCGGCGGGCCGAACACTACCGGCGTCGGCGGCCCCGGTTTCATCCGACGCGGCCGTCCGGCCGAGATGCCGCGCCACGGCATCGCGGATGAGGTTGCGAAGGTCGGCCTCGGTCAGCGTCATCGGGCCACTTCGCCGGCCAGCGCCGGCGCCTCGTCAATCGTGACGGCGTCCACGATTCCGATGATAGCCGCATCGACGGCCGCGGCCTTGCGCCCGAGCGCGGCGCCGGCCGCGCGGCCCTCGAGGACCACGAGCACCTTCTCGCCCACGCCGGCGCCGACCGAGTCAATGGCGAGGATTGGCGTCGCGCGCGGCTTGTCGTCGATCGTCAGCGGCTGCACGAGCATCAGCTTGGCCCCCTCGAGCTTTCGGTGCTTCTGGGTCGACACGAGCGTGCCGATGACGCGCGCGATGATCACGGCTCGATGTCCCAGTGGTCGACGATGCCGATGACGCAGGCGTCGACGGGCGGTTCGGCCGGCAGGAACGGAAACGACGCCTCGCGGCCGCGCACGAAAAAGACGTGCTCGCCGACGCCGGCGCCGACCGCGTCGGCCGCCACCAGCGTACGGCCCACGGCCCGGCGATCGGGCGTGACCGGCTGAAGCAGGAGCAGTTTGTGACCGGAGAGCGCGGCATCCTTCATGGTCGCGACGACGTCGCCGATGACGCGGGCGACCTGCACGGGCTACTCGCGGGTGACGTCCACCCGATCGACGATGCCGACGATCGCGGCATCGACCGGGCAGTCCTTGAGGCCGGCCGCCATCCGCGCCGAGCTGCCACTGACGATGAGCACGGTTTCGCCGGCGCCGGCATCGACGGTATCGACCGCCACCAGATGATTGCCGTCGCCCGTGCCGCCCGGATCGACGGGCCTCACCACGAGCAGCTTGCTGCTCACGAGGCGTTCGTCCTTGCGGGTGGCCACGACGGTGCCGACGACGCGGGCGAGGAGCATCTACCCCTTCGTGCCTTTGCCGATGGGCAGCACGTCTTCCAGGTTGGCGTGGGGCCGCGGGATGACGTGGACCGACACCAGCTCGCCGACGCGGCGGGCGGCGGCGGCGCCGGCATCGGTGGCAGCCTTGACGGCGGCGACGTCGCCCCGGACGAGGGCGGTGACGTATCCGGCACCGATCTTCTCCCAGCCGACCAACGTGACCTTGGCGGCCTTGACCATCGCGTCGGCCGCCTCGATCATTGCGACCAGGCCTTTCGTCTCGATCATTCCGAGCGCCTCGCCCATCGTCAGAACCTCCCGTTGGTGGATCAGTCGCCGTGCCGCGGCCCGATTGCCGAGCGGACGGCCTCGTCGATGAGCGCCGTCAACTGCGCGTATGTTAGCCGAATCCCGCCATCCGGGCCTAACGATGGCGCGCCCGCCTGGACGATCTGACAGACGACGTCGCCGTCGGCCTCCGGCGCCGGGTCCGGACAGATCGGGGCGGGCGCCGCGATGCCGTACGAGCCGCGAAGCTCCTGCAGGCGGTCGACTTCGTCGCGCGAGAGCAGCAGTTCCCCGCCGAGCTGGCGCGCGACGAAGCTGATGCGCGCGAAGTGCTCGATGGTCTCCATCTTGTAGTACGCCGACCACAGGTCGCGCCCGAGCGCGAGCGCACCATGGTTGGCCAGCAACAGCCCGTCGTGGGCGCGCAGGTACGGCGCCACCGAGTCGGCCAGCTCGCGCGTGGACGGCGTGCCGTACTCCGCAATCGGGATGCTGCCAAGCGTGGTGACGACCTCGGCCAGGACGGCCCGGTCGAGCGGAATGCCCGCCACGGCAAACCCGGTCGAGATGGGCGGGTGCGCGTGAACCACGGCGCCGATGTCGGGCCGCTTCTCGTACGCCACCAGGTGCATCAGCATCTCGGACGAGGGCTTCCGGCCAGGCGCGGCCGAGATGACCTGGCCTCGCAGATCAGTGACGACCATCATCTCGGGCGTCATGTCGTACTTGGAGACGCTCGCCGGCGTCATCAGCAGACGGTCGGGCGCCACCTTCACCGAGATGTTGCCGTCGTTCGACGCCACGAAGCCGCGCGTCCAGAGCCGCCGGCCAACCTCGACGATGTCGCGGCGGGTGTCAGCGAAGTCCATGGGGTGACCGAGCCGCCATCTTACTCCGCGGCGCCGAGCACGGCGAGCGTGCGATCGATCTCGTCCGCCGTGTTGTAGACGTGGGGCGAAATGCGCAGGCGCCCCTGCCGGGCGGCCGTCCAGATGCCGGCGTCCAGGAGCCGCCGGTGGAGCGGCTCGTTCCGCGCCGGATCGCGGTGCGAGAAGACGACGAGCGTCGACCGCGAGGGGCCCTCGGCCGGACTCACCAGATCGTACCGGCCGCGGTCGAGTCCCGCGATGAACCGATCGACCAGGCCGCCCAGGGCGTCGCAGACGCACGCCGCGCCAATGCCCCCGACATACGACGCCGACACCTCGAACGGCACGAAGTTGAAGAAATTGGCCGTACCGAAGATCTCGTACTGCCGCGGCCCGAAGCGCGCCGGCAGCTCCGGGTCAGCGGTCCGCGCCAGGTCGTCGGCCGTCTGCATCGTCAGCCAGTAGGCCTGCCGGCCGATCATTCGATCGAGGAGCGCCGGCCGGAACCACGCAAAGCCGGTCCCGTAGGGTCCACAGAGCCCCTTCCAGCCCGAACAGACGACCGCGTCGATCGGCTGGGCATCGGCATCGAACGGCCGCAGGCCCATGCCCTGCGTGGCATTGACGACAAACCAGACGCCGCGCTCGCGGCAGATTGCACCGATCGCGTCGAGGTCGTGTGCGTGGCCCGAGAACGAGTGCACCCAGCTCAGGCAGACGACGCGCGTCGCGGGCCCGATGGCGTCGCGAACCTCGTCGGGCGACAGCACGGGACGGGCCGGTTCGAGCGGGCGCACGACGACACCGGCGCGCTCGGCGAGCCGCCACGGCAGGATGTTCGACGGAAAGTCGCCGCGCAGGACGAGGACTTCGTCCCCGCGCTCGAGCGGCAGGCTGTTGGCGAGGGCGTGCAGGCCGAATGACGCGCCGCTCGTCAGGATGACCTCGTCGGCGGGCACGCCCGCGATGGCGCCGAGCGCGCGGCGGAGCGCGGCCGGCACACTCTGAAAGCGCGCGGTCGTGAGCTCCCACGGTTGGAGCTTCCAGCGGACGGCCTCGGCGGCGGCCTCGGCGGCACGCCGCGGCAGCGCGCTCTGATGGGCGCTGTTCAGCCAGACGACGTCGTCACGAAGGTCGAAGTCGGCCCGCCAGGACATCAGCGGGCGGGGCCGTCAGGACGCATGCCGGCGCGCGTGCCCGGACAGGTACCGGTCGCGGCACTCGGTCGAGCAGAAGAACTTCGCGTGCTCGCCAGTGCCGGACACCAGGGCACGCGACTTCGGCACGTAGGTCCCGCAGTGCGGATCCTGCACGAGCGCACCACCGGCGCGCTCGAGCGGCTTGCGGGGCGCGCGGGCCGCGGGCCGCGGGGGAAACAGCGCGCGCAGCACGAGCCGCACGACGAACGCGATGAGCAGGATCCGAATGATCCAGCTGATGAGCGTCATCAGGGCGCCCCGGGGGGAAGCCCGCCGCCGGAACCCGCGCCAGCCGCCGGCAGCGTCGGATGCCCCTGCAGCCCGTCGAGCAACTGTCGCGCGAGCCGGCCTTCTTCGCCGTCGGGCGCGACGAGGAGCACGCGCTTCCACGACTCGGTGGCGGCGGCCAGGTCGCCCTTGCCCTGGGCGAGGATGATGCCCTGGTTGAGAAGCGTCTTGGCGTGATTCGGATCAATGGCCAGCGAACGTTCGAGCTGCGCGAGCGCCTGATCCACCTGATTCGTGTAGAAGTAGCAGACGGCCAGATCGGTGCTGGCACCGACGTCGGTTGGAGTGATGGCCAGCGTGTCGAGGTACCACGGCACCGCCAGGTCGAAGCGCTCGGCATCGTAGTACAGGTTGGCGAGCTCGAGGCGCACGCGGGCATCGCCCGGCCGCGCCTTGGCCTGCGCCTCGAGGTCGGTGGCGCGGCGCACGTCGAGCGGCGGAGGCGAGGCCGTGGTCGACGCAGCGGCCGCCGGCGAGGCCGCCACGGGCAGACCCGCAACGGGACGGGCGTTCTGGCTGCCCAGAATCCACCCGACAATCAACCCGAAGAACGTCCCCGAAATCGCAAACACGAGCGCGTCGCGCCTCATCGAATCTCCACAGTCCCCTTCATCATACCGCCGGGCTTCCCTCGCCGGCGACGAGCACGTCCAGATACGCGCGGACGGATGCGGCCAGCCCCATCCAGAGTGCGTCACCGACGAGCGCGTGGCCGATCGACACTTCGTCGAGGTGCGGCAGGCGCCGGAACAGGGTGAGATTCTGCAGGTCGAGATCGTGCCCGGCGTTGACGCCAAGGCCCAGACGATGGGCCGCTTCGGCGGCCGCCGCGTACACCTCGAAGCTCTCGCGCGCGGCCGGCCCGCCCCGCTCGAAGGCGCGGGCGAACGGCTCCGTGTAGAGCTCGACGCGATCGGCCTCGCACCCGGCGGCCCACTCGATCGCCCGGTCGTCCGGATCGACGAAGAGGCTGACGCGCACGCCGACGTCCTGCAACGCCGCCACCACCGGCCGGAGCGTCGCCGGCCGCGTGTCGGGCGGCCAGCCCGCCTGGCTGGTGATCTCGCCCGCCTGGACCGGCACGAGCGTGCACTGATCGGGTTTCACCTCGAGGACGAGGTCGATGAGGGCGGGCCTCGGATCGCCCTCGATGTTGAACTCAACGGCCGGGGCGCCCGCGGCCCGTCGAGCCGCAAGCAGACGCGCAATCCCATGCACGTCGTCCGGCCGGATATGCCGCTCGTCGGCGCGGGGATGCACGGTGATGCCCGGCGCACCAGCGTCGAGACACGTCGTGACCGCCCGCTCGACGCTCGGCACCGACCCGCCGCGCGAATTGCGGAGCGTCGCGACCTTGTTGACGTTGACAGACAGTTTGATCATCGCTGGACAAGGGACGCTGATACGTG
>DATKDF010000240.1:0-18301 GCA_035512795.1 Vicinamibacterales bacterium
ACGGCCGCGGCTTCTACGAGATGGACAAGAACAACATTGCGCCGCGCGTGGCCTTCGCGTGGACGCCGACCAACCGCTGGGTGGTCCGCGGCGGCTACTCGAAGGTGTTCGACCGCATCGGCCACGGCATCGCCGCCAACTTCGATGCCGGCTCGTCGTTCGGCATGGCGACGGTGCTCTCGAGCCCGTTCGGCGCGCCGTACGAGACGACACCGGGCGCCCGGTTCGTGGACGTGTCCACGATGCCGGTCACGCTGCCGGCCGCGCCGCTCGGCGGGTTCCCGCAGACGCCTCCGCTCGAGGCGGGTGTCATCACGTCGTCGATCGACGACACGCTCGTGACGCCGTCGGCGCACATGCTCAACTTCATCATCGGCCACGACCTGGGCAACAGCTACACGATCGAGGCGGGCTACATCGGCCGCTTCGGACGTGACCTGCTGACCCGCCGCGACATGGCCATGCCGCTCAACCTGGTCGACACGGGGTCGGGGGTCGACTACTTCGCCGCGGCGGGGCAGATGATCGACGCCATCCAGGCCGCGGGCATCGCGCCCGGGTCGCCGATTGGCGCCTACGCGGGCTTCCCGTCGATTCCCTACTTCGACAACCTGTTCCCGGATGCGGCGTTCGGCGGCTTCACCGCCACGCAGCAGTTCGCGCGCCGGTTCAACAACGACGGGCCGGACTACATCACGACGCTCTGGCGCGCCGACCAGTTCTGCGTGCCCGGCTGCACGAAGTTCGGGCCGTTCTCCTACTTCGCCCAGCAGTACGACTCGCTGGCGGCGCTGAGCTCGGTCGGCCGGTCGAACTACAACGCGATGATCCTGAGCTTCCGCAAGCGCTACAGCTCGGGCTACCAGTTCGACATCAACTACACGCTGTCGAAGAGCGAGGACCTCGGCTCGAACAACGAGCGCGGCAGCGCCTTCGGCAACTACGGCGCCGGCGGCTACTCGGGCTTCCTCATCAACTCGTGGGATCCCGAGCAGAACTACGGCCTGTCGGACTTCGACGTCACCCACCTGGTGAACATGAACGGCATCTGGGACCTGCCCTTCGGGCAGGGACGCCGGCACGCGGCCAACGTCGGCAACGTGATGAACGCCATCATCGGCGACTGGTCGGTGGCCGGCGTCGGCCGCTGGTCGAGCGGCTTCCCGTTCGCCGTCATCAACTGCCGGTCCTGCGGGGCGACCAACTGGAACCTGCAGGGCAACGCCGTGCTGCTCGACCCGAACAACAAGCCGGAAATCGGTATCGTGCGTGACGCGATCGACGGCCGTCCATCGGTGTTCATCGATCCGGAAGCGGCGCTGGACTTCTTCCGGTTCGCGCGTCCGGGCGAAGCCGGCGACCGCAACCCGTTCCGCGGCGACGGCTACTTCACGGCCGACTTCAGCCTCAGCAAGGCGTGGCAGATGCCGGGCGGCGGCCAGCGGCTGCGGTTCCGCTGGGACGTGTTCAACGTCACCAACCACGTGAGCTTCGACGTCGACAACCTGAACGTCTTCCCGGATCGCTCGGGCTTCGGGCGCTATGACGGATCGCTCGCCACGTGCGACGCGCGGGCAGGACGCTGCATGCAGTTCGCGTTCAGGTACGAGTTCTAAGAAGGGAACAGGGAAGAGGGAAAAGGGCAGAGGGGGGAAACCTCCTCTGCCTTTTGCTTTGTACGGAGCTGGCGGTACGACGGGTACGACAGGTGACGGCAGGTACGACGGGGACGTGGAACGTGCTGGCGCTGGCCAACGTCATGGAGTGGCACCTGGACGTACGTAGGGCGGACTGGTTTCGCGGGCCGACCTCGAGGCGTTGGCGCGGTGGGTCACGGCCGGGGTGACGCACGCGGCGATGGAATCGACCGGTGTGCTCTGGAAACCGGTGTGGCACGTGCATGTGCAGGATGCTGAATGGCTCGCGCAACTGCTGCAATGCGGTCTGCTGCGCGCCAGCTTCGTGCCGCCGAGTGAGATCCGGGAACTTCGGGATCTGACCCCGTAACGGGCCACCTTGAAACAGCAGCGCGTTGGCGGCGGGCGAAACCGACGCGCGCCGGCTCGCCGACCTGGCGCAGCGGGCGTTGCGGCGCAAGCGCCCGGCGCTCGAGGCGGCGCTCAGCAGTGAATGGACGGGCCATCAGCGGTTTCTGCTGACCCGCCTGTTGGCGCAGGTCGATTTCCTGGATGCCGAGATTGCGGTCATCCCCGGCGTCCATCGAAAGACCGCGGAGAGTCTGGTGGCCGAACTCGGGGTGAACATGGCGATCTTTCCTGACGCTGCGCACCTCGCGTCGAGTGCCGGCTGGGGGTAATCGAGAATCTTCGTAGCAGATCGTCAATCTCTCAATGCCGGCGTCAGCGCCCTACCGTTCGATGGTAATCGTCCGCTCGACGAAGCCGACGGCCTTGTCGTTGTCGAGGATGTCGGCGCGAATCACGTAGCGGCCGGGCTCGAGGTCCGCGATCGGGATGGCGACCCGGGCCGTGCCGTGCCGGGCATTGCGGCTGGAGACGGCGGCCGGCATCGTGAGCACGGCGTCGCGGCGCGCGGCGGGACGGACGGTCACGGTCACGTCGACCAGCCGCAGCGAGTGGCCCGCATCCGGATACAACTCGAGATACGCCACGATGCGGTCGTCACTCGTGCGATCGACGATGGGATCGAGGATGGCGTTCGGGTCGGGCGTCGGGCGGGCAATCAGCAGTTCGCTCGTCGGGAGGGGCGAATCGGAGACGCCGGCCAGCACCGCACGCGGCAGGCTGCCCGTTCGGCCGAACCGGTCGAGACCGGCCACTTTCAGGGTGTACACGCCGGGATCGACCACGGCCGCCGCGGTGAAGCGCCGCGACGAGGTCTCGAGCACCTGGCTGGCGGCGATGACGCCCTTGGCGTCGAGCAGCACGTAGCCGAAGAGGACGCCGGAGGTCTGGCCGTCTCCCTGTTCGGTCTCGGCCGCGATCTCCACGCGGACCTTGCCGGTCGCCGGGTCGAAGAACGAGTAGCTGGCGGCCCGGAGCGGGAGTTCGGTCGCAATCGACGCCGACTTGAGCAGGCCGACCATGCGCTCTTCGGTCAGCCGCCGCGCCCACGAATCCGATTCGAACCGGAACGCCTGCCGCGACCGCAGCGTGGCGCCCCGGCGGGTGACCGAGACGTCAATCTGGTGTGGCCGGCCATTGCGGTCGGTGTCGGTGGCCTCGAACGCGAGCAGGTAGTAGCCGTCCAGCTCGCGCATGATCCGCGCAAACGGGGCCGGGTCGCTGCCCGCCAGCCGGAAGAGCGAGCCGCCGGCCGACCCGGCCAGCCGCGCGAGGCCGTCGGCCTGCAACTGCCAGTCTTCCATCATGGTGGGCGACGGCTGCTGGGTCGCGATGTCGAAGAGCGGCGTCTCCATCTGGAGCACGTAGAGGTTGACGCGGGCTTGCTGGGCGGCGGCCCCGAGCGCGGTCAGGTCGATCAGGCGCGGCTCGGCCACGAGCCCTTCCGACAGCAGGGCGACCGTCTTCGGCCCGTCGATGGTGCTCAACCGGCCGAACATGTCGACCAGCGCGTTGATCGACAGGCTGGCCTGCGTGCGGACCTGCTGGGCCGTCATGCGCGCCTCCTGCTCGAGCTGGGTCGGGCAGGGGTTGCGCGTCGTGTTCTCGTCGCCTTCGGCCCGCGCCGGGTTGTTGTTGGCGTTGCTGAGCGACGTGCCGCATTCGCGCCGCACGGCGACCTCGAGGCGGCTCTTGTTGCCGTCGGCAATCCAGAGCGCCTCGGTCATGCCGAGATTGAACGTGGGCTGGATGAGCGCCGGCACGGCCTCGCCGGTGAGCGATCCGAGCTGCCGCCGGGCCTGCACGCGGTCCCGGCTGAACACGATGTCACCCGCGTAGTTGACGCCGTGGACGGCCACCCGATCCGACGGACCGAGCGTGTCGATGAACCGTTCGGCCGCGCGGAGCGCCTGCCGGCCCTCGATCCGGCGGATGTTGGCCTGATCGACGGCGATGAGCACGATGCGGCCGTCGGCCACCGATTCGTTCGAACTGGCCGAGACCGCCGCGGAGGTCGACGTCCCGGCCGGCGCGGGCGACTCGCCGGCGGTTGCGCGGGTCCGCGAGACGTACTGGACCGACGCGATTCGTCGCGGCTGGCCGTCCACCTTGAGGACGAAGTCGGCCGGCCCGAGACCTTCGATGGGACGCCCCTCGCCGTCGACGACCGTCGCGTCGATCGTGACGAGGTCGACGCCCGAGCGGAACACGGGGGCCTGCTCGTGACCGGCCGCGGTCACGGCCAAGCCAGCCGCCAGCAGAAGCGCCGTCGCAACAAGTCGGTGCATGATGGATCTCCCTGAAGAGCCGATTCATCAGTATAGCCAGTCGGTCGGCGATGGGTATCGGCCAGGCTGGCCGGGAGCGTTCAGGAGCGGTCGCTCGTCAGGGCCGCCCGTCCCTGCGGCAGGGGTGCCTGTGACGCCGAGCAGCACGTCGGTCGGACCGCCTATTTTCGTGTCGTGGCGGTCCGCTCGGAGAGAATCCACCCGTCCGGGTCGAGCTGGACGTTGCGCGGGCGCATGGGCAGGCGCATCTCGAACGTGCTGCTCGCGCCGCGGACGTGCACGACCGATCGGCCCGTGCGGTCGCCGTCGAACGTGAACACGACGGGGACGGGCATCATCCAGTCGGCCGGCACGTTGTCCTGGAACACCGTGCCGGTGACGAGGACGGCGCCCTCGGCCTGGTCGGCCACCTGATACTCCATCCGGTACGACGGCAGACCGGTCTGGTACACCCACTGGCGGAAGAACCAGTTCAGCTGGTTGGTGCCGGTCCGGACGGCCACGGGACTCGACGCGAAGTGCCGGTTGGCCACGGCGCGGAAGTCGTCGGTCGAGGCCGCGTCGTCGCGGAACTCCTCGACAAAGGCCGCCATCATCCGGTTGAAGCCACCGTCGCCGCTGACAATCGGGTCAGCGGCCGGATCGCTCAGCAGGTAATGGAGCATCCGCAGGACGAGTGCGCCCTTGTTGTAGACGAGCGCCTGGTAGGCCCCGAAGCTCTGGCTCGAGTTGAGGCGGTGGCCCAGGATGATGGGGCCGACGTCGTTCAACCGCCCGCGGCCGGCGCCCGTGAGCGTGCGCGGCGGGCCGAGCAGCGACTGTCGCATGTCGCGCAGCAGCTCGGCCGCCGTCTGTGGCTTGTCGCGCAGGCCGGTGTAGAGCACGCTCGAGTACTGCGCGAAGCCCTCGCTCAGCCACTGGTCGCGGTACGATCGCCAGGCGACGATGTTGCCCCACCACTGGTGGGCGGTCTCGTGCGAGATGAACGCGAACGTGCCGCCGGCCGCCTGATCGGCCGGCGCCAGCATGAGCATCGTGGGAAAGCCCTGGCCGAACGGGTAGGGATGAAAGGCCGCGCCGAACGACTTGTACGGGTAGCGGCCGAAGATCGCGGCGAAGTACCGCAGCGAGTTGTCGAGCTCGGCCAGCACGAAGTCTTCCTTCACGGCGGCGATGCGGGCCTGACGGTCCGGCAGCTTGTGGAACTCGAGCGGGATCGGATCGCCGCCGGACTCGAACGTGACCTCCTGGCGATGCCGCTCGAACGGGCCCAGCGCGAAGACGACCAGGGCCACCGGATCGGTCATCTGATAGGTCGTGATCATGAGGTCGGCGGCTGACGGGTCGGGCTCTTCCCGGACGCGCGTGCCCACCGAGGCCACCGAGTCACGCTTGCGGTGCCGGAACTCGAGGTCGAACGTCGCGCGATCGAGGTACCCGTGCCGAGGCAGCCACGCGGTGTTCGAGATGGGGTAGTAGGCGCCGCGCACGAGGTCGTTCACCTGCAGGAACCGGCCGTCCAGATCCACTTCGACCGTGAGCGGCCGTTCCGGGCCGACCGCCTGCGGCAGCCATATGGTGAGCCCGCTTTCCCAGTCTTCCTGCGTCCAGGCGGCCGGCGCGCCATCGACCCGCACGCCGCGCACGTGCAACTGGTGCTGCAGCCGCTGGTCCTGATAGGTGCTCAGTCCCTCGCCGAGGATGAACGGAATGGCGCGCACGTCGGGGGCGCTCACGTTCATCGTCATCCGCGCGGTGAGGCTGAGCCGCTCGTCGGGCCGGGTGAGGTCGACGTCCACGTCGTAGTGAGTGACGTCCACGAGGTTGTGGACGTCCGAGTAGGTGGCCGTGCCGCGGGCGTAGTCGTCGGCCGAGTAGAACGCCATCCAGGTCTCGGTGCGGAAGATGATCGGCCGGTACGCGAACACGAGGCCCTTCTCGCCGCCGTTGACGTTGAAGTGCGAGACGGGGATCCGGTGCTGGTGATCGACGAGGACGTTGAATCGGGCGCGCCGGCCCCCCTCGAACTGGACGAAGAACAGGCCGGGCGATTCGCGGTTGACGATGGACAGCGCGAGCCGCGACGCGAGATTGACGCCCGTCTCGCGCGTCAGCCGCGCCTCGAACCCGGCGGCCACGCGGGCGGCATCGGCAGCCGGCGCGCCGCCCTCGCCGGCCCGGGCCGGGAACAGGTCGATCGTGTCGTCGGTCCAGCGCAGGACGGCCGTCGTGAAGTCCGACTCGACGGTGTCGGCGCCAATCAGTCGCCGGACGTGGTCGCGCTCGAACTCGCTCGGCGGCACCGCGGCCCGCATCGTGCCCCGGCCGATGAAGACCGCGCCGGTCACGCGGTTCTCGACCGTTCCGGCGAAGTGAAACGTGCCGGTGAATGTCATCTCGATGCGGTCACGCGTCAGGGTGAAGTCGCTGACCGGCAGCGACCCGCCGGTCAGCTCGAACGCGCGGATCGCGCCGTAGATCCGGGTCGCCTCGTCCGGCTGAACCGGCGCGTCGGCGCGCAGCAGAGCGGCGGCCGCGAGCGCCGCGCAGAAGCCGACCGGGATCGCGATGGCCGTTCGCATGGCAAGCTCCCCGCGCCCTCAGCGTGCCGCGAAGCAGTAGAAGAGCCCGTCGCCGCCCGTGCCGCGCAGGTTCTCCTGGCTGCAGCCGCGGGACGCATGCGCCGAGTTCCACGACGTGGGATTGGCGCCGCCACCCTGCCGGTCATGATGGCCGACGAGCGCGCTGCCCTCGCCCCCGCTCGTCCAGTTGCCGCACGTCGTGTCGGTGCCCGGTGCCCCGGCGGTGCCATCGGGTTGCGATCCCGTCAGGATGTCATGCCGGTTCGGCGTGTCGCCGCGGCCGTTGACGACGTCGCCCTTCTCGTCGAGCAAGTTCTCCTTCGAGAGCTTGTTCGCGTCGCTGTGCAGGTCGGCGACGCTCGTCGCCACGGTCACCCCCTTGGCGTTCACCCAGGGGCCGTCGCCGATGCGGTCGCGCGCGTGCACGCCCGGCTGTCCGCTGGCCGCCGATGTGCTGAGGTACGCCCGCCACGTCCGGCCGCCGGCGCCGACCGCGGCAGCCAGGGCCTGGCAGTGCCGGTCGGCGCCCTCGAGGCCGCCGAGATGGGCGCCGGTGCCCGGTCCCACACTCGTACTGAAGAAACTGAGGCCCTGCGCCTGCGCGCGGGCCGGTTCGCGTGACGGTCCGGCGGCGGCGAGGGCGGTGACGACGATGGCCAGTGTGGCGAGTCTCATTGTGTCCCTCCGGGGTCTGTTCTCGTGTCAGCGCGTGGTGGTCTCGAAGCGGATGGTCCGAAGTACGTCGGGGTCGGCGGGCAGCTCGTCGCGGCCAGCCGGCATCCGGTTGATGCGGAGCAGATACGCGATCACCTGCGCGTACTCCTTCGGTGTCAGCGCCCCGGGCGCGTCCTCCGGCATCGTGTCGGCGATGAGCTCGTAGAGCTCGCTGAGCGGGCGGCCGTCCCACCGGCGGACGAAGGCTGGTGCCGCGTACGCGGACGTCGTGTGGCACCCCGTGCAGGCCGTGCCGAAGGTCGCCTGGCCGCGCGTCGCCTGCTCGGCCGTGTAGACACCCTTCAGCGTGGACCCGCTCGCGGCCGCCGGCGGCGGTTGCTGCGCCGCGGATCCGCGATCGGCGGCCAGGGCGACGAGTGACAGCACGCACAGAGCGATGAGTCCGTGCCAGCCCCGCCGGCCGACGTTCACCTGCGCGGCGCTCATTGGGCCGCCAGCGCAAAGAGCAGATCCACGTAGCCCTTCTCGACGGCCGCGAGGCCCGCAATGCGCGATCCGTCCTTCGGATGCATGACCATGTACTCGTTCGGCGCATGCGCGCCGCCGCCGTGGCCGAGGCCGGCAAAGACGAGCGGCAGCCCGAGCCGGTCGGTGAACTGGTAGAAGGGCGCGCTGCCGGCCAGCCGGGGCGACACCCTCGGCGTGGCCCCCCACTTGTTGAAGACACCCATCGCGGCCTGCACGAGGGGCGCGTCGAGCGACGACTGCGCCGCCGGGTAGCCGGCGAGCTTGCGGATCTCGATGTCGGTGAAGCCCCGGGCGTCCAGATGCGCACGGATGAGCTCGAGTGCTTCGTCCGGGCCGAGGCCCGGCGGCAGGCGCGAGTCGACCTTCGCCACTGCGCGATGCGGCAGGATCGTCTTGACGCCCTCGCCCGTATAACCGCTCCACATGCCGTCGATGTTCAGCGTGGGGTCGTACAGATACCGGAGGATGGCCTCGCGGCCCGTCGCGTCGTCGATCCAGCGGTCGACGCCGAGCGCGGCGCGTTCGGACTCGTCGTTCCACTCGGCGGCCATCGCGTTGATGAGGCGCTCCTCGTCCGGTGTGGGGCCGCCGACACCGTCGTAGTAGCCGGGCACGGTGATCGTGTTGCCGTCGGGCGTCGTCAGCGAGGCGAGTGCCTGCACGAGCCGCAGGGCCGGCGCGTCGACCAGGGCCTTGTACGAGCCGTGGATCTCGGCCCGGGTCGGGCCGCCGTGGGCGCCGCCGTGCGCCTCGATCTCCATGTAGAGGATGCCCTTGACGCCCAGGCTCATCCGGACGTCGCCGGCGCGGTCCTGCGCGTTGAACGGGAAGATGACGCCGTCGGCCGTGCGCATGCGCGCCTCGTACTGGTCGACGATCTCGCCGTAATGGGGCGAGCCCAGCTCCTCTTCGCCCTCGGCCGCCACCATGAGGTTGACGGGCAGCGTGTTGTTGACGGCCCGAATGGACGCGATCGCATTGAGAAGCGCGCGCTCGGGGCCCTTCTGGTTGCTGGCGCCACGGCCCATCAGCACCGTCCCGAGGTCGTGGTCGACCAGACGCGCCTCGAACGGCGGCGATAGCCAGTCGGCGGGCTCGACGGGCTGGACGTCGTACATCAGGTAGACGAGCAGCGTCTTCGGCGCGCCGGCGTCGTAGTAGCCCCAGACGCCGGGATGGCCGCTCGTCGGGACGAGTTCGGCTTCCTGGAAGCCCAGCGCCTTCAGGTCGTCGCGCAGCATCTCGGCCATCGCCTGGATGCCGTCGTTCTGCGCGCTCACCGACCGCTGCCGCACCCACCGCTGCAGGTTCGCGACGTGCGCGTCGAGGTGCTGGTCGATGTGGGCGTAGATCGCGTCATGCGATCCGGCGTACGCGGCCACGGCGCGTGCGTCGAACGCCTCGTCGGTCGTGAAGGTCGCGCGTTGACTGGGCCGGACCGGTGCGTCGGGCGCCGGCGGGGCAGCCGGGCCGCACGACGACAGGGCGATCGCCACACCGACGAGGACGAAGGGACGCATGCCCAGGATTCTACCGTCTGCACGCGGCGGCCGGCGACCCGAACTTGCCCGCGCTCGTCGTCGGTCTCGCAGCGATGTGATTGTCTCGACTGCCCCGGCTCTGGTACGATGCCCGTCTTTCCTGTGTCCGGCGGAGGCCCCCACGCGTGTCCGAGTTCAATCCTGCTGATGTGGCATTTACGAGACGAGCGCGAGCCGCGCCGGCGTCCGACGACGTTGTCGAGGTGGGGGATGATGCCCCGGTGGCGCGCCGTGAGCGGGAGCGCGAGGGCCTGCCCTCGAGCTATCGGATGCGCGCCGAGTCGCACTACGTGGATCACCTGACCGGTCATCGTCCCGACCGCCCGGCCGCGTCCGTGCCGGCCGACCCGCCAGCGCGGCCCGTGCGTGCGGCCGAGGGTGCCGCCGACGTCCGTCCCCCCGCCCCCGATGAGCGACACGAACGGCTGCTCTCGGAGCTGACCGAGGGGCTGAACACGATCACCGCGGCGGCCACGTTGCTCTCGACCGACCAGTCGCCGATGGCGCGTCGTGTCAACGTGGACCTGATTCGCGCCGAAGCCTGGCGTGCGGCCTGGATGCTGCGTGCCGACAGCCTGCTGTCCGGTGCGCATCGCGGCCGGCTGCAGCCACGGGATCTCGGCGCACTCTTCGCGCAGATGCGCGACGGCTTTGCCCCCGAGTGCCGGCTGAACGGCCTGACGCTCCATCTGCGCGTGCCGGCCTGGGGCACCGTCGTGCCGGTCGACGAGACGGCGCTCGTCGCCGGTGTCTCCGGGGCGGTCGTCTGGACGCTGAGCCTGGTCGGCCGCGTCGATGGCGCCGTCATCACCGTCGTGGCCGGCGTCACCGGCGGCCATCTCGAGACCATCGAGGTGTCGCAGGACGTCGCCGCCACGACGACCACCGGGCGCCCGTCGCCGGGCGGCACGGGCCACCCAGGCGGCGACGAGTTTGCCGCCGCGCTCGGCGCCTCGGTCGCCAAGGCTGCAGCCGAACTGCATCACGGCGACGCGGCCTTCCTCGTCGGCGACGGCCGCCGCAGCACCGTCCGGTTCACGTTCAAACGATCGGCGGCCTGACCGCCCGTTCGACCGGCATGAACCAGGCAGACCTCCGGGCGCGCGCCGCCGCGATTCGCTGGTTCCACCGGATGGACCTCGCCGGCGTCGTCACCGACGGGTTGACCGACTGCGCCCGGGTCCTGCCCACGCTGCACCTGCCCGACCTGACAGGCCGGACCGTGCTCGACATCGGCGCGTGGGACGGCTTCTACTCGTTCGAAGCCGAGCGGCGCGGTGCCGCGCGTGTCCTCGCCACCGACTGGTTCTCGTGGGGCGGGCCGGGCTGGGGAACCCGGGCGGGCTTCGACCTGGCGCACGAGGCGCTGGGGTCTCGAGTCGAGTCACTCGAGATCGACGTGATGGACCTGTCGCCCGAGCGCGTCGGACAGTTCGACGTGGTGTTCTTCATGGGCGTGCTGTATCACCTGCGGGATCCCCTCCTCGCGCTCGAGCGGGTGTCGGCGGTGACCAGGGGGTGCCTCATCGTCGAGACGGTGGCCGACCTGGTGACCTACCGGCGGCCGGCGATGGTGTTCTACCCGGGATCGGAGCTGAACCGGGACTCGACCAACTGGTGGGGACCGAACGTCCCGGCGATCGAGGCCATGCTGCGGACCGTCGGCTTTGCCCGGACGATGCCGATGACCCGCACGCACTCGCGGCCGTACCGCGCGCTGCGCGCGGTGTATCACGCCGTGCGCGGGATCAGCACGGTCGCCGATTCGTACCGCCAGGATCGCGTCGTTGTCCACGGATTCAAGGCTGGCACGTGAGGGCCCGATGAGGCGACGCGGGCGTCAGTGCAGTGCGGCCCTGATCGCCTCGACCGACTTCTTCGCATCCCCGTACAGCATCCGCGTTTTCGGCATCGTGAAGAGCGGGTTCTCCACGCCGGCGTAGCCGGCGCCCTGGCCGCGCTTGAAGACGATGCAGGCGCCGGCTTCCCAGACGTGGAGCACCGGCATGCCGGCAATCGGGCTCGACGGGTCGTCGAGCGCGGACGGATTGACGATGTCGTTGGCGCCGATCACCAGCACGACGTCGGTGGTGGGGAGGTCGTCGTTGATCTCGTCCATCTCCAGCACGATGTCGTACGGCACGTTCGCTTCGGCCAGGAGCACATTCATGTGTCCGGGCAGCCGGCCCGCCACCGGGTGAATCGCAAACCGCACGGTCTTTCCGGCCGCGCGCAGGGTCTCGACGATCGCGCGGAGCGGGTGCTGCGCCTGTGCCACGGCCATGCCGTAGCCGGGGACGATGACGATGGCGGTCGCGTCGCGGAGCCGGGCCACCACCTCGTCGGCCGTCGTCGCCACCGGTTCGCCGGCCGGTCCGGCGCCGGCGCGGGCGACCGGCGCCGCGCCCTCGTCGGCGCCGAAGCCCCCGAGAATCACCGACACGAACGATCGGTTCATCGCGCGGCACATGATGTAACTGAGGATCGCGCCCGACGAGCCGACGAGCGCGCCCGTCACGATGAGCAGGTCGTTCGACAGCATGAACCCGGCCGCCGCCGCGGCCCAGCCCGAGTAGCTGTTGAGCATCGAGACGACCACGGGCATGTCGGCGCCGCCGATCGCCATGACGAGGTGGACGCCGATGACGCTGGCGATCGCCGTCATGACGAGCAGCGCGAACAGCCCGTCGTGTCCCGCACGTACGTACTCCAGGCCGAGCCAGGCCGAGGCCAGCAGGAGCGCCAGGTTCAGCAGGTGGCGCCCCCGCACGAGCAGCGGCCGGCTCCGGATGACCCCTTGCAGCTTGCCCCACGCGACGATCGATCCGGTGAAGGTGATCGCGCCGATGAACACGCCGGCACAGGTCTCGATCGCGTGGATGGCCTGATCGCTGCCCGCCAGAATGGCGGCCGGCTCCAGGTGATTGCTGATGCCGACGAGCACCGCGGCCAGACCCACGAAGCTGTGGAGGATGGCCACCAGTTGCGGCATGTCCGTCATCGCGACCCGGGCGGCCACGAGGGCGCCGACGATCGACGCCACCGCCACGGCTCCGAGAAACGCCGGCGAGTCGACGAGGCCCGCCGCCAGGGCCGTGACGACGAGGGCGATGGCCATCCCGAGCGCGCCGTAGACGTTGCCGCGCCGGGCGGTCTGCTGGTCGGCCAGGCCCTTGAGACTGAGGATGAACAGCACGGCGGCGCCGATGTACGCCGCGGTCGCAAACGTGGGCGTCATCGGTGGAACATTTTGAGCATGCGCTGCGTCACCAGGAATCCGCCTGCGACGTTGATCATGGCCACGAACACCGCCGCCAGGCCGAGCAGGCCGGCGGCCGACGTCGTCCCGCCGCCAATCTGCAGCATGCCGCCGACGATGATGATGCCGCTGATCGCGTTGGTGACACTCATGAGCGGCGTGTGCAGCGCCGGCGTGACGCTCCAGACGACCTGATAGCCGACCACGCACGCCAGCACGAACACGGTCAGGTGCGTGAGAAAGCCGGCCGGCGCAAACGCGCCGACCAGGGCCAGCGCCAGGCCCGCCGCGCCGAGCAACAGCCACGAGCCCCGGCCGGGTGGGCCAATCGGCGGGCCGTGGGAGACGCGATGACTCGACCGGGCCGCCTGTGCCGGCATCGCCGCGACCGGGCCGGCCGTCGCTCCCGCGGTCGCCGGCGCGGCCGGCTGTGGCGGCTGCGCGGCCAGCGGCGGCGGGGCGAGCACCTCGCCGTGGCGCACCACCGCCATCGGTCGCACGATGTCGTTCTCGTCGTCGATCGCGAAGCGGGCCGCCCCGCCCATCTCTTCGACGAGGTTGACGACGTTCGTGGCGTAGAGCGTCGAGGCCTGCGTGGCCAGGCGCGACGGCAGGTCCGTGTAGCCGATGATCGTGACACCGGCGATCTCGACGGCCTCGCCCGGCACGGTCCGTTCACAGTTGCCACCCATCTCGGCGGCCAGGTCGACGATGACCGAGCCGCGGCGCATCGAGGCGACCATCTCGGACGTGACGAGCACCGGCGCACGCCTGCCGGGAATGAGCGCGGTCGCAATGATGACGTCGACCGCTCTGGCCTGTTCGGCAAAGAGTGCCATCTCGGCCGCGATGAACGCCGGGCTCATCTCCCGCGCGTACCCGCCCTGCCCGGTGCCGTCCTCCTCGATCGACACTTCGAGGAACTCGGCGCCCATCGAGGCGATTTGTTCGCGGACGGCCGGGCGTGTGTCGAACGCGCGGACGATCGCGCCGAGCGATCGCGCCGTTCCGATGGCCGCGAGGCCGGCGACACCGGCGCCGATCACCAGGACCGTGCAGGGCGCGATCCGGCCGGCCGCCGTCGTCTGGCCGCCAAGGGGGCGCTGGAGCACGTGAACGGCTTCGATGACCGCGCGATAGCCCGACAGGTTGGCCGTCGATGACAGGGCATCGACCTTCTGGGCGCGCGTCGTCCGCGGTACCCGGTCCATCGCGATGGCCGAGGCGCCCCTGGCCGCGAGCGCGGCGATCAGATCCGGGTGCCCGGCGGGATGGAGAAAACTGATCAGCGTCTGTCCGGATCCGAGACGGCCGACCTGCTCGCCGGTCGGCGCGCGGACCTTCGCGACAATGGCCGAGGCCCAGACCTCGCCGGCGTCGGCCACCCGGGCGCCGGCTGCGGTGTAGGTCTCGTCGTCCCAGCCTGCGTGGAGCCCCGCGCCGGTTTCGATGGCCACGTCGAACCCGAGGGAGACGAGCCGACCGACCGACTCCGGCGTGGCCGCGACGCGCCGTTCGCCGGGGGTGGTCTCTCTGGGTACGCCGAGCCGCATGCGGGAGGTATTGTCCCTGCTTTCGACTGGAAAGACAAAAATGCGAGGCACGCAAGGAGGGAACAAACAAAGCGCGCTCAGTGTCGTAGTTCTTACAAACCAGCACTGAACAGCGGTCGTCTGAGTGAGCGGGTTTGTCGGTTCCTTGTCGTCGCGGCAGTGTTGCAGGAGTGCCTTCGTGCACCAGTCTGTGCTTGCGATTGCGTCATCTGTCCGAATTCGGCCGGTCTGTACGCTTCTGCTCATGTTTTTCTGCATCAGTTGTACTGACCGTCCGGTGACGGACGAGACGACGCCCGTTGAGGCGTCGTCGGGCACGACCGGGGCCATTCGGCTGAGCGGCAGTGTCGAGGCCGTGCGCTCGCAGGCGGTCGTCGTGCCGCGCATGGCCGGCGCGACGCTCACGCCGCTCGTCATCACCCGCCTGATTCCGTCGGGGACGCGTGTCGAGGCCGGCGACGTCCTCGTCGAGTTCGATCGGCAGGAACAGGAACGCACCGCGCTCGACCGCCGCGCCACGGTCGTGGATCTCGACGGCCAGCTTGCCAAGAAGAAGGCCGATCAGGCCGTGGCCGAGGCGCGCGACGACACGGAGCTGAAGCAGGCCGAGAACGACGTCGAACGCGCCCGGCTGGACGTGCGGAAGAACATCATGCTGGCACGGTCGGAAGCCGAGAAGAACACGCTGGCACTCGAGCAGGCCGAGGCTCGGCTCGCGCAGCTTCGGACGACGTACGATCTCAAACGGCGCGCGGCTGAGGCGGACCTGCAGATCCTGCAGATCCGACGCGACCGCGAGGCCAACGCGATGGAGCGGGCGCTCCAGAACGCGAGCCTGATGCAGATTCGGGCGCCGTATGCGGGTCTGGTCGTCGTCCGGACGATCTATCGCTCGAATGCCTACGTCGAGATTCAGGAGGGCGACGAGGTACGTCCCGGCTATCCGGTGCTCAACATCGTCGACACCTCGTCGATGGTCGTGCGCGCACGCGTCAATCAGGCCGACGGCGGTCTGGTGCGCGAGGGCCTTCCGGCCCGGATCCAGCTCGACGGGTTTCCGGACCTGCAGTTCGACGGACGGGTCGAGGACGTCACGCCGATCGGGATCACGAGCGAGATGACGCCGCGCGTCCGATCGTTCACGGCGCTCGTGTCGATCGCCGGCACGCACGCACAGTTGCTGCCGGACCTGACCGCGTCGGTGGAAATTCTGCCCGACGCGGCACCGGCGCCTCCCGGAAGTTCCCCATGACGATGTGGCCTGCGCGCACCGGCGGCCGACTGGTCGTCGTCGCCACGGCCGGCGTGGTGGCGGCCGGTGGCTGGTGGCTGTCGCCGCTTTCCGGCTCGGCGCCCGACGTCCCGGCCGCCGTCGTCACACGCGGCGACTACGTGGACGTCCTCGAGATTCGCGGCGACGTCCGGCCGCAGAAGTCGGTTGTCGTCAACGCGCCCTATAACGCCGGCGAGTTGCAGATTCTCAAGCTCCTGCCAAACGGCACCGCCGTCAAGCAGGGCGACGTCGTGGCCGAGTTCGACGCCGTGGTCTTCAAGCGGACGGTCGCCGAGAAGGAATCGGAACTGCGCAGTGCGATCGCCGAGCGGGAACAGGCGATCGCGCAGGCCGAGATCGACGAGAAGGACAAGCAGGCCGCCATCCGCAGGGGGGAGTTCGACGTCGAGCGCGCCAGGCTGGCACTCGGCAACATCGAACTGGTCGCGGAGGTCGAAGCCGAAAGGGCGAAGCTGGCTCTCGCCGACGCCCAACAGCGCTTGCACGAGGCCACCGCGGGAGCCGAGTCGGCACGCGTGGGCCGGGCCGGTCAGTTCGAGGCACGGGATCGTCGCATTGAACGGATCGAGGCCGATCTCGCCCGGGCCCGGCGCGCTCTCACGGCGCTCGAGGTGACCGCGCCCACAGACGGCACCATCAGCATCATGCCGAACTACCGCTTCTGGACACCGAGCGGACCGCTCGACTACAAGCCCGGCGATCGGGCCTGGCCTGGTGCGGCCATCCTCGAACTGCCGGACCTCCGGACCGTCTATCTGCTCGCGCGCCTCGACGAAGGCGAACGCGGGCCGATCAAGACCGGCCTCGAGGCGACGATCCGGGCCGATGCCGTGCCGGACCGCGAGTACGCGGCCGTTGTCAGCGACATCTCGCTCTTGGCACGTCCGGATTACACCGAATGGCCGCCGGCCAAGATGTTCGATGTCCGCCTGACCTTCAAGGACCCGGACGACCGGTTGCGCCCGGGCATGAGTGCCATGGCGCGCATTCCGGTGGGCAGCCTCGCCAACGTGCTGCTCGTGCCGGCCGAAGCGGTCTTCACGCGGGACGGCCGGCCGGTGGTCTACAAGGTGGGCCGGCGCTCGGTGGATCCGGTGCCGGTCGACGTCGTGCGCCGCGGCCGGTCGCAGGCCGCGATCGAGGGCGCCATCGCCCCGGGCGATCGGGTCGCGCTCGTCGAACCGGCGACGGTCGGCTCGGCCGGGGGAGGTGTCTGAGGTGCGGGCCCGCGTGCTGCTGCCGGTGCTTGTCCTCACGCTCGGCGGCGTGGGGTGGGCGGCCTGGCGCGCGAGCGGTGCCGGCGCCGAGGCCGGCGGGTCGACGCCTGGGGTGCCGACCACGCGCGTGACCCAGGGCGACCTCGTGCTCACCGTCCACCTCGAAGGCGAACTCCGGGCCGTGCGCGAGATGTCGCTCATGGCGCCGTCGATTGGCGGCACCCTCCGTGTGCTCGATGTGCTGGAGACGGGCACGCCGGTCCGCGAGGGCGACGTGCTCATGACGTTCGACCCGGCCGAGCAGCAGTACGCCATGGAGCAGGCGCTGTCCGAAGTGCTCGAGGCCGAGCAGGAGATCATCAAGCGCAAGGCCGATGCCGCCGTGGCCGCCGCGCAGGACGAAGTGGCGTTGCTCACGGCGCGCTTCGACGTCCGCCGCGCCGAGCTGGACGCGTCGATCGGCCAGGACCTGATTGGCGCCAACGCCCACAAGATCCGGCAGGTCTCGCTCGAGGAGGCGCGGCGGCAGTTGACCCAGGCCATCGAGGACGCCGCCTCGCGCGCCACGACCAACAAGGCGGCGCTCACCGTGCTCGAGGAGCGGCGCACCAAGGCGCAACTGGCCGCCGACCGGGCGCGGCAGAACATGGACAGCCTGTCGCTCAAGGCGCCGATGGACGGGTTCGTGTCGGTCCGCCCCAACCAGGATCTGTCCGGTGGGTTCGGCGGGGGAGATGCGCCGCCGTACCGGATCGGCGACAGCATCTTTGCCGGACGGCCCGTGCTCGACGTGCTGGACATCACCGGCATGGAAGTGCAGGCGCGCGTGAACGAACAGGAACGCTCGAACATCGCCACCGGCCAGACGGCCATGGTGCGGTTCGACGGGATCGCCGGCGTGAGTCTGCCCGCCAGGGTCACCGTCGTGTCGAGCCTCGGCCGGCCGGACCGGGCCACCGGACCGCTTCGCATGTTCGACGTGCGGCTGCGGCTCGAGGAAACCGACCCGCGGCTCCGTCCCGGCACCACCGTCGCCGTGACGGTGACCGGCGAGACCGTTCCGGGCGCACTCCTCGTGCCGCGCCAGTGCATCTTCGAGAAGGACGGCAAGAACATCGTCCACGTGGCGGTGGCAGGCGGCTTCGAAGAGCGCGAGGTGACGGTGCTGCACCGTACTGAAAGCCGGGCGGCCATCGAAGCGGCCGACGGGATCGGCGCAGGCGCGGTCGTGGCCCTCGTGGACCCGACCCTGGCGGCGCGTGGGGCCACCGCGGCGCCGACGCCGGCGGCCCCGCCGGCGGCGGTGGGCCGATGAGCGC
>DATKDF010000241.1:0-9769 GCA_035512795.1 Vicinamibacterales bacterium
GGGCGACCTACGCCCCGCGCCTCGAGAAGCGCGAGAGCGCGATCGACTGGGACCGGCCGGCCGAGGCCATCCACAACCAGATTCGAGGCCTGCATCCGTGGCCCCTCGCGGCCGCCACGTTCCTTGGCCGGCAGACACAATTGCTTCGATCGCGCATCGGGACTGCGAACGACGCCACGGCCAAACCAGGAACCGTCAGCGCGGTCCTCGCCGATGCCATCGCGATCGCCGCCGCGCCCGGTGTGATCGAGGTCCTGGCGCTGCAGGTGGCCGGCAAGCCTCCCACCAGCGTCCGGGCGTTCCTCCAGGGACATCGGGTCGCGCTCGGCGAGCCATTCGAGCCCCTCTCGGGCGGACCGGGATGAGTCCGGCTCGACGGGCAGCCCTCGATGCCCTTGTTTCGATCGACCGGGGTCGTTCGACGCTGCCCGACGCGATGGAGCGGGCGCGACGTACGCTCGACGACCCGCGCGATCGGGCCCTGGTGCTCGAGCTGGTCGCGGGCACGCTCAGATGGCGGAACGCCCTCGATGCCGTGCTGACCGAGCGCAGCCGGCGCCCCGTCGATGAGCTGGACCCGGTCGTCCGTGCCATCCTGCGTTTGTCGGCGTTTCAGCTTCTGAACCTCGACCGCGTCCCCGCCCACGCCATCGTCGACGATGCCGTCGAGCTGTCGCGCGCCTGGAAGCGGACGCGCGCCACAGGATTCGTCAACGCCGTTCTGCGTTCGCTCGCCCGTCAGCCCGGAACCGATGCTCTTCCGGACGCACCGGGGCCTGGGGGATCGCGTGCGGCCCAACTGCTCTACCTGTCGGTCACACTCTCGCACCCGGGCTGGCTGGTCGAGCGCTGGCTGGATCGGTTCGGCTATGAATCGACCGAAGCCTGGTGCCGTTTCAACAACGAGCCGCCCGCGATCGTCGTTCGGGCGCGACCCGGCGCCGAAGCCGCACTCGAGCACCTCGTTGACGACCCGGCCAGTGGCGTGCGGCGGTCACCCGTCCTCGCTCACGTCGGGATCGTCGGCACTGGTGGACTGGGCCGCCTGCCGTCGGCGATCCGTGACCAGGTCGTGACCCAGGATGAGGGGTCGCAATTGCTCGCCCACGCCACGCCGCTCCCACCAGCCGGTCGCGTCCTCGATCTGTGCGCAGCACCCGGCAACAAGACCACCATCCTGGCGGAGCGCGCCGGGGCGGGCGTCAGAATCGTGGCGGCCGACCATCGGCCGGCGCGCGTCGCGACGCTTCGCGCCACGCTGGCCGAGCGGGCGCTCTCGATCCCTGTCGTCCGTCTCGACGCGCGCGCTCCATTGCCATTCGGGCCCGTCTTCGACACGGTCCTGGTCGACGCGCCGTGTTCGGGACTGGGCACACTTCGACGGGAACCGGACCTCAAGTGGCGCCGGCAACCCTCCGACCTCCGCGCGTTCGCCACCGTGCAGGCCTCGATGTTGCGGTCGGCGGCGGCGATCGTCGGCGAAGGTGGCTGCATCCTGTACGCGACCTGCTCGAGCGAGCCCGACGAGAACGATGAGGTCGTCGACGCCTTCCTTCGGACGCACTCCGGGTTTGCCCGTGAGCCACTCTCGCTCCCGCCGCCGGTTCTGGGGCCGGTGGCGTTCATCGAGTCCGATGGCTGCCTTCGCACCCGGCCGTTTCGGGACGGGCTCGATGCGTACTTCGCCGCGGTTCTGGTCAGGCGTCGGGCTGCGTAGTACACTTTTTGCGCCTGATGCCGTCCGCCAGCCCCCGATCCCGCGCCGCACGCACGTCAGCCCGCGGGACCTTGAAGAAGTCCAGGGGGCACCCGATCCGGTCCGGTGTCTGGACCGCCAGCCGGCTCCTGGTCTTGGCCCTGGCTCTCGTGGCGACCTTTGGCATCTTCTTCCTGACCGCCTTTCGCGTGACGACCGTGGCCCGCGAAGTCGCGGTGCCTGACGTCCGCGGCCTGGCGGTCGCCGACGCCGGGCGCCTGCTGACCGACAGCGGCCTGGCGATCCGCGTCGACGACCTGCGCCGCCCGAGCACCGAGGTGCCGGCCAACCATGTCGTGTCACAGGATCCTGAACCGGGGACGGTCCTGCGCCGCCAGCGATCGGTGCGGGTCCGGCTGAGTGACGGCGAAGAAGGCCGCGAGGTACCCGATGTGGCCGGCACGGCCGAGCGGGTCGCCGAGGCGACGCTCGCCGAGGCATCGGTGACGGTGGTCTCGCGAGCCGAGATTCGAACCTCCGATTACCCGACCGGCACGGTGGTCTCGACCGACCCGCCGACCGGCGAAGCCTCGTCCGGTGTCAACCTGCTCGTCAACCGGGGTGAGCGCAGTTCCACCTACGTCATGCCGGACTTGATCGGCACCAACGGCCGACAGGCGGTGGGTGTGCTCCGGGCGCGCGGCTTCCGCGCCACCATCGTCGCCGAAGTCATCTACCCTGGCCTGCCGTCGGGGATTGTCATCCGCCAGACCCCGCAGGCCGGATTCCAGATTGCGTTTGGCGAGACCATCTCACTCGAGGTGAGCCGATGACGGTTCGGATCGCCCCGTCCATCCTGTCAGCTGATTTCGCACGGCTGGCTGAGGCGACCGCCCTGGCCGAGTCGGGCGGCGCGGAGCTGCTTCACGTGGACGTGATGGACGGACATTTCGTGCCGAACATCACGATCGGCCCGCCGGTCGTCGCCGCGCTCAAACGCGTGACGCGCCTGCCGCTCGACGTGCACCTGATGATTGCCGAACCCGACCGGTACCTCGAGATGTTTGCGGAGGCCGGCGCCTCGACGCTGACGGTTCATGTCGAGGTGCTGCCGCACCTGCACCGGACGCTGACCCGCATCCGGGAACTCGGCCTCGAGGCCGGTGTCGCCCTGAACCCCTCGACACCGGTCGACGCCATCGGAGAAGTCGCCGATCTGGTCGACACGGTGCTCGTCATGTCGGTCAACCCCGGGTTCGGAGGCCAGTCGTTCATCGCGCGGAGCGTCGGCAAGGTAGCCGACACCCGGGCCTTGCTGACCCGGGCCGGCAGCCGTGCGGCCATCGAAGTCGACGGCGGTGTCGACACCGGAAACGCCGCAGCGCTGGCCGAAGCCGGTGCGACGATTCTCGTGGCCGGCCAGTCCGTCTACGGCACCCCCGATCCGGCCCGGGCCATCCAGGATCTGCGCCGGTTGGCCAATGCCGGGCGCGAGCGTTAGCCGTCCGGATGCCCGCCGTCACGACGACCGTTCGCGTGCGCTACGCCGAGACCGACCGCATGGGCGTGGTCTACTACGCCAATTACTTCGTCTGGTTCGAGGTGGCCCGGACGGACCTGCTCCGCAGCCTCGGCTGGAGCTATCGCCAGATGGAGGACGAGGGGGTGCTGCTGCCCGTCATCGAGGCCCGTTGCGAGTACAAACGTCCGGCGCGCTACGATGATGAGATTGCGATCCGGGCCGACGGGCGGGCCCGCTCGCCCGTCCGGCTCGAGTTCGACTATGTGGTCACGCGCGCCGCGTCGGGCGAAGTGCTGGCCACTGGCCTCACCGCACATGCCGCGGTCGGCACGGACGGCCGGCCCTGCCGGCTGCCCGAACGAATCAGGAAGGTGATGGCGTGAGAGCGCTCGTGACCGGCGCCGCCGGTTTCATCGGATCGCATTTGTCGGCGGCCCTGCTCGACCGAGGCGCCGAAGTGGTCGGCCTCGACTGCTTCACCGACTACTATCCCCGGGCGAGCAAGGAGCAGAACCTGGCGACGGTCCGGCGCCACGCCCGTTTCACGTTCGTCGAGGACGCCATCGGCACGGCGGACCTGCCGGCACTCCTCGACGGGGTGACCCACGTGTTTCACCTGGCCGCCCAGGCGGGCGTCCGCAAGAGCTGGGGCGACCAGTTCCACGCCTATACCGCGCTCAACGTGGACGCGACCCAGCGGCTCCTCGAGGCCATCCGGTCCCGGCCCATCGAGCGGCTCGTCTACGCGTCCAGTTCCTCGGTGTACGGTGACGCGGTCGCCATCCCGATGACCGAAGAGGCCCGGCCCCAGCCGGTGTCGCCCTACGGTGTCACCAAGCTGGCGGCTGAACACCTGTGTCAGCTTTACCAGGTGAACTACGGGGTGCGGGCCGTCTCACTGCGGTACTTCACCGTGTACGGTCCCCGGCAGCGTCCCGACATGGCCTTTCACCGGTTCGCCCGGGCCGCCTACGAGGGCCTCCCGATCAGCCTCTACGGCGACGGCGAACAGACCCGGGACTTCACCTACGTGGCCGACATCGTGGCGGCCACCCTCGCCGCGGGCGACCGCGGCCGGCCCGGCGCCGTCTATAACATCGGTGGCGGCAGCCGGGTGACGATGAACCGGGTGATCGAGCTGGTGGGCCAGATCACCGGCCGCCCGCTGGACGTGCGCCGGGAGCCCGCGCAGAAGGGCGACATGCGCGACACGTTTGCCGACACGAGCCGGGCACGGGCCGAGATCGGCTTCCTGCCACGGTATACCCTCGAGGAAGGCCTGGCGGCCGAGTGTGACTGGATGGCGCACCTGGTCGGTGCGCCGTCGCGATGACCGTCTGGATGGTGAGACGCATGAGTCCGAAGTGGATCAACCGCGCACGGGGCACCGCGGCGGCCGTGGCGCTGCTCGTGGCCGCCGGGGCCTGCGGTTCACGAGCGCCCCTGCCCCCGGCCGGCGCGGTCGACGCCGACAAGTACCTCTACGAACGCGGCATCGAGGCGCTCGGCGAGCGGCACTGGTTCGAGGCGCGCGAGTATTTCCGCCGGCTCGTCGACACCTATCCCCGCAGCCCCTTCCGGCCCGACGCCAAGCTCGGCATCGGCGACGCCTACTTCGGCGAAGGGCGCATCGACTCGCAGATCCTCGCGGCCAACGAGTACCGCGAGTTCCTCACGTTCTTCCCGCTGCACCCGCGCGCCGACTACGCGCAGTACCGGTTGGCGCTCTCCTACGCCGAGCAGGTGCTGGCGCCGCGGCGCGACCAGACGGCCACGCGCGAGGCGCTCCGCGAGGTCGAACGATTCATCCAGAACTTTCCCAACAGCAGCCTCATGCCCGACGCAGAGGACCTGGCGCGCAGCCTGCGCGACCGGCTCGGCGACTACGAGTACAACATCGCGGTGCAGTACTTCCGCATGCGGCTGTACCCCGGGTCGATGCTGCGCCTGCAGTACATCCTCGAGCACTACCCCGAGTATTCACGCAAGGACCAGGTCTACTTCTACATCGCCGAGATGCTGCTCCGGGCCAACCAGGGCACCGAAGCGCTCATCTGGTACGAGAAGCTGCTGGCCGAGTATCCCGACAGCCGGCACGCCGAAGACGCGAAAAAGCGGATCGCCGAGATCAAGCACTGACGCGCTTGCGCGCCTCGGCGGATGGGACGGCTTCGGGCTCCGGAAGAGGAGCCGCCCGCCCGGCCAGGATGTCCTTGAAGCGCCGCCAGTAGTCGATGGCCGACACCACGGCGGCAATCGTCGCGACCCAGAGCGCGTAGTTGCCGATGATCACCCAGTCCTGCAGGTGATGATGGCCGAGGATGAGGACTTCGATCGCCGTCACCTGGGCGATGAGCTTGAGCTTGCCGAGCGGCGAGGCCGGCATCGCGTAGCCGCGCCCGTGCGCCATGCTCCGGAGGACCGTGACCGCGAGCTCACGACCGAGGATGACGGCCACCATCCAGGCGGGCGCGAAATCGAGCTGCACGAGCGAGATGAGCGCGGCCGTGACGAGCAGTTTGTCGGCGAGTGGATCCAACCACTGCCCGAAGTTTGTCACCTGGTGGCGGCGGCGGGCGATGAACCCGTCCAGCCAGTCGGTGAAGGCCGCAATACCGAAGATCGCCGCGCCGAGCAGCTGCCAGCTCACGCCAAAGAGCTGGCGCCCGTCAGGCTGCGTCATCAGCACCACGACCAGCAGTGGCACGAGGAAGATTCGCCCGAGCGTGAGTGCGTTCGGCAGGTTCACCGCAGGCTCCTCCCGGGGCATTCTACGGGACCCGTCCGTCAAAAGGCCACTGGCGCCCGAAGGACCGGCGGCCCGGTGTAACATGGCCGTTTGACATGAAGGCCATTCTCCTCGCCGGGGGCCGGGGCACACGGCTGCGGCCCCTGACTCTCCACACACCCAAGCCGATCGTCCCGATGTTCGACCGGCCGTTTCTCCAGTACCAGATCGACCTGGTCCGCCAGGTGCCGGAGGTCGACGAGATCATCCTCAGCCTCAACTATCAGCCGCGGCGCATCGAGGAGGTCTTCGGCGACGGCGCCGATCTGGGCATCCGCCTGCGCTATGTGGTCGAGCCGACACCCCTCGGCACCGGCGGGGCCATCCGGTTCGCCGCCGAGGGGATCCGGGATGAGCCCGTGCTGGTCTTCAATGGCGATGTGTTCACCGATGTCGACCTCGGCGCCGTCGTCGCGCTCCATCGATCGCGGCAGGCCCGGGCCACCATCGTGCTGACGCCGGTCGACAACCCGTCGGCCTACGGCCTGGTCGAGACGGACGCCCAGGGTCGGGTCCTCCGGTTCCTCGAGAAGCCCTCGGCGGACCAGATCGTCTGCAACACGATCAACGCCGGCATCTACGTCCTCGAACCCGACACGCTCGGACGGATTCCGCCGGACACGGTCTATTCGATCGAACGGTCGTACTTCCCCTCGCTCATCGAGGAGGGGCTGCCCTTCGTGGCCCACATCTCGCGCGGCTACTGGCTGGACATCGGCACGCCAGACAAGTACCGCCAGGCGCATCGGGACATCATGGATGGCCGATTCAAGACGGAGCCGTTCACGGGCCGGGCGGGCACGGCCCTCGTCGCCCCTGATGCCCGCATCGAGGACGGCGCCACCGTCGAGGCGCCGTGCTTCATCGGCCCGGGCACGGTGGTCAAACGCGGCGCCCGTATCGGCGCCTATACCGTGCTCGGCCACCACTGTCACGTCGCCGAAGACGCCGTCGTCGATGGCGCCATCCTCTGGTCGAACTGCTGGGTCGATACCGAAGCCCGCATCGGTCCGGCCCTCGCCGGCCGGCACTGCCACTTCGGCCGGAGCGTCGACGTCGGCGGCGACAACCTCCTTGGCGACAAGTCCGTCGTCACCGACCACTCGCGCATCTGAACTCGACCCCTGAACCCCCAACCCAGGACCTCCTCTCCATGAATCCCGCAATCTTCAAGGCGTACGACGTGAGGGGCCTCTACCCCTCGGAACTCGACGAACGGATGGCACGCCTGATCGGCCGTGCCTTTGTCGCGTATCTCGACGCACGGCGCATCGCCGTGTCGCGCGACATGCGCCTGTCGTCACCTGATCTGGCGGCTGCCTTCATCGAGGGCGCCCGGGAACAGGGCGCCGATGTCGTCGACTACGGGATGGCGCCGACCGACCTGTTGTACTTCGCGGTCGTGCGCGACGGCCTCGACGGCGGGGCGCAGATCACCGCGTCGCACAACCCGAAGGAATACAACGGGATGAAGATGGTCCGGCGCGAGGCGTTTCCCCTGTCGGGCGACGAGGGCATCGGCGACATCCGCGACATGGTCATCGGCGGCACGATCCCGACGCCCGCGCGACCGGCCGGCCAGCTCGAGGCGCGCGACGTCCTCGACGCCTACGTCGACACCGTCATGGGGTTCATCGACCCGGCGGCGATTCATCCGTTCAAGGTCGTGCTCGATGCCGGCAGCGGCATGGCCGGCCTGGTGGCGCCGAAGCTGTTCGATCGACTGCCCTGCCGGACGACGCGGTTGTGCTTCGACATCGACGGCACCTTCCCGAACCACGAGGCGAACCCGCTCATCGAGGCGAACCGTCGCGACATCGTCGACCGCGTCGTCGCCGAAGGCGCCGACGTCGGGATCGCGTGGGACGGCGACGCCGATCGGTGTTTCTTCATCGACGGCGGCGGCGAGTTCATCGCCGGCGACTTCATCACGGCGCTGCTGGCCGAGGCGGCGCTGACGAAGCAGCCCGGCGAGACGATCATCTACGACGTGCGAGCCAGTTATGCCGTCAAGGACACCGTGGCCCGGTTCGGGGGCCGGGCCCTGATGAACCGTGTCGGGCACGCCTTCATCAAGCGCCGCATGCGCGAAGAGAACGCCCTCTTCGGCGGCGAGGTCACCGGGCACTACTACTTCCGCGACTTCTTCTTTGCCGACAACGGCTTCATCCCGGCGCTCCTGATCCTCGAACTCATGTCCCAGAAGGGTCAGACGCTGGCCGAGCTGCTGGCGCCCTTCCGCGAGCGCTACTTCATCTCAGGCGAAATCAACACCCGGGTGGCGGACATGTCGCTCGTCACCGCCCGGCTGGCCGAGCTGGCCGAACGCTATCGCGACGGCCATACCTACACGCTCGATGGCTTCTCCGTCGAGTTCCCGGACTGGCACTTCAACGTTCGGGCCTCGAACACCGAGCCGATGTTGCGGCTCAACCTCGAGGCCCTGACGCCAGAACTGATGGCAGCCAGGCGGGATGAAGTGCTCGGGATCATCAGACGCTGACCGGCAGCGCCCGGACCGGGTCGGCTGGCGCCCTTGGTATGATGGCTCGGTGCGGGCTTAGCATAGTGGTAATGCTCTGGCTTCCCAAGCCAGCTAGACGGGTTCGATTCCCGTAGCCCGCTCCATCCCGGCCACTCACGGCCCCATCACATCGCGGATCTTGCCGAGGAGCGTCGTCGGCGTATACGGCTTGGGCAGAAACGCGATGTCCGTCTGCACGATGCCGTGGCGGGCCATTGTGTCGCCCATGTAGCCGCTCGTGTAGAGAATGCGGGCGCCAGGCGCGAGATCCCGCAGCGCCTCGACCATTTCCGGTCCGCTCATGCCCGGCATGACGACGTCGGTCATCACGAGTGCCACCGATCCACCATGCTCTTCGGCCAGCCGCAAGGCCTCGGCGCCGCTCGACGCTGTCAGCACGCGGTAGCCGAAGTTCGACAGGATCCTGGTGGCGAGCCGGCGGAGACCATCTTCATCTTCGACGACCAGGATCGTCTCGGAGCCGCGAAGGTCACGCGCCACTGGCGGCACGGCGACGGCCGGCCCGGGCCCCGGCACGGCGGGCAGATAGATCTTGAACGTCGTACCGAGGCCCTCCTCCGAGTAGACCTCGACGTGGCCGCCGCTCTAGTGCACGATGCCGTGGACGACCGACAGGCCGAATCCCGTCCCCTTGCCGGCCTCCTTGGTCGTGAAGAACGGCTCGAAGATGCGCGCCCGCGTTTCGGCCGGAATGCCGGTCCCGGTGTCGGATACGACCAGGCGGACGTACCGGCCCGGCCTCACGCTCAGGTGCTCGGCGACGTAGGCCTCGCCGAGATCCACCTCATCGGTCTGAATCGTCAACTGCCCGCCGGTCGGCATGGCGTCGCGCGCGTTGACAGCCAGATTCATCACAATCTGCTGGATGTACCCCGGATCGACCCGGACATATCCCGGCCCTGGCGGCAGCGACATGACGAGCGTGACGTCTTCGCCGAGCAGGCGGCGCAGAAATCTTCGTTGTCGGCCATGATGACGCCCAAATCGATCACGCGAGGGTCGAGCACCTGCCGCCGGCTGAAGGCCAGCAGTTCCCGCGTCAGGGCGGCAGCCCGCTCGGCCGCATCCTCGATTTCGACGAGCGGCCCGTTGACGGCGTGCCCCGGGCCGACGATCTCGCGCGCGATGGACACGTTGCCGAGCATCACCGTCAGCAGATTGTTGAAGTCGTGCGCCACGCCCCCGGCCAGCCGGCCGACCGACTCGAGTTTCTGCGCC
>DATKDF010000242.1:0-7032 GCA_035512795.1 Vicinamibacterales bacterium
TCTCGCCGCGGTTGGCGATGAGCAGGTGCCGAATCATCGGGCCGTCGAGCCCGGTGGGGTGTCGGTCGCCCAGGCGGGCACGCGCTTCTCGAGAAACGCCGAGAGGCCTTCCTGGCCTTCGGGCGACACGCGCTGGGTGGCGATTGCGTCGGCCGTGAGCGCCAGCACGTCGGCCGGCCGCCGACCGGCGACGTCATGGAGCAGGGCCTTCGTCCGCCGGACGGCTGACGGCGCCGCCTTCATGAACATCTGCACGTAGCGGTCCACCTCGCCGTCAAGGGCAGCGGCGGGCACGACTGCGTGGACGAGGCCCATGGCCTTCGCGGTGGACGCAGGGAAGCGTTCGCCGGTCAGGCACCACTCGCGCGCGGCCGACAGGCCGATCCGGCGTACGACGTACGGCGAGATCATCGCCGGCAGGATGCCGAGCCTGACCTCGGTGAAGCCGAACACGGCATCGTCGGCCGCGACGGCGATGTCGCAGACCGCGGCCAGGCCCGCGCCACCGCCGAGCGCCGCGCCCTGGATGCGGGCGATGACCGGCACGGGCAACGCATCGATCAACTGGAACATCCGGGCGGCGGCGCGCGCGTCGACCAGGTTCTCGTCGTGCGAGTAGTCGCGCATCCGGCCCATCCAGCGCAGATCGGCGCCGGCCGAAAACACCGGCCCGCGGCCGGCCAGCACGACGACGCGGACCGACCCGTCGGCCGGGACGCTCCCGGCCCAGGCGCTGAGGTCGGCGATGACGGCTTCGTTGAAGGCGTTGCGGACGTCGGGCCGGTCGAGCGTCACGGTGGTGACCGGGCCGGACTGAATGGACAGGACGGGCACGATCACATCCGGAAGATGCCGTACTTCGGCGGCGGGATCGGGGCGTTGCAGGCGGCCGAGAGGCCCAGGGCGAGAGCCTCGCGGGTGCGCGCCGGGTCGAGCACGCCGTCGTCCCAGAGCCGCGCGGTCGAGTAGTAGGGGGAGCCCTCCCGCTCGTACTTTTCCAGGATTGGGGCGCGGATGGCCGCTTCGTCGTCGGCCGACAGGGCCTCTCCGGCGCGGGCCAGTTGGTCGCGCTTGACGGTGACGAGGACCGAGGCCGCCTGTTCGCCACCCATCACCGAGATCCGGGCGTTCGGCCACATCCAGAGCAGGCGTGGTTCGAACGCCCGGCCGCACATGCCGTAGTTGCCGGCCCCGAACGATCCGCCGATCACGACGGTGAACTTCGGCACCACGGAGTTGGCGACCGCGTGGACCATCTTGGCGCCGTCTTTGGCGATGCCGCCCCGCTCGTACTGCGACCCGACCATGAACCCGCTGATGTTCTGCAGGAAGATGATCGGCACGCCGCGCTGGTTGCAGAGTTCGATGAAGTGGGTGGTCTTCAGGGCCGACTCGGAGAAGAGCACGCCGTTGCTGGCAATCACGCCCACGAGGAATCCATGCAGCCGCGCGAAACCGGTGACAATCGTCGTCGCGTAGCGCGCCTTGAACTCGTCGAAGCGCGATCCGTCGACCAGGCGGGCAATCACCTCGCGCACGTCGTACGGGTGGCGCGGATCGATGTTGACGACGCCGTAGAGCTCCTGCGGGTCGTACCGCGGGTCCTCGGGGGTCGTCATGTCGGCCGGCAGCGTCTTGGTCGTGTGCAGCGTCGAGACGATGGTCCGCGCCAGGGCCAGCGCGTGCTCGTCGTTCTCGGCAAAGTAGTCGGCGACGCCCGACAGGCGCGTGTGCACGTCGGCGCCGCCCAGGTCCTCGGCCGAGACGTCCTCGCCGGTGGCCGCCTTGACGAGCGGCGGGCCCCCCAGAAAGATCGTGCCCGTGCCCGTGACGATGATCGTCTCGTCCGACATCGCCGGCACGTAGGCGCCCCCGGCGGTGCACGATCCCATGACGACGGCAATCTGGGCAATGCCGAGCGCCGACATCCGGGCCTGGTTGAAGAAGATCCGGCCGAAGTGATCGCGGTCGGGAAAGACCTGATCCTGCAACGGCAGAAAGGCGCCGCCCGAGTCCACCAGGTACAGGCAGGGCAGCCGGTTCTCGAGCGCGACCTGTTGCGCGCGCACGTGTTTCTTGACGGTCATCGGCAGGTAGGTGCCGCCTTTGACCGTGGCGTCGTTGGCGACAATCATCACCTCGCGCCCACCGACCCGCCCGATGCCGGTGACCAGGCCCGCCGCGGGCGCCTCGCCGTCGTAGAGATCCCAGGCGGCCAGGGCCGACAGTTCGAGCCACGGGCTGCGGGCGTCGAGGAGGGCGGCAATGCGATCGCGCACCGGCATCTTGCCCTGCTCGCGGTGGCGCTCGAGGTACTTCGGACCGCCGCCATCGGCGACCGTCGCGTGGCGGGCCCGGAGTTCGGCCACGAGTGCGTCCATCCGTCGTCGATTGTCCTGGTAGGCCGGCGACTCGGTCCGGACCTGGCTGACGATCACGTTCATGCGCCGGTCACCATCGGCAACAATCCGTCTTGAAACCGCAGGCCGGGCAGCGCCAGACGGCGTGCATCCGATACATTTCGGCCCCGCAGCGTTCGCAGGGCATCGTGTCGGCGACCGGTTCGCTGGGCCGGACGTGGCGAGCGAATCGGCCTGGGCACGCCTGGCATACCGGGATTATATGGCTAGAATTGAAGGCATCCGGGAGGCGTGCGCGTGAACGAGCAAACGGCGGTGTGGCTGGGCGCGATGGCGGGTGCGGTCGTCGGCGGCGCGTTGGGCTTTCTCTACCTCACCGATCGCGGGCGCCGGCTGCGTGACGACCTCGAGCCCCGCCTGACCGATCTGGCGACTGAACTGGGGCGGACCTGGGACGCGGCTGAACGGGCGCGTGCCGCGGTGCAGGCGCCGTGGTCGGGATCGGCGACCGGACCGCGCGTCGACCGCGTGTCCGAGCCGTGACGCGGGCCCGGCGGCCGCATGCGCTCGCCCGCCGAGGCGCGCGTCTGCTGCGCAGCCTCCGCCTCGGCGTGCGGGCCGCCGGACGCGGCGTCGTCGAGTTCTACAACAGCGACAACCTCACCTATTCCGCCTCGATCGCCTACTACTCGCTGCTGTCGCTCTTTCCGTTCCTGCTGCTCGTGTCGTCGATCATGCGATCGCTCGAGGTCGGGCCGACCGCCGAAGTGCTCCGCGACGTCGTTCGCGAGGCGCTCCCCGCCCACCTGGCGCCGCTCGTCCGGATGGTGCAGGCGTTCAACGCCCCGGCGGGGCTCAGTGTGTTCGGCACGCTCGTCATGCTGTGGGCGTCGATGGGCGTGTTCGGCGCCGTCACGTCGGCCGTCAACCATGCCTGGGGTGTCGAGCAGTCGCCGGGGTTCTTCCGCCACAAGCTGGTGGCGTTTCTGATGCTGATGGCGGCCGGGGTGCTGGCCGTGGTCGCGCTCGCGCTCGTGACGGCCGTGCAGGTCGTCGATGCCCAGTGGTTCGGCGACGTCCTGGTGAGGTTTCCCGCACTCGCCACGCTCGGCGGGCTGGCCTATCGGAACCTGGCCACGCTGCTCTTCATCGTCGTCGTCGGGCTCGTGTATTACTTCGTGCCGGTCGCCAAGGTCCGGTTGCGCGACGTCTGGTTCGGCGCGATCCTCGCGGGCCTGCTGTGGCGGCTGGCGCTGGCCGCCTACTCGCAGTACATGTCGGATGTGTCGCGCTACAGCGTCGAAGGGTCGATCGCGTCGGTGCTGGTCTTCCTGCTCTGGGTCTACATGTCGGCCGCCATCCTGTTGTACGGCGTCGAGGTGACGGCCGCCTACGCGCGACTGCGCAAACACTTGTCACCCGACGCGCCCGCGGCGCCGGTGCGCGACGCCTGAGGCCGGCGCGCGGTTGCACCGGCCGCCGCAATCAGACGACGATTGAGGGGATGGCAAACCGTCTGGCGGCCGAGCGAAGCCCGTACCTGCTGCAGCACCAGGACAACCCGGTGGACTGGTATCCCTGGGGCGAGGCCGCGTTCGCACGGGCGCGCGAGCTCGATCGGCCCATCTTCCTGTCGATTGGCTACTCGACCTGTCACTGGTGCCATGTCATGGCGCACGAGTCGTTCGAGGACGAGTCGATCGCCGCCGTCCTCAACCGCGACTACGTGCCCGTCAAGCTCGACCGCGAAGAGCGCCCGGACATCGACCGCGTCTACATGATGTTCGTCCAGGCCACGACCGGCGCCGGCGGCTGGCCGATGAGCGTCTGGCTCACGCCCGACCTGCGCCCGCTGTTCGGCGGCACCTACTTCCCGCCGTCGACCCGCTGGGGCCGACCGGGCTTCATCGACGTCCTCACGGAGATCGCGAGCGCCTGGCGCACCCGGCGCGAGACGCTCGTCGAGTCGGCGCAGACGATCCTGGACCGGCTGACGGAGGCCACCGGGGCCGATGGGGCGGCGCCGGACCGATCACCGGTGGCCGGCCTCGAAGCCGTCACCGAGGGCATTGCGTCGTTTGCCCACGGGTTCGATGCCCAGCATGGCGGGTTTGGCGGCGCCCCGAAGTTCCCCCGGCCCTCGGAACTGCTGTTCCTGCTGCAGGCGCACGCGCTCACCGGCGACACGGGCGCGCGGCACATGGCCCTCGAAACGCTGCAGGCGATGTCCGAGGGCGGCATCCGCGATCACATTGGCGGCGGCTTCCATCGGTACTCGGTCGACGGCGAGTGGCGCGTACCGCACTTCGAGAAGATGCTGTACGACCAGGCCCAGCTCGTGCTGGCGTACCTCGAGGCGGCGCAGGCCGCGGCCGATCCGTACTTCGCGGCCGTGGCCGAGGACACGCTCGATTACGTCCGGCGCGACCTGACAGGCGAGGATGGGGCATTCCTGTCGGCCGAGGACGCCGATTCGGCCACCGCCGCGGGCGAGAAGCGCGAAGGCGCCTTCTACGTCTGGTCGGCTGACGAGATCGACGCGCTCACCGGCGCCGATGCCGACATCGTGCGACGACGATTCGGCATCGAGGAGGCCGGCAACGCGCCGGCCGATCCGCAGGGCGAGTTCCGCGGGCAGAACATCCTCTACGTCTCGCAACCGATCGAGGACATCGCGGCGCGATCGGGTCGACCTGCCGACGACGTGATCGCCGTGCTCGCCCGGGCGCGCCAGGTGCTGTTCGAGGCGCGGAGTGGCCGTCCGCGCCCGCACCGGGATGACAAGGTGATCGCGGCCTGGAATGGTCTGATGATCGCGGCGTTCGCGCGCGCTGGCCGCGTGCTCGTGGAGAGCCCGAGCCGCGCCGACTGGATCGAGGCCGCCACCCGCGCGGCCGCCTCCGTGCGCGCGCAGCTCTGGCAGGCCGACCGGCGCCGGCTGCTGCGCTGCTATCGCGACGGGGACGCCGGCATCGACGCGTTCGCCGAAGACTACGCCTGCCTGGTCTGGGGCCTGACCGAGCTCGTCGAGGCCACCGGCGACGGGCAGTGGCTCGACTGGGCCGTCGATCTGACCCGCGTCCAGACCGACCTGTTCTTCGACCCGACCGATGGTGGCTGGTTCAGCACCACGGGCGAGGACCCGTCGGTGCTCCTGCGCCTCAAGGAAGACTATGACGGCGCCGAGCCCTCGGCCGCGTCGGTCACGGTCCGGAATCTGCTCACGCTCGGCCGGCTCCTCGGCGACGCCGACCTGGTCGCGCGCGCGGGCCGTACGCTCGAGCGGTACGGCACGGGCATCGGGCGTGTCACGCGCGTGATGCCGATGATGGTGAGCAACGTGGTCCGGTGGCACGCCGGGTCGGTCGAGATCGTACTGGCCGGTTCCGACGCCGGGCGCTTCCAGGCGCTCGAAGCGGTGGTCGCGAAGCGGTACCAACCCGCGGCCGTGCACGTGCCGATTCGGTCCGACGCCACCCGCGCGACGCTTGGCCGGTTGCCCTGGGTCCAGGCAATGACGCCGCCCGATGGGCGCGCGGCGGCCTTCGTCTGTCGCGATCTGGCCTGCCAGGCGCCGATCACCGAGGCCGAGACATTGGACCGCGCGCTCGCCGACGCCGCCGCACCGCGGCGTATCCTGTAAGGGTTCTGACCATGACCTTCAACACGGAAGTAGTGCTCAAGGGTCGCGACTTTGCCGTGACTCATACCTGTTCGGTGCCGCACGGCGATCCCGGCAGCTGGGATGCCGGCGCCGTCCGCGACGTCCTGGCGGAGATCCTCCGCGCCATCGAGCGCGCCGGGAATCCCGACGCCGACCCGGCTCGGCCGGTCATCCTGCAGGGGTTCAGCTGGATCGTGCAGCCGGCCGACGAGGGCGTCGTGATCGCGATCGAGATTCCGATGGGCGCCGCCGTCGCGGGTCCGTTCCCGATTGGCGAGCAGGTGCTGGACGGCCTCATCAGCCGGGCGATGCGCGCCGAACCCCGACCGGGCGGGGCGGCGACTGTTCACTGACATTGATGATTGCGGGATCTGAGATTGACGATTGATTGATGATTGAGAGATTGGCTGATTGCGGAGTGAGAGCTGACCTGCCGGGCCAGTTGACGATGGCCCGGGGCTCCATCGGCATGAGTACCTACGGCAGCACGCGCAGGCCGCCGGCTTTCGCGAAGTGCCGGAAGTCCCGGTCGGACGAGACCAGGCCAACGTTGTGGTCCAGGCAGCTCTGCGCAATCAGCGTATCTCGGTCAGCACCACCGGTGGCAGGCAGGCGTGGCGCTCGGCAAGCACCACGCCGGCGGCGGCCGCCGCCGACGTCTCATCGCCCTGCAGGAGCCCGATGAGCGCGCTGGTGTCGAGCGCGATCACGCCCGGTCCTCGCGCAGCCTGTCGAGATCGATCGAAAACCTGACCTTCCCTCGCAACGCCAGCGACTGCTCCTGCGCGCGCGCGGCCGCCACCATCTCCAGACCGCGCCGGATGGTGCCGGTAATGCCCTCACCGGTCGAGGCCCGCGCCCGCTTCAGCAGCGCGGCGGGCAGTTCCACCGTATATCGCTATGGTCCCTTCCGGCTGCATCCGCTCTCCCTGCCGGAACTCGAACGGGCGCGCGGGTGCTGGGGCCTATGCACAGCGCACGCGAAGGTTCGGGATCGCACCATTGCCG
>DATKDF010000243.1:0-3673 GCA_035512795.1 Vicinamibacterales bacterium
CGTTCGGGTTCGTCGGACCCGACCTGGTCCCGGTGGCCGAATCGGAGCGCGGCACGCCGCTCGTGCTCGTGGCTGACGTACGCGCGCGCCGCCTGGTTGTGCTGAACGTGTCGCCGGCCGGGTCGAACCTGCCGTTCTCGCCGGCGTTCCCGGTGCTCATTGGCGACGCGCTCGAGTGGCTGGCCCGTCCGCAGGTTCCCGTCTCGGGCCGGCCGGGTGTCGTCGAACTGCCGGCCAGCACGACGCGCGTGACCGCGCCGGACGGCACGGCCGTACCGATCGTCGACGCCGGCGACCGGGCCATCGCCACGCTGCCGGCGCCGGGTCTGTATCTGGTCGACGTGGGTGGTGCGCGGGCCGTCGTCTCGGCCAATGTGGGCAGCCCCGAGGTGTCCAACGTCGCCCGGACGAATCTCGCCGACGCGACCGTGGCGGCCGGCGGCGTCGGCGCCGGCATCGTCTGGTGGATCTATGCCGTGGCGGTGGCGTTCGTGCTGGTCGCCCTGGAGTGGTGGACGTGGCAGCGCCGGATCACGGTGTGACATGCAGGTGACCTGGACCGCACCGGCGGCGCTCTGGCTCCTGGCTGTCGTGCCGCTGGTGTGGGGGGCACGCCATTTCGCCCGTACGCGATTCAGCCGCCAGCAGCAGCTGCTGCAGGCGCTCGTGCGGTCCGTGCTGCTCGTGCTGCTGGCAACGGCGCTGGCCCGGCCGGTGATTTCCTTCGGATCGTCGCGCCTGTCGGTCGTCTATCTCGTGGATGTCTCGCACAGCGTCGGCCGCGCCGCCATGGCGGCGGCCGCCGATCGCATCGACGTCCTCGAGCGCGAAGTGCGGCCGTCTCACTCCTCGATCATGGTGTTTGGCACCGATGCGGCGCTCGTCGACAGCACGGCCGCGCTGCGCGCGATTGCCGAGGCCGACCCGACGGCCGAGGACGTGGCGCCCGTGGGCCGGGACGGCAGCGACCTCGACCGGGCGCTGCGCGAGGCCCGTGCGGAGCTGGCGTCGGGTCACGTGCCGCGCCTCGTGCTGTTCAGCGACGGCCGCGAGACGTCGGGGGCGGCCCGTGCGGCCGCCACCCGGCTGTCGGCCGAAGGCGTGCCGGTGTTCACCGAGGCGATGGCGCCGCGCGATCTGGGAGACACCTGGGTCGACGCGGTGCACCTGCCGGGGCGCATCGATGCCGGCGCGCTCGTCACCGTGCACGTGGACGTCGGCAGCCAGCGCGACGCGCAGGCCCTCGTCGAGGCCCGCACGAACGGCCGCCTCCTGGCCAGCCAGGCCGCCACGCTCGCGCCCGGTACGACGACCGTCGCGCTCGAGATCGCGTTCGACGATCCGGGTGCCCACGCGCTCGAGACCCTCGTGCGCGTCGAGGCCGACCCGCTCGAGGCCAACAACCAGCTCGTGCGCGAGGCGCTCGTCGGCCCGCGGACGCCGGTGCTGTATGTCGAGGGTGCCGCCGCGAGCGCGCACTATCTCGAGAACGCGCTCGAGCGCTCCGGATTCGACGTCACGTCGGTTCGCCCTGCCGGTCTGCCGTCGACGGCCGACGCGCTCGATGCCTACGACGTCGTCGTGCTGAGCGACGTGGCCCGGCGCAACCTGCCGGAGCCGACGATGCGTGCGCTCGGCGAGTGGGTGGAGCACCGCGGCGGCGGCCTGCTCGTGGCCGGTGGCGAGTCGGTGTTCGGCGAGGGACCCGACGGCGGTGAGGAGGGCTATCGCGAGACCGAACTGGAGCGGCTGACGCCGGTGACCTTCGAACGCAAGGACGAGCCCGAGGTCGCGCTCGTCATCGTGCTCGACAAGTCCTGGAGCATGGCCGGCGTCGTCATGGAGCTTTGCAAGGCGGCGGCCCAGGCGGCCATCAACGTGCTGACCGACGAGCAGTCGGTGGGCGTCATCACGTTCAACGACGGGTTGAACTGGGATGTCACGCTCCGGAACGTCGGTCAGCATCGCGAGATGATCAACAATGCCATCAAGGCCATCGAGCCGAGCGGCCACACGTTGATCTTCCCGGCCATCGAGCAGGCCTATGTCGCGCTCGGCGACGCACGGGCACGCGCCAAGCACGTCGTGCTGCTGTCCGACGGGCGTTCCTATCCGGACGACTACGAGGGCCTGCTCGAGAAGATGGTGGCGGCCAAGATCACCGTGTCGTCGATTGCCGTCGGCCCGGCGGCCGACCGCGAGCTCCTGACGAACATCGCCAAGTGGGGCCGCGGCCGGAGCTACGTCGTCGAGGACGCGCGCGAGGTGCCGCAGATCTTCGTGAAGGAGGCCAAGGACGCCGCGACGCCATCGTTCGACGAGGGCGTGATCCGGGCGGTGGTCAAGGCGCAGGGCTTCCTCGAAGGCGTCGACATGACGCGCGCGCCGAGCCTGCGCGGCCGGACGGCGACCGTGCTCAAGGACACGGCGCTGGAACTGCTCGCAACCGAAGACGGCGATCCGCTGCTCGCGTTCTGGCCGATCGGTCTCGGCCGGTCGGCGGTGTTCGCCTCGGACGTCAAGGACCGGTGGGCGAGCGACTGGGTGCGGTGGCGCGGCTACGGCCCGTTCTTTGCGGCCGTCGTGCGCGCGCTCGAACGCCAGCGCCCGCCCGAGGTCGTGCTCGAGGTCACCGAGGGCCCGGTGCGAAGTGGCATGCGGCCGCTCGCGCTGGGGCTCGAGGCGCGCGATCCCAAGGGCCTGTTCAGGAACCTGCTCCGACCCGTCGTGCAGGTGCGGACGTCCGGCGGCGACACGGCCGACGTCACGCTCCGACAGACGGGCCCCGGTCGCTATGAGGGGCAGGTGAGTGTGGCCGCCTCGGACACCGTCGCGCTCGAAACGACGCTGGCGGAGGCCGGGATCCGGCAGCGGCTGATCGTCCCCGACCCGGCGGCCGAGTACCGGTTCCGGCCGGCCGATCGCACGCTGCTCGACGCGATCGCACGGACGACCGGCGGCGCGTCGCCGGCCTCGGCCGAGGCGCTCGGCAGCACCGCCGGCGCCGCACGCGTCGCCCGCCGCGCGCTCTGGCCGTTCCTCGTCATCCTCGCGCTCGTCGCCTGGCTCGGCGACATCCTGCTCAGACGCGTGCGGGTGTTCGAACCATAGGGTTGGACTGGAGGACGGAGGGCGCAGTGGCCGATCATTCCGGCCGTCCGGCACCGAACCGGACTTGCCGTTCACCGAGACCTCGACGGAGCAGTTCCACGTCCATCGCCGTGAACGGCAGCGTGCGCCACACCCTCCCCGCCACGTCGTCCGACACCCAGTGCGCCTTCATCAGGCCCTCGGGCGCGTGGTGGTCGACGGCCTGGGCGACGTGCGCGATTTCGTGGGCGAGCACGTGGGCCAGCAGCGACGGCAGCCGCGCACCAGGCGCGGCGACACGCACGCGGTCGTAGAAGATCTCGATGCGGGTGCCGTCGGCGGGGACTGCCCGGCCGAATGCGCCGGGGTGCAGCGTGTCCGGCGTGCGGTGCCAGAACAGGGCGCGGATGCCATCGGCGGGGCAGGCGCCGGCTCGGGAGTCCCAGACGATCGTGACGCCGACGTCCTGGAAAATTTCTGTCGCAAGGCTGCGCGCCTGCAGGACAGCCAGGTCGGGATGAGGGGCGAGGCAGACCGTCAGCCGCAGGGCCGCCGGTTCGGCGGCGGCACCGCTACCGGCGAC